>CAYXKS010000072.1:0-12547 GCA_964465725.1 uncultured Bacteroides sp. | reverse complement strand
CCTCATGTATAGGTACTTTGTCGTTAACTCAATTATGATTTAGTATAACACAATACTCTTTAAAAAGCATTAGAAAAAACCTCAACTTTTCGCTTCATAATTCCCGCGGTAAAAGCGGATACGTATCATCGCCGGTCTTTCTGGTTCTTTTATGCGCTTATTATAAAATCAGGGCCTACTGCAAGCAGTAGCCCTGATCTCTTCTCTTCCTATTCATGCTTTCCAGCCTAGTATGACACTAGTGAACCCGGTTCTTCTTATTCCTGTGGATAGAAATCTCCCATAATCAGCCGGATCGCATAGTCCGCATACACCTTGCGCCCCTCGGCCGTCAGATGCACTCCATCCTCCAGATACCTATCGGCATTGTATGCATCTATGCCGCTCTCCTCCATGGCATTGTAGAACAGGACATTATTATCCTTGTTCTGTTCGTATACATACCCCGTACACCTGGAGAACTCCACCAGGGTGCCGTATCCATAATCCGCGCTATATGCGTCTCCTATGAACTTATCTGCATCAAAAAACTGACAGAAGTGCGGAGCGATTAACAGGATCTTTGCATTTGGGAACCGTTCGCGCAGCAGCGTCACCGCCGTCTGTAGCGCTCCGGAATATGTGCCCGTTTCCCTCACATCCAGCGTATCGCCGTTGGCCAGATATTTGCTCTGCGGAATCTTACGTGTCAGGAAATCGTTAATCCCATACTCGATTACAAAGTAATCGGTCTTGTCAAAATCACATTCTTTCAGGATCCACTCTGCATTATACCCGTTGAAAATATCCGTACTGATCTCCCCCCGTATGGCATGAACCAGCCCAAGGAGGCTTCTGGAATCCCAGTTCTCAAATCCGCTCATCTCACCCGGCAGGAGGGCTGCGGTCGTCCCTCCCATTGACATATTGTACACTTTGGCATTGCAGGCATCCGAAATCAGGGAAGCGACGCCATGGTCTTCCCGTTCGTGATCCAGAATGCTGTCTCCCATAAAGACGATTTGCATGTCGTATTGCTTTTCATCCGGCGCGTTCTGCGAGATTGTCTGCTGGCCGTTATCTGTCGCAGAGGCCGGCTCTGTCGCATCCTGAGTCGGCTCAGTATTGGTCAGCGTCTTCCCTGTCTCACCGGTGTTTACCTGTTCTTCGCCCGCCGTAGCCGGTTCCTCCGTCCCCACATTCGGATCGCCTTTTAACTGATCCCATTCCGCTTTCAGTTCCTGAACCGTATCGTGGTTTTCCTGTTCCAGCGTCATTCTCTCTTTCTGCAACCTTACCTGTGCCTGGCCGTAAATTATTTCGATAATCGCCAGAATACAGAAACCGATCATCACCGTGAGCAGCAATACATTGCTGTTGTATCTTCCTCTTCTCCTGTTATTTTCTCTGTTATTCATCCCTCGACCTCCTGGCCTTTCCCATAAATTCTCCCCATCGTAACAGCCCTGGCAGTCCTTCGCCATCACTTTGTCCTATATAACATATCACTTTTTATCCTTTTTGAGTAGCGGTCTTTCCATTTATTAAAAAAACCTTCCGCAAATCTTAAGAATTGTATTTCTATTTGTCACACTCCCTTATTATAGTATATAATAAAAAATTAGAAATATTCGTAGCAATAGCTCTCTACAAAAGAAAGGAATCGCCTATGTCATTTGTCAATCAGGGTGCGCAACCTGTTACGCCTCCGCCATTTCTGTCCCAAAACCGCAGATGCAAGTTCTCCGCACAGATTTCCTCCTCGTGTCCCGGAAGGCTTCTTTTTCTCATCTTCCTCATCCTGTTCTATTGCATTGAACTGTTGTGGATCGGGCCGGTAGACGGTATCAACGACGACTGGGGTATGTACAGCACCCTGTCCGGCGCTTATCTTGGTTATCCGGACGCTCATGTCCTTTTTTTCCTTTATCCGTTATCCTGGCTGCTTTCCAGGCTGTATCTGCTATGTAGTTTTATCCCCTGGTACGGGCTGTTTATGCACAGCGTGCAGATTGCCTGTCTCTATGCCGTTTACCGGCGCAGCCTGCAGTTATGGCAACGGCACAGTAGTCCCGACGCATTCTGGAAGCCTGCCCTGGCCATCGCATGTATTCTTTTCCTGATCGTAGACGTAAATGTGCTCTCCGAGGCGCAGTATACTACCACCGCCGGCCTGGCAGCGGCCACAGCGATCTTCTGCTTCACCACTACACGAAGTAACGGACGTATATCGGCTTTTCTTAAGAGTAACGTCCCCACCTTTCTCTTCGCCTGGACCGCTTTCAGTATGCGGCAGAACATTCTCTATCTCATGCTGCCCATGGCAGGTATGCTCTGGCTTGCCAAAGCAGTCCACGCCAATCAAAACGGTTATACCCAGATTCCCGGCAAATTTCTGGGGTTTGCCGGTATCCTACTTCTCGGTATGGCGCTTCTCTATGGGGCGGACGCAGCCGCCTACTCGGAACAACAGTGGACAGATTTTAAAAAAATCAACCATTATCGGGAACGGGTGGGGGATTTCTATACCTGGCCAGAATATGAAGAATGCGCCGATAAACTTACATCCCTCGGTATCGATGAGGAAGAATATAACTATCGCCGCAACGGCGCTCCGTATATCGGCTACGGTATGTCAGTGGAAGACTGGAAACAGATGCATGACATCGCCAAGGAATGTTATCTGGCCCGTACGGGCATCCGGGAACGTCTGAAAAATGTTGTCATTGGTAGCGTCACTGTTTTCCTCTATGAAGATGGTATGCAACCCGCTAACTTCCTGGTTGCTCTATTGGCCGTGATCACGTTTCTCTTAATCCTGCTGCAAAAAAACCGCAGCGCCCTTTTCGTCTTTCTTTCCTATCTGATCGGACGCTTTGTCAGTTGGGGCTATGTTCTGTATGAAGGCCGCTTTCCTAAGCGCATCATACAACCGTTAATCACGGTCGACTATGCCGTCCTGTTCGGCATTCTGCTCGCGTTCAACCTGCTCAGACTGGAGAAATCCCGACGTTACAGCCTGATCCTGCCGGTTATCGCCACCCTCAGTCTCGGCTCTCTTATCATAACGAAAAACAACGTGGACGACAACTATCATACGCATCAGGAAACCTGGGAACAGTTAAAAGACTACTGCCACTCCCATCCGGACAATCTCTACATATGGACTTACAATTCGGGAACACTAGAATACTACTGTGAGTCGCCCTTTGACCTGAACTTAGACGCGTATAATAATTTTGTATATACAAACTGGGGAGTTATCCTCAATCCCAACACAAGGACGAAACTGGCGCGGCATGGCATCAGCGACTTTGATCAAACCTTGGTGGACAACGACCATGTATACTTTATCCTGCAGGATGCCCCCCATAATGAAGAACACCCTGTCATCCTGTATTTCCGCCACACCTATGGCGCGTCCTGCGAGACGGTCGACACCTTTACGGCCGGGGATACCGTCTATCTGGTTTATCAGTTGCGGCAGGAAGCACGTAATACAGCCAGCTGCTCTTTATCCAGTTCCGTCCCTGTTATTACTCTTCCCTCCTGAGCCTGCGGGTCACCAGCGTCAACCTGTACTCGAAATCCCTGCGGTTCTTCAGCGCCATATTCGAAAGCATCAGTCCCGCGAACAGCGATTGCAGGGCCGCCAAACCGATAAAACCGCAAACGAACAATGTTGGGAACCGCAACACCAGGCCAGTATCAAGATAGGCGATCAGGATCGGGATAAACATAATCACGGCGACCAGCGAGAGAATAGCCGCGCACATCCCGAAAAATCCCAACGGCTTATAGTCCCTGTACAATTTCACAATCGTCCTGATCACCTTAAATCCGTCTGAAAAAGTATTTAACTTGGATTCACTGCCCTCCGGTCTGTCTCTGTAATCTACGATCACATTCTCAATCTGCAGATTGTTATAAACCGCATGGATCGTCATCTCCGTCTCGATCTCAAACCCGGTGGACAGCACCGGGAATGTCTTCACAAACCCGTAGCTGAACGCCCGATATCCGGTCATAATGTCCTTGATCTCGCAATTAAACAGTCTGTTAATGCTGCTGCGCACAATGGTGTTGCCGAAATTATGGAACGGCCTTTTATTCTCCGTAAAGTAAGTGGAAGAAAGTCTGTCCCCCACCACCATATCCGCATTGCGATGAAGCACCTTGTCCACCATATCCGCGGCATACTCCATAGGGTAGGTATCATCTCCATCCACCATAATGTAGCATTCGGCCTCCACCTCACGGAACATACGGCGGATCACATTGCCTTTACCCTGCATATACTCATGTCGTATGACCGCGCCGGCCTCTTTCGCCAGTTCCACCGTACGGTCACTGGAATTATTATCATACACATATACCACCGCCTCCGGCAAAGCCGCCTTCGCATCCCGGACCACCTTGGCAATCGTCTTCTCCTCATTATAACATGGAATCAAAACCGCTATCTTATCCATTTCTTATGTCTCAACCTTTCCTGGCGTCTTTGCTGTATCGTCGTATATCTTTTTTTATTCTATCATAAATCCCCTCTCTTTGCCAGATACCGCTCCAAGAATCTTAAAATCCCTGATAGATAAACTCTCCCGCACTGTATCCCGGCCCGTAACATCCAAACAGGATGATCGCGAACAACAGCGCATACCAGATTGCCCAACGCACCGGCAGCGCATACCCGCCGATCCGTTCTCTGACGGAACCTTTCTGTTGCAGCAAGGACACACCAAGCAACAGCAGCAGCGCAAACAAGACAATTCCCATCTCCGTCCACTCTAGACCCAAATCAAACAGCGCGCCATTCCAGAGCACTGCCGGGTTCCACACGGATACCGCCCTACCCAGCATAGCAAAGGCGTCTCCCACCGTTGCGGCGCGGAAAAACAGATCCCCGACACAGACCAGCAGAAACGTCCGCAGCATACGGAAAAAATTGACTGTCCTGCCGTCGGCATCCATATGCAGTTTCTGCAGCAGGCGGCCACAGGGCGGCGCGAGCAATTCCTCCGCCACGATATAAGCCCAGTGCAGCAGGCCAGAACCGATCACGAATTTCCAATCGCCGCCATGCCAGATGCCGACCGTCAACCAGAGCAGGAACATCGCCAGAAACGTAGCATACTGCTTGCCTCTCTTCTTACCGAATTTCTGCCGCCAGTTCTTGTTCAGTTTCGTAAAAAAGGGCGACCGCAGCAGCGGATAGAACACGTACTCCTTCATCCATACCCCCAGGGTGATATGCCATCTACGCCAGTACTCTGCCACGCTCCTGGAAAAAAAGGGTGTCTGGAAATTCTCCGGCAACAGAATTCCCAGACTTTCTGACAGCCCCAGCACGATATCCATGCAACCGGAAAAATCCGTATAAAGTTGGAAAGCGTAGCAGACAGTCGCAAACCAGATATATGCCCCCGGATAGCTTGCATATCCACCGTATACCGTATCCACCAGCGTACCCAGCCGCTCGGCGATCACCAGTTTCTTAAAAAAGCCCCACAGCATCCGCTGCAGGCCCCGTGTCACCTTTCGATAGTCAAACCGGTGCGGTTCAAAAAACTGCTCCCCATGCTCTCTGTATTTTAAAATCGGTCCGGATATGACAACCGGAAAATACAGGCCGTACAACATCAGTTTCAGATAGTTTTCCTGCGGCCGGGCAATGCCGTAATACACATCAACTACATAGCCCAACAGAGAAAAAGTATAAAAAGAAACCCCCAGAGGAATCAGAAAATCCACACTTTCAATCAGCGTCCTGGAACTTCCGAACAATCTGGCAATACCGTCGATTGTATAGATGCCGAAATTGACATACTTGAGTATCACCAGAATACCGATATTCACTAGGATCGTCACCGCCAGGATCCCCCGCCGCCTCGAAGTGGCCTCGGCGGGAAATAGCGACAGCAACCGGATGCCGCCGTAACAGGCCGTTACGGACACTATCGGGTACAGAATCAGCATACCATTGCCGGCAAGCAGATAATACGCCACGCTGCAAATCAAGAGCAATCCCCACTGCAACCTGGCCGGAACACTATAATATACGATCAAAATCGCCGCAAAAAAACACAGAAAATAAAATGATGTGATTCCCATCGGTATCTCCTACTCTTCTCTCTTACCGCGCCCGGAATCCGTCTTCAATCCGATCTCCGATCAGCGTACTTCTCTCCAGCATCGGCTTATAACACGTTCCCGGACAGACGTGATAGCTATTGATTTCCTCCCCGGTCGAGAAATAAATCCGGTTCCCGTTGATCTCACAACTGTCCATATTTCCCCTGTCGTAATCTTTCTGCACGATATAATAAGGCTCCCTCAGATTATGTTTGACAAAAACGCCCGCATCCGTTACATACTGATCCCAGTAGGGACTGACCGAAAGAAAAATACAAAACACCAAACTTCCCGACACAATACTGTACAGGCCACGCTTGCTCTCACTCAGATATTCCCCCACCGCAATCATGATCACCCCAAACAGAAATGCCAGACCATACCGAATAAAAGGCGCCATGAAGAACCATACCGCAATGTTGGCCCATATCGCCAGGTGCAACACAGCCATCTGCGGCCGCAGCTTTCGTCTCCGTAGGACTCTTACAGACAACATCACAAGCTGCAAAATCGTGCTGAGCACAACTGCGCCAAGAAACATCTTTTCATAGCGAAACTGGTGCTCCCACCAGACAGGGAACCATTCCCGGACCGGCAAATCCACCTTGTCCACATCATACAGGCAGCGCCCCCAGACTTTGATCTGATTGGCATCATGCAACAGATATTCTTTAGGCACCTTCCACTGCGGTTCAAAAAGATCAATGCTGTCCAGAGGGTAGAGAAGCCAGCCGGAAATGAGATAGTTCCTGATCAGAAAAGGACATAGGATCACGCAACCACAAAGCAGGTAGCAGACGATCGCTTTCCATCTTCTCTTTTTGATCAGACAACACGCCGGATAGACCGCCACCAGCACGAGCAGGCACGCGGAGAACTTAAAAGTGGCCACAAACACGGACGCCACCGACAACAAGGCGAAATTTGTGACATCCGAGTCCTCTTCAAACAGATTATCGCACCACGCCGTGATAATAAAAAGCACAAAGTACATAGTGGCATAATCTGTGGCCGGAGACATGCTGCGCGTCACATTGACCAGCGTATAGAATAGAATGCCGACTTTCATCATATCCGCAATGTGATTGTCATGTTGTCTGAAGTCCTTCAACCCGTGGAAGGCGTACAGGCACATGATCACTTCGAGAAAACCTGTGGTAGTATGCAAAGACCGCCCGAACAGCCATTTCAGGCTAAAGATGGAAGCAAACGCCAGATAAGAACTGTTGTAGGCGTAATGAAGCTGCAGGTTGCCAACACCTTTGATCAGCCCATATTCTTCATATAAGCGGATCGCCGCCGCATGATAAATATTAGTATCTGTATGAAATTCACCCCGCGAAGTAAAAAATGCGATCAGTAAAAGAAAGCAGCCGTAAAAGAACCCCTCCCAGGAAAACAGGATTGGACGATACGTGCGCCATAACAGCAAAACTTTAGTGCGCATCTTCCAACCAATCATCGCAGACGCCACCAGAAGCAACAGGTGGGCACAGGCCCCAATCCTGGCAAAAATGCTGAAAAATTGCACATAAACAGTGATCGCTATTATACCCGCGATCAGGCAATAGACCAGGGAAAAACACCTGTCCTTCACCAGACTCAGTACGCCAAGCCCGACCAGCACACAGATAAGTGAAATATAAAACCAGCTTATTATGATCGTAAGCATCCGGCAGTCTCCTTTAAAACAAACGAAATGTATCTATATAGGAATTATCTTAACCCGCTACAAAAACTTTATATGTAAGTATATATAAATATTATTTTGATGTCAATGAAAGGAATGGCGCACAGCAGTGCATAGTCGGCGGCAATCAGGCAATAATTAAGAGATAATTAAGAAACCGTTTTCTTGCACAATACCAAAAGATGCGGTACAATTTCTTATACGATCAAAAACGTTTTATAAGGGGATTTTTTCATGTTATTTAATTCAATGGCATTTGCCGTTTTTTTGCCAATCGTATTCCTCCTGTACTATCTTGTTCCGCACAAATACCGCTGGGTGTTTTTGCTTCTTGCAAGTTACGCATTTTATATGAATCTTCATGTAGGATACGGTCTTTTGTTGCTTGCTACCACCGGCCTGACCTATGCGCTGGCCCTCGGCCTGGAAGACGCGCCGTCCACGGCCCGCCGGAAACTCTGCCTGTGGGGCGGGGTCCTTCCGCTGGTCAGCATCCTGCTTGTCTATAAAACCGCCAATCCTATAATCGCCCGGCTGAATGCAATGAGCGCGGCAGGCCGGCTCTCCCTGCAGCCGATTACGCTTTCTATCCTGCTGCCAGCCGGCGTCTCGTTCTACTTTTTCCAGTCCATGGGCTATCTGATCGACGTATACCGCGGCAAAATCAAGGCGGAGAGACACTTCGGCTATTATGCCCTGTTTGTGTCTTTCTTCCCGCAGCTTCTGGCTGGCCCCATCGGCAGAGCTGACAGTCTGTTGCCCCAATATAAGAAAAAACGCCCTTTTGACTACGGGAACGTAACCTATGGCCTGAAACTGATGGCCTGGGGTTATTATAAGAAGCTGGTCGTTGCCGACGTGCTGGCCGTCACCGTCAACAGCATCTACGACAACGCACAGTCTTACGTGGGAATGGCATTTGTCATGGCCACGCTGATGTTTGCCATCGAAATCTACTGCGATTTCTCAGGTTACTCCGATATCGCCATCGGGTGCGCCAAGCTGTTTGGCATCGAACTGATGACCAACTTTAAGAGTCCCTACCTTTCTTTCTCCATTCGGGAATTCTGGAGCCGCTGGCATATTTCGCTGTCCACGTGGTTCCGGGACTATGTCTATATTCCATTGGGTGGTAACCGGGTGCCGAAATGGCGACACTGCCTGAATCTGCTTCTGACCTTCCTCGTCAGCGGTTTCTGGCACGGCAGCAGCCTTACCTATCTACTGTGGGGCGGCATCCACGGGCTGCTGCAGGTTGTAGAGACGTTACTGTATCCGAAAAAACGCAAAGGCGTAGAAGTCGGACGGCACAAGCACTGGTGGCAGCTACCCATAACCTTTCTCCTGCTGTGCTTTACCTGGATCTTCTTCCGTGCAAACAGCATACAGGATGCACAGTGGATTATTTCCCGGCTTTTCTGGGACATCGAGAGACCGCTAAACTACCTGCAGACCGGCATCTCCTGTATCGGCATCTCGCCCATCGCCGCCATCGGCATGGTGCTGTCCATATTCGTACTTACAGTCTATGACATTCTTTCCCTGAAAGGGGATGTGATCGCCGCGTTTTCCAAGCAGAAATTCTTTATCCGCTGGCCCGTATACGTATTGTTTCTGGTAGTTATTGCACTGTTTTCCGCCAAAGGCGTGGCAACTGAATTTATCTATTTCCAGTTTTAACCTCGAATATGCCGGGCAGAAAGGAAAATTGTTATGAAAAAAAGATATGATGTCATACGTTTTGCGTTGAAGTGTATCCTGATTCCTGCAACCGCAGTACTTGTGATCATTCTGTTGAACAAGCCGTACAAAATAATTGACGAGCAAAAATACATGGAATTCTATAAATATCATACAGTCGGGCGGGAATACTGTGAGATTCACATTGCCAATCTCGGCAGTTCCCATGGCGCTTCTGATTTTATCTATGATACGGTTGAGGGCATCACGACCAGAGGATTCATATGCTTTAATTTTGCCAACACCAGCCAGAGTTTTGACTACGACTACGGTATGCTGAAAGAGTACGGCGAAAATATGGAAGAGAACAGCGTCATGTTCATCCCGGTCTCTTACTTCTCCTTTAACAATGAAGTGACCAACGCCTCGGAGGCCCAGGCGATGAGCCTGCGCTATTACCATTTCCTGTCCCCGGAAAATATCCCCAATTACGACCCTTATGTGGATATTATCACCAACAGGCTGCCGATCCTCTCCGCCGGTCAGGATATCATGAAATTGTTTCCCAATCTTGATCCTGTCCTGATCGCACATGCCGAAGGGGAAGGCGTTGATGTGGCGGAATTCGCAAGAAGGGCACAGGAACGCTACAGCAGGCATTTTGACAACAAAGAAACGTATTTTATGCCGGAACGGTCAGAAGAGTTGCGCGCGATCATCGCTTATTGTCATGAACACAAGATCACACCCGTACTGATCACCACACCGTTCTCGAAATATTATAATGACCTGGTTTCGCAGGATTTCCTGCAGGAATTCCGGGAGACCGTCACCGCCATAGCAACCGACACAGGTGTCAATTATTACGATTATTCCCACGATGAAAGATTCGGCGAGAACCTGCAGTATTTCTCCGACTCCGACCATCTGAGTGGCGAAGGCGCCGCATACTTCATGAATATCCTGTGGAACGAGGTGGAAGAACTTAAGAGATACCAGTAAGTTCTCTGATCCGGCCCACTGCCTCCATTTCCACATGCCGATCTGGCCGCAGATAAAATTCTTCGGCGGCCTCCCGGCCGATCTCCGCCGTCACTTCCTCCGGCAGCGTAAGCCCCGGATGGAAAAGGATCTCCAGTGTCCGATTCTCCCGCCGGGCCTTTCTGGCTATTCTTGGATACAAAACGACAATTCTGTCATAATCCATACAACCACTCATAATCAGTCCCCACAGATACATCTGTTCAAGCCCGTGCGACTTACTGTAACGATCCACCTTGTGGGAATAGAGTGACAGGAGCCTGTTCTTCACAAAGTTGATTGGCCTGTAGGTCTTCCAGAGCGATCGCTGTGCAATAAAGGCGCCCATCATTTCCCTGGAATTACGAATATACTCTATCTTGTATTTCTCCTCAGCAAGCACTTCCGTAAGCGCTTCCCATACTACCGGAATCATGTGGGCGTGTTGGTGAGAATCAATGCGCAACCCCTTCTGTCTGCAGGCAACCCCATGTTTTTGTGCAATATGCATTGCAGATTCGATCGCCTGCCACGCAGTCCGTATCTGCGCCCGGATTTCCTTCTTAAGCTGCTCTTTGGCCGCCTTGCGCTTCCAAGGCAAATAGGATAAGGCAAAGACACCGCCCCAGGATAGCCCCATACGGTCGTCCTGTCCCCCGTCTGCGATAAGAAAGGGCGCCTCCTCCTTTCCCGCAAGACATCGTCCCTCCACGAAATCCAGATGCACCGACATCACGGGCAAAAAAGGCAAATCAGGAATCTCCTTATAAAGCATATTCATGCATTCCTCGAAGCAGGACATATTGGGCACCACACTGATACTGTCCAGCCAACCATCTTTCATACAGGTCAGCATGTCACGGGAAGTATTGGGTGTCAATGCATAATCGTCCGCATGTATATCTGTTTTTACCATGATACGGCCTGTTCCTCCCTATAGCTCCTTATCCTTACGACTCTTCCGGCAGCTTCTGCGGGTCTTCCGCATGCACAGCAGTATCCTCCGCCGCCGGCTTCTCTTCTTTCCACACAAACGTATCTATGATATAGCGCGGCCTGTGCTTCGTCTCCATATAGATCTTACCGATATATTCACCGATAATGCCCAGCGAAAACAGCGTGATCCCGCCAATCAGCAGTGAAACCGTCATAGTCGTCGTATAACCAGGCACGTTATTGCCCTGCACCCAGTCTACCAGATTGATGACCAACATGATACAACTGAATACACAGACGAAAAAACCCAGTATGCTGATCATACGCAGAGGCCTGATACTCATAGATGTAATACCGTCCAGCGCCAACGTCATCATCTTGCTCAGCGTATATTTGGAATGCCCGGCCTCTCTGGCCTTGACGTCAAAGTAAACTACATCCGATGGAAATCCCATGGTCGGGATCAACCCCCTTAAGAAAAGGTTCGTTTCCTTATATTCCGCCAGCGCATCTAACGCCTTGCGGGACATCAGTCGGTAATCCGCATGATTGGTGATGACACGGCTGCCCAGAAGATGCATCAGATTGTAATATAACGTCGCCGTCCCCTTTTTAAAAAGGCCGTCCGAATGCCGGTCGTTACGTACGCCATACACCACTTCGCTGCCTGCCATATAGCTGTCAAGAAATTTATCCAGCGCCTCGATATCCTGCTGTAAATCCGCGTCAATGGTCACCACCGCATCCGCATAGCGCCTTGCCGTCATCATGCCTGCCAGAATAGCACTCTGATGGCCGTAATTGCCAGACAAGCTGACTACCGAAAATATTGCGTCACGGGCGGCCGCCTCATGCAGCAACCGCAAGGTATTGTCCCGACTGCCATCATTAACAAACATGACCTTACTGCCTGTCGCAATACGTCCCGCCCTCTGCAGGCGACGTATCTTGTCCCCTAGTACCTGCGCCGATCTACCGATCACTTCTTCCTCGTTATAACAGGGTACTACCAGATACAAGACCGGCGTGTCTCTCCTTAAATTTGTGTTGTTGTCCATATCCTGGTTTCTCCCCTCTTCCTTGTCGATCCTTTCTTACTTGCACCTCATG
>CAYXKS010000071.1:0-12726 GCA_964465725.1 uncultured Bacteroides sp. | reverse complement strand
CCGTGAACTGTATCCAAAGCCCTGGGCTAGATCACTTCATATTCTCACCTGCTATACTTCGAAGGCGCCACTCCCACGATCATCTTAAATCGTCTCGCAAACGTCGAATAATCCCGAAATCCGCACTCATAACAAGCCCTGGATGCCGGCATTCCGGACAGAATCATTCTCCTGGCCGCCTGAATCCGCTTCTCATTGATATACTGATGAATGGAATATCCTGTGGCCTCCTTAAACTGCCTCATCAGATAATATTTGCTGACATAACACTTCTTGGACAGTGTGTCCACACTGATTTCTTCTGCCAGATGTTCCTGAACATAGGTGATCACATCGATAACTTTTTCATGGTAAACCGCAGTCGTGGTAAAAGCCATGGGCTGTCCCATCACATTTCTGTTAAACAGCACCATAAATTCCAGAAACGCGCTTTTCAGAAGCAATTCATTCATATATGCCTCCTCCTGCTTCGCGATCCTCTCCATACGAAGCAGACATCCGACAATTTCTTCATAGCTCTCCGGTGTAAAGTGCACCACCCGCCTCTGTAATCTTTCAGCCTCCTCGAAGCAGTATTTCAAGCTCCCGCCCCGCCCATCACTCTCCGACAGGAAATCCTCCGAGAGATATATAATATACCGTTCATAAGGCACTGTCCTGTCAATCTCAGGTTTGTGTATGACATTGGAACCCACCATAACGAAATCATGCGGTTTTAAGTGATACGTTTTCCCCTCAGCTTTATAATCCACCGCACCATCCATGAAATAAATGATCTTATAAAACTCATGATAATGAAAATCAAACGACAACTCCGTACAATCCCTCAGATGGAAAATCTTAAAAGGCTCCTCAAGATATCCCGTCTTTTCATACTGTACAAATTCCTGCGTCACACTTGCACCTCCATGCCTTCCCAGACACTAATTCCTATAAAAGGCATGGTTATGCCCTTCCTCAGCCCGCCGCTCTCCTATTCATCCACCACGGTCTCAAAACTTATATTCAGATCCACTTCCTTCTCTATCCCTGCAACTCTTCCTTTATCCGTGTACTGCCAGATCTTAAATTCATAAGGATAATACATCGGTTCATCATAGAAGGCAACCCACTTATCATACGCCTCCAGCTGCCCTAAATCGAGCATAATCATAAAGCTCTTCATATTGCCATAGATCATCGGCGTATATCCCGCCTCCTTAATCATTTCACAGAAAGCAATGCAATACTGCGTCCGCTCCTCTTTCGTCAGATCCTTTGTGCGGGCATTAGCGTTCGAGACCGCCTCCACATCGATAACAACCGGATACTGCACATCATACGGCTCAAGTGCATCCAGCACAAATTGCGCTTCCTCCTCAACCTCTTCCATGCTGGTTGCCTGTGAGAAAAAGTATGCGCCTACAGCAATATCATTATGCAGTGCTCCTTTTATATTGTCCTCAAAATTTTCATCCTCCAGGATTTCTCCCTTTGTATAACCTCTGATTCCCACTCTGATAAAAGCATACTCCACACCGTCGTCTGCCACCTGTTCCCAGTCTATCTCTTCCTGATATTTAGACACATCTATTCCTTTACGGGTAGTCCAACTGCCATCATTGTAATAATTCATAACCTGGTTATCGTCTTTGATGAATTTATCCAGATCATATGTATGATGAGCCAGCTCATCCGAGATCGGGAAGAAATGGTATTTCCCCTCATCCGCCAGGACGATCTCATCCGGATAGAAGAACCGAAGCATTTCTAGCGTTCCATCACCGGAAGACATCAATTCCTTCAACTGATTCAAGAACTCTGACCTTACACTGTCTGTCGTCCTGTCAGTGGCTTCTGTCACCGCATTAGCAATCATGGCATCCACCTCACCCTGCGTATAGGTAACCGTCTCGTCCATCCGGATGGATTCCAGTTCATTCATAACTACCGTATTTTCCATCTGTACGGAACGGTACTTAAACACCATGATCAGGCAAATCGTAATAGCCGACAAGGTTACCAGGCATAATATGATCGAACCGATCAGTATCCCGTTCTCGCTTCTCCTGCGTCTTTTCTTATGTCTCTTGCTCCGAAAATTCATATCCTGCATAGGCTCTCTCTCCTTAAATCCGCTCGCTGAAATAGCTCTTATAGCCCTCTCCGAATATCTCCGTCGCACTCGTGACAATCATAAAGGAATCTGGATCTTCTTCTCTCACAATCTTTTCCGCGCGTGGAAATACAGTCTTCTTCATGGCACACATGATCACCTGTTTCTCAGTACCACTGTAGGCGCCGCGTCCACTGATATAGGTCGTTCCGATATCTAGTTCCTCCAGAATGCGCTTCGTAATCTGTTCGGGCTTATCACTGATAATATACAAGAGCTTGGCTTCATCCCTTCCATATAATACAACATCAAGCGTCACCGAGCAGCATCCCACTACCACCGCCGCATACAGGGCAGCATTGATATTCCGAAAAACGATCCCCGACAATGTCACTACCACAGCATCAATCATAAGAAACAGATTTCCCGTCTTCAAATGAGGAAGCTTTAATTTCAATGCCTTTACAATAATATCCACGCCCCCGGTAGTCGCTCCGGCCCTGAAAATCACACCGATGGCTATCGCCTGTAAGATGCCTCCCGCTACTGCTGCCAACAGTTTATCATCAGTTGCCGCTCCCACACCAGATAAAATATTGGTAAATATGGAAGTCCATACCGTGGCATAGATCGTCGAAATTGTAAAGCTCATTCCGAACTTCCACACTGCAAAAATCAGGATCGGAATATTGAGTAGCAAAATCAAGGTACCGGTACTGACCGGAACCAGCCTGTTAAGAATAATCGCAACGCCGGTTAATCCACCAGGAGCCATATCATTCGGATCAATGAACAGACTCACGCCGACCGCATAGACAAAAGCTGCTGCTGTTATAATAATATATTTCTTTATCCACTCTGTCTTGCTTCTTTTTAATTCTTTTGATTTTTTTTTATTCTTCTTCATTCAGAAAATTCCCCACGCACATATTCAGTAAAGGCATCTGCACATTTCGACTGTGAATCAATGTCATATTATTAAACCAGTACACAGCGTCCGGCTTAATAATATGACATTGACAGTAAATAATACCCTTCAATATTTTCTAAACAATCCCCAGTTTTGATATATAATACATTCTAACCCAAAACAGCCCGTTTCATAATTCTTTTCCTGATCTGTTTTTTAATCTGTACAGTAAATCGGACTTCGGCCTGCCGTTTCGATATTATACATGACTGATACATATATTTTTTATATACTTGCCCTGACAACCTTCGGCTGATATCCGTTCTTATGCAGCGCATCAATAATCTGATTCTTGTGCTCCGTCCCGTAAGCCTCCATCGTGATTCGCAGTTCCACCGCTGCATTGCGGTTGATGGACACGAACTGGTTGTGCTCCAGCTTGATAACGTTGCCGTTCTGTTTCGCAATCACATCGGCCACTCTGGACAGCTCACCCGGCTTGTCCGGCAGAAGAACAGAAACCGAAAAGATCCGGTCCCGCATCACAAGTCCCTGCTGTACCACGGAAGACATGGTAATCACATCCATATTTCCTCCGCTCAATATAGACACGATCTTCTTATTTTTTACATCCAGATGTTTCAGCGCTGCTACCGTGAGGAGCCCTGAGTTCTCCACAATCATCTTATGGTTCTCCACCATATCCAGGAAAGATACCACCAGCTCTTCGTCTTCCACAGTGATAATATCGTCCAGATTCTGACTCAAATACGGAAAAATATCCGTCCCTGGCGTCTTGACCGCCGTGCCGTCCGCAATCGTATTGATATGTTCAAGCGTCGTTACCTTCCCCGCCCGCATGGACTCCTGCAGACAGTTGGCTCCCGCTGGTTCCACACCGATCACCTTGATCTTGGGGTTCAACAGCTTGGCCAGCGTGGAGACACCGGTAGCCAGGCCGCCTCCGCCCACCGGTACCAGAATATAATCCACCAGAGGCTGTTCCTTGATAATTTCCATAGCGATGGTTCCCTGTCCGGTAGCCACATCCAGATCATCAAAAGGATGGACGAACGTATAACCGTGTTCTTCCGCCAGTTTATATGCATAGGCACACGCTTCATCATACACGTCGCCGCGAAGCACGACTTCCGCGCCGTACCCTTTCGTGCGGTTCACTTTGATCAGCGGAGTCGTGGTAGGCATCACAATGACTGCTTTCACCCCATAACACTTGGCCGCATAAGCCACCCCCTGTGCATGATTGCCCGCTGAAGCCGTGATCAATCCCTTCGCGCGCTCCTCATCTGACAGAGTGCTGATCTTGTAATAAGCTCCCCTCAGCTTATACGCTCCCGTCAACTGCATATTCTCCGGTTTCAGATATACCTTATTCCCCGTCTGTGCGCTGAAATAATCACTGTACACCAGCTTCGTCTCGGAAGCCACCTCCCTGACAATCTCATACGCCTCCTCAAATTTATCCAAAGAAAGTTCCTTCATCTCTGTATCCCGCTCCTTTTTTATCTCTGATAGCTCTCTCTACAACCTTAAGGAAAATACAAAAACATGCATTCACCCCTGGCCTTCCATTAGGGAGAATGCATGCTTTACGCATTCTCCCAGACATGATTTAGTTATACTTAGGCGGCGTTCTTTGACGCCTTAGTATAACTTCATGTCTTCTTCATGTCTTATTAAATAATGCATCCACAAACTGATCCGCATCGAACTTCTGCAAATCCTCTATCGTCTCACCGACTCCGATATACTTGACCGGAATCTGCAATTCCGACTGGATTGCCACCGCGATACCGCCCTTCGCAGTCCCATCCATCTTCGTCAGTATGATACCCGTCAGGTCCGCCACCTCACCGAACTCTTTTGCCTGCTGCAGGGCATTCTGTCCGGTGGTGGCATCCAGCACTACCAGATTCTCCCGATGGGCATCAGGAAATTCCCTGTCAATGATCCGATTGATCTTTTTCAGTTCTTCCATCAGGTTCTTTTTATTGTGCAACCTTCCGGCCGTATCACACAACAGCACGTCTACGTTCCTGGCTCTCGCAGCATTCACCGCGTCGAAGACCACGCTGGCCGGGTCGGAGCCCTCGCTTCCACCTATCATATCCACGCCTGCACGGTTAGCCCACTCGCCAAGCTGCTCTCCTGCCGCCGCACGGAAAGTATCAGCCGCCGCGATCAGAACTTTTCTTCCCTGTCCTTTTAATTTGCCGGCAAGCTTGCCTACCGTGGTAGTCTTGCCTACGCCGTTTACACCGATCACAAGGACGATCGACTGCTCTTCCTCGAACGCATATGCCGTCTCGCCCACCTGCATCTGTTCCTTGATATTCTGGATCAGAAACTCCCTGCAATCAGCAGGCTCCTTGATATGGTTCTCCCTGACCTGCTCCCGCAGCCTTTCCAATATCGCATCGGTGGCCTTCACGCCGATATCCCCCATAATCAGAATCTCTTCCAGCTCCTCATAGAAATCCTCGTCTATATTCGAGAATCCATTGAAAACAGAGTCTATGCCGTGTACGATATTATTCCTTGTCTTGGTCAGTCCCTCTTTTAATCTGCTAAAAAAACCTTTTTTCTCTTCACTCATCAGTCATCCAATTCCTTATCGATCAAATTAACGCTTACCAGTGTCGACACACCCTTCTCCTGCATCGTGATACCATAGAGTCTGTCCGCTTTCTCCATCGTCCCTCGTCTGTGCGTAATCACGATAAACTGCGTGTTCTTAGTCAGCTTATGCAGATACTTGGCAAACCTGCCTACGTTGCTCTCGTCCAAAGCCGCCTCGATCTCATCCAGAAGGCAGAATGGCGAAGGCTTCAGATTCTGAATTGCAAACAGAAGACAGATCGCAGTCAGAGACTTCTCACCACCGGACATCTGCATCATGTTCACCAGTTTTTTCCCTGGCGGCTGGGCAATAATACGAATCCCTGCCTCCAAAATATCTTCATCCTCCAACAACTCCAGAGAACCTTTACCTCCTCCGAAAAGCTCTTTAAATACCTTGTCAAACTCCCTGTTGATCTGCGCAAACTTCTCGTTGAACTGTTTCCTCATGGAGGAATCCAGCTCCTCGATGATCCCCTGAAGCGTCTTCTCCGCCTCCACCAGATCATCGCGCTGGGTCTTCATGAATGTATAACGCTCCATCAGGTTTTTATAATCTTCAATGGCATTTACATTCACATCACCCAATTTGCGGATGGCATCCTTTAATGCGCTGATCTCCTTCTTCATGGAGGGCAGGTCATTCATCTCTTCATCCTTCATGGCCTCCGCATCCGAGAGCGTAATCTCATACTCATCCCACATATAATTAATCTGTGTTTCGATGGATTCCTCCATACGTTCTCTCTGGCTGTTCAGACGGTATACTTCCTTATCCAGAGCCGACATCCGCTCGGACAATTCTTCCCTTGTATTGAAAAAGTTTTTCTGCTTGCCTGAAAGCTCTTCCTTGAGAGCAATGTCTTCTTTTAATTTCGTCTCCGCATCCGTCTGCGCGGTGTAGGAGGACGCGATCGTCTTCTCGATCTCAAGTATGCTCGCCTTCTTGCGCTCCACCTCTTCCTTACCCAGGTGCAGCCCTTCTTGTACCTCTGTCAGTTCAGCCCTGTGTCTGGTGATTTCTCCCTCCACACGCTCCAGATTCTGTCTCTGGAAGTCCGCTGTTTGCCGCATCTTCTCGACTTCCACGTCCCACTCAGAAACTTTGGCAGATTGTTCTGATTCTTCCGCCCGCTTTTCCTCCAGCATTTTCTGAAATTCCGTGATCTGGGCATCCACATTCTTCTCCAATACCTCGGAGTCTTCCAATTCTCTGACACTCTCGTCCTTATTGACCTGAATCTCCTTGATCTGAAGTTCAATATCCTGCTGTTCAGTCTGTAACTCGCCGAAACCTTCCTCGGTCTCGCTCTTCTTATCTCTGGCCTGTGCCACATTCATCCTGGCTGTATTCTGCTCGATAAACTTGCGCTGCAGCTGCCCCTTGATATCCTCAATCTCCAGACGCAGCTTATTTCTGTTCCGCTTCGTCTCCTCGATATCATTTAACAGCTTGTCTATTTCCACCACATACTGTTTGACCTTCTTACTCAGCTCTTCCATCTCCCGGCGTCTTCCCAGAAGATTGGAATTGTTCTTGAAAGCGCCGCCGCTGATCGCTCCGCCCGGCACAAGCAGTTCTCCTTCCAGAGTAACCATCCGGATACCATAGCCAAATTTTCTGGCAATCTTCACGGCATGATCCACATTGTCCACCACGACAATGCGTCCAAGCATTGCCTTAGCCACATTCTGGTACTTCTCCTCTACCTTCACCAGTTCATCCGCCATACCGATGACGCCCTGCTCTTTCAGAGCCTCCGGATTCTTAAATTCCTGGGGATGGGTGATACTGGTAAGCGGCAGAAAAGTGGCGCGTCCCGCCCTGGATTTCTTCAAATAACCAATCATCCGCTTGGCGGTCTCTTCGTCCTCCGTGACAATGTTCTGGATATTGCCACCCAGCGCCGTCTCGATGGCAGTCTCGTACTTGGCTTCCGCCTGAATAATATCGGCCACGACGCCGATAATTCCTTTCTCCTCCGCCTTGCGCTCCATAACTGCCTTAACACTGCCGCCGTAGCCCTCATAGCGTTCCGTCAGGTTCGCCAGCGCCTCCAGCTTGGATTTCTGCTGATGGTAGAGCACTTGGGTGTCCCTAAGCTTCTGGTCACGCCCGGCCAGCTCCTCTCTGAAAAGTGCAAGCCGCTCCTCCATTGTCTCCTGCTTCTCACCCAGCTCCTTGATTGCGGTGCCCACGGCTTCAAACTCTTCTTCCAGTTTCTGAATCGTTGCCGTCTGCTCCGCCTCGTCGGACTTCGCCCGAAGCAATCGGGAATTCAACTCCGCCCTCCTGATGTTGATCTGCTCCAGCATGGTGTCGTAACGCCCCATCTTGGACTTGATCGTAGCACGGTTATTGAGTGCATTGATAATAGTATTCTTGCCGTTTTCTATATTATTATTAAGCTCTTCTATTCTGCTTTGCGTCTCCTCCAGAAGCTGTCTGGCTTCTGTCCGCGCCTGCTCTAACTGTTCCTGCTTTGCGTCCGTCTCAGCCTTGCCAGCCAGAATACCCTCCTTCTCCTTAGCCCTTTCATCCATCTGCTCGCTTATGCTGCGGATACGGCTCTGCAAATGTTCCTCATTTCCCTCCGCCGAATGAATCTGTTCCTTTAAGACATTGATCTCGCCTTCCAGCTTGGAACGCATCACTCCGGTGTCTGTCAAAGTCGCCCTTGCCGTCTCGATCGCCTGATCCAGCAGTTCGATCCGGCTTACAATCTGCTCATATTCCTCCTTGATATTCTCATAACTCTTCGTAGTCTCCTCAAGGTCGCCGCTTGCAATGTTTAACTTCTCATCTGTCTCTGCAAGCTGCTGTCGGACACGCACATTTTCCAGAAGGAATACATTGACATCCAGCGTCTTTAACTCTTCTCTCTTCTTCAAGAACACCCTGGCCTTTTCAGACTGCTTCTCCAGAGGACCCACCTGCTTTTCAAGCTCAGCCAGAATATCATTCACACGGACGAGATTCTGTTTCTCATCCTCTAATTTCTTCTGCGCCGCATATTTCCTGCGCTTGAATTTAACAATACCGGCCGCCTCGTCGAAAAGCTCCCTGCGCTCCTCCGGCTTGCCGCTCAGAATCTTATCAATCTGTCCCTGCCCGATGATCGAATATCCCTCTTTACCGATTCCAGTGTCATAGAATAACTCATTGACATCCTTCAGACGGCAGACCGTGCCGTTGATCATATATTCACTCTCACCGGACCGATACAGCCTTCTGGAAACCGTCACCTCATCATAATCAATGGCAAGCTGATGGTCCTCATTATCCAGTGTGATTGCAACATAAGCATATCCCAGTGGCTTACGCATCTCCGTCCCGGAAAAAATCACATCCTGCATGGAGGAGCCCCGAAGCTGTTTGATGCGCTGCTCGCCCAACACCCATCTGACAGCGTCCGCCACGTTACTCTTTCCGGAACCGTTCGGTCCCACAATACCCGTGATTCCATTGTGAAATTTAAAATTTATCTTATTGGCAAAAGACTTAAATCCGTGTACCTCAATACTTTTTAAATACATACGTACCTCATCTATTTCTCTTTTCTTGATATTCCTTTTCTTTTGAGCAGCGCCTCATAAGCCGCATGTTGTTCCGCCGCTTTCTTGGAATGTCCTCTTCCGATTCCCTCCCTCCGGTCATCTACCAGCACTTCAACCACAAAATTCTTATCATGCTCAGGCCCTTCCTCACGAATCAATTCATATCTGAGTCCACCGCCGTTTTCCCTCTGGACCTCTTCCTGCAGTATCGTCTTGGCATCATAGAAAAGCTGCTTATGCTCTAAGTCCGACATAATAAACCGCTCAATAAACTTCCGCGCTTCATCAATCCCGCTGTCCAGATAAACCGCGCCGATCAACGCCTCCATTACATCCGAAATGATAGAGTCCCTCTTTCTTCCCCCTGTGAGTTCTTCCCCTCTGCCAAGCAGAATAAACTGATCCAATCCGATCATTCTCGCACAGAAAGCAAGCGCCGGCTCACAGACGATCGAAGACCTGAATTTCGTCAGTTCTCCCTCAGACATTTCCGGATTCTCCCGAAAAATGAAATCACTGCTCACCAGCTCCAGCACTGCGTCGCCGAGAAATTCCAGCCTTTCGTAATCCTGATACCGGTTGATCTTCTGTTCATTGGAATAAGAGCTGTGTGTCATCGCCTGCCGCAGCAGCTTCTTATCCTGAAAACAATATCCTATATTCTCCTCCAGTCGCCCCAGTCTGTCTTCTAACATGCAAATCCTCCCGACATCATCGACACATTTAAAAAGCCCCTTCTTGTGAAAAGGGCTTCTCCTATTCTGTCAGATCATATTCCTGATCAACTCAACAGCCTCTCCCACCGTGGAAATCTGTTCGATCTCATCCGCCGGGATCTCAATCTCAAATGCCTCCTCTATCTTCATAACAATCTGATAAACATCCAGTGAATCCGCTCCGAGATCCTCTGTAAAAGTAGTATCTTCCGTAACCTCATTAGGGTCCACATTCAATATTTCCGCTATCGCTTCTCTTAACTTATCAAGTTCCATCCTGACAGCTTACCCCTTTCGCCTTCTTTCGTTGTTTCCCATTCCTCTATTCATTCTTCCCGGACACGATCCCATCCGCCTGAAGCATCTGTCTGATCTTCTCACTGATTCTCTGTTCGGTGAAGGTGATACACTGTAAAATAGAATTTTTGATCTCTATTGATTTGGAACTGCCATGCGTCTTGACCACCAGTCCTTTAAGTCCAAGCATCGGTGCGCCACCGTACTGTTCCAGGTCAAAAGCCTTCAATGTCTGCTTCAGCGCTGGCTTCACGAGAAGAGCGCCTATCTTGCTCCTGAGGCTGGTCATCATTCCTTCCTTCACTTTCGAAATCAATGTGGCTCCCACACCCTCATAAGTCTTCAGAATAACATTGCCCACAAAAGCCTCGCACACAACTACATCTGCCGCACCGGCCGGGATATCCCTGGCTTCCACACTGCCGATAAAATTGATATCCACACAGTTCTTCAGGAGTGGAAAAGTCTCCTTGACAAGAGCGTTACCCTTCTCTTCCTCAGCGCCGATATTCACGATACCAACCTTCGGATTCTTGATGCCCATGACGTTTTCCATATAGATGGATCCCATCTTGGCAAACTGTACGAGATGAGAAGGTCTGGCGTCCACATTAGCGCCACAGTCAATCAACAAGCAGCATCCTGTCGCTGTGGGAATCAGCGGTGCAAGAGGCGGTCTTTCCACTCCTTTGATACGCCCTACAATGACTTGTCCGCCCACCAGCGTAGCGCCCGTGCTTCCTGCTGACACAAAGGCATCGCAGGTACCGTCCTTGACCAGATTCAATGCTTTCACCAGAGAAGAATCCTTCTTCTTACGGATCGCCATGACAGGTGCTTCCGCCATCTCTATAATCTCGGAGGCATGGACGACCTCAATCTGTTCCTTCGGGTATGTATAAGCGGACAGCTCTCTCTCAACCGCATCCTTCATTCCCACCAAATAAACTTTAACCTTACTGCTCTCATTGACGGCTTCCACCGCGCCTTTCACAATCTCCTGCGGAGCGTTATCCCCGCCCATGGCGTCCACCGCAACCCTAACATATTCACTCATCTGTGCACCTCATATCTATCTGTCTTTTCATGTAACAGTTCAGACAAGCTGCACTGATGCATATGTCCGAACATGCTAAATCGATTATCTCTTTACTCCTTAATCTCATCAATATCTGTAAGATTTACACCTGCTATATTGAGAAAACTCTTCAAATACAAGTATTCTTTCTTCAAACTAACATACGTCTCAGTCGCATTCTCCTTACGTGCAATCAACATATGTCTCTGAATTTTTAAAAATCCTCCATTGCCTTCTGCATAATTTCCAGGTTAGCATTCGGCATCGTCTCACCTCCTGCAAGGGTCCGACCGTATCTTAAGATAGACTTAGTATAGCATAAGCAAAAAACAAAGTCCATGATAAAAGATGTTTCGCCTAAAATAAAGAGGCCAGGGAACCATTCATTCTCTAATCCCCTGACCTCTCTATATCCCTCGCATTAATCAACCGCGATAACTTCTTTTTTGTTGTAGGTGCCACACTTCTTGCATACTCTGTGGGGTACCATGAGAGCGCCACACTTACTGCACTTCACTAATGTAGGAGCAGTCATCTTCCAGTTTGCTCTTCTCTTATCTCTTCTACCCTTAGAAGATTTGTTCTTAGGACAAATAGACATCGTCTCACACCTCCTTATTCCCGTTAAAGATATCCTTTATTACCGCCATCCTTGGATCAGGAACAAAAGTATCACAATCACATGTTCCCGTATTCAGATCCTGTCCACACAGACGGCAGATTCCACGGCAGTCCGGCTTACACAAGACCTTCATAGGCCAGTTGATTACAATCTCACTGTATAGCAGCTCCTCTATGTCCATCTGATAACCGTTTACATACTCCTGATCATCGCTTTGTTCAGGTGAAGTAATCATGTCCGGCGATAACACTGTTCTGTCAACAGAAATATTCAGTGTTCTCTCCACATCCTTCAGACATCTGCTGCAGTGCATCAGAAACGTTATCTCTCCACTGCCTGTAACCTGTGCTTTACCCTTACCGATATTCGTAAGAGTCAGATTAAACGGCATCTTACTGATCACAGGAAATGTCTCCCCACCGACAGTAACCTCTTCTATCTCAGGTTCTATCCGCATCGTGACCGTCTTGTCCTCATCACGCAACACATCAGTTAAATTCACGAACATAGCTGACTCCTATCCACACTCAAACTATTATACATACGAGGTTGTGGTTTGTCAACAAATTTTTCCGGCTCATGCAGCAGATTTTTCGGGAGTTTTTCGGGCTGATTTTTCCGGCTCATGCAGCGGATTATCGGTTTTGCTTCCTACCCACAACCGTAAAATACAAACCTCTCATCTCGCATCATAAACATGCGTATAATAATCGTGACTGAGCACAGACTTAGAAAACGTCATTTTATTTCTCACAATACTGGATATCTGCTCCACATAATCTTCCGGTATGACGGCATTTTCATCTGTCG
>CAYXKS010000070.1:7738-12802 GCA_964465725.1 uncultured Bacteroides sp. | reverse complement strand
AAAGGACTGTCGCACTAAAATAGTGCTTCAGTCCCTTTTGGCAAGCATCAAAAAATACCTCTTCCTCTTCTTCCAGAGCCTCTGGTACCTGATACTCCAGCTTAAGGATCCGTATCCATGACATCCTGCCACTTCTGGCCCCATCCGGGATACAGAAAACCGGATAAAAATCAAATCTTCTCAATCATACAGCTATGCTCCCGCCTTACTCCTTTTTCATCTTTATTGTATACAATCCCTACCAACAGAATATCTCCGCCATATCCCGACAAAGCCGCCGGATATTTCCTGTCCTTAATCTGTGCAATCGCTCCCCGGGCTGACCGGTTCCATTTCAACTCAATCACCAATGCAGGCACAGGCGACCATTTCTTAGGAAGATATACAATATCCACATACCCATCTCCTGAAGGCAATTCTTCAAATTTGAGATAATAATCTTTGTAACTGAAATAAGCCAGCTTAATCACACTGCGAAGCGCCTGTTCGCTATTGTAGAACAACGGCGCCGTCTCTTCAGCATGAATCTTCTCAATCTGTTCAGCCACTGCCTCCGCATTTCCCTGAATAGTATCGGCAATCAGCCGGTCACTTTCACGGACACGCCGGATTGTCTCATCACGTTTTACCTTGCGGACCGTCTTCGCAAATTCCAGCCGAATCTCTTCATTTGGAATACGGACAGTTTTCGTTTCTTTCTCATAGGCAAGATACCCCAGGTGAATCAGGAGCGTCAGCACATCATCGCGGTCCCGGAAGGTAATCAGGTCATTGGCAAATCCGTTAGTGTCCACCGGAACGTTAATCCCGCCAAGCAGCTCCGCAACTGTCTTCGACATACCGTCAAAATCCAGGCTGATATATTCCATCAGACTCTTTGAAGCAGAAGTCTCCGTCCAGTAAGATGCAAATTCATGGCTGCGCAAGGCTTCCATGACAGCGTTGGGATTATAAACAGATATCCCACCCAGTGTGTAGCCATCATACCATTGCTTCATCATGGAAAAGTCACAATTCTGCCTGCTGCAAAGCCCCTTCACTTCTTGTTCAGTAAAACCCGCATACTCTGCAAATTCCTTTTGGTTCACAATCGTAAACTCTCTGAAGTCCGAAATCGCCGATTGGGAGCCATCCTTTTTAATCGGCAGAATCCCCGTAATATAGACAGCAGCAAAAATTTTGTCAGTCGCACCGCTGTTTTTAAAGAGAGATCTCAGGAATTCCAGATACATACGTCCTATCTCAGGGTCATCCTTGCCTTCCCGAATAGGAGCGTCCCACTCGTCAATAATCATTACAAATTTCGTTCCTGTGGCCTGAACCGTATTTGCCAAAGTTTGGACAAAACCTTCCGCCGCCTTTACAGCCGGATAATTCTCTGTCAATTCACGAACTATATTTCGTTTTATATATGGCGTCAGGCCGTCGAGAGAGGTCTCTCCGATCACCGCCGTCATATCCAAATAGATGACATCATATTGGTTCAAATACTTATGATAGGACTCAGCATACCTGTGCTCCGTGGCAATCTTCAAGTCCTCAAACAGCGCTGACGAATCACAGCTTCTGTCATAATAGGCACACAGCATTTTTGCCGCAAAAGACTTTCCAAAACGGCGGGGCCTGCTGACGCAGGTCAGTTTTTCCGTTGTGTCAATCGTTCTGTTGATCAGGTCTATCATGCCGCTTTTATCCACATAGATACTGTTTCGTATCGCTGTAAAGCCGCTGTTTCCAGGGTTCAGATAATATCCCATATGCTTCACCTATTCTTTCTCTGCAGGCCGCTATGACATAATAACTATCCAGACATTTCATGTCGGGAATATGTTCTTATTCTATCATACTGACTGTAATTTTTCCATGTCCTATATGAAATCATTAGGGCTATTTAATGAAGTGTCTAAAAAAGTCCTCCGAAGCTGCCCCGGCACTTTCCGGATCTGGGGGATATAGGATTCCGGAGATTTCCGGACAATGATATGTAAAACAGGCAGGACAGCAGTATATAAAAGGCGGTATTTCCAGAGAAACCCAGGAACAGCTTGACCAAGAAATGGTATCCGGCAAAGGTGGCAAGAGGGACAGTCTGAAAGCCCGTCTCAATACAGATTCAATGCAGAACCTGACAAGTTGCCGGAATCCTGACCGTCACACATGCTCCGTGTGTCTCCGGGGAATTTTCCAGAAGTAACGTACCGCCGTGCTGCCTCACAATCGTATCGACAATATAGAGTCCCATACCATAATGCGCGCTCCCTGCCGTACGACTGTCGTCATCCATATAGAACTGCTCCCTCCCATGACGGATCGCCATCTCTGAAAATCCCGGCCCTGTATCGGAAACCGCTATCACTATGTCCTTCTCATCCGTCCATGCCTTAACTGAAACCGTACCGCCCTGTGGCGTGTACCGGGCCGCATTGTCCAGGAGATTCTGTAACGCTCTCGTCATAAGATCCGGCTCGGCATAGATTTCTTTCTGTGTCACACTGCAATTCCACGACAACCCGATCTGGTGGATAGCACACAGTCTCCCGGCCTGCCTTTTTACTTCCGAAAGCCATGTTTCCACATCTATCTTTCTTTTGCAGTTAGCGGCATCAGCAATATCGCCTGCTGTCTGGGCAGGAACCGTCTGAGAGGTCCTGGTTATCTCAATCAGCATCTGCACATAATTCTGCATCTGTACGGCATTCTCAGCAATGCATTCGGCACATTCCCTCTGCTCTTCCGTAAGTTCCGTATCACAGATAAGCTCCGCATTGCCGCGGACAAGTGTAAGGGGAGTCTTCAGGTCATGCGCCAACGCTGACATCTGCTCTTTTCTGCTCTGCTCCATGCGCCACTGCTCCTCCAGGGATTTCCTGAGAGCTTCCCGCATGGCGTCCATGGCGTTCAGGATCGCGTTAATCTCTCTGATACTGCCTTTTTCTACCACAAAATCCAATTCCTGACGCTGTATTCTGTCCGCAGTCGCGATCAGAGGAGCCAATTTCTTTCGCATAACCCTGCTGAATCTGACAGCCGTCACCAGGATGGCAGCAAACACCAGCATTAATGTGATGACAAGAATCAGTACCTCCGGCGGCGGAAAAAACTTCCGCAGAAATTCCGACCGGTACTGTGACATAATCTGATAGCGCAGCACACAATATCCCGCCGTCCGCCGAATCACCTTATAATAATATCCACCGATCACTCCACCCATATTGGAGGGTCTTCCTTCGACGGCCTCCCACGCCCGGTTCGCAGCTTTTCCCCGCAGATTCCCTGCAATCAGGTTACCCTTTTCATCAAACAGGACGTATCGGCAAAGCTCCGGGATCATATTCTCACTCACTTCTTCCGCCTGCTCTATCACAGGAGCCGCGAGTGCTGCCTGCTGTTCCGCATAGCGTGCGGGATAAATGATATCGCTCGTCCACAGCATATTAAAGGCCAGTAATACAAGCACTGCGATACACAGAATACCAATAAAAAGATACCCGAAATATTTCAGGAAAAACAATCCAAGAGGAATTTCCATTCGTTGTTTTCTATTTGTCATACCGCTTTCCCTACTCCTCCCATTTGTAACCGATTCCCCACACCGTCTTAATCGGCGAATAGGCATATTTTTCCAGTTTGCTGCGTATGTTTCCTATATGTGTCGCGATTGTCGCATCACTGCTCTCGCCGTCGTAGCCGAACACTTTCTCGTAAATCTGCTCCCTCGAAAAGACCTGCCCGCGATTGCGTGCGAGAAATTCACAGATCTGGTATTCCGCTTTCGTAAACGGAACAGCCTTTTCACCCACGATCAACTGTCTGGATGAAAAATTAAACCGGGACTTCTCAAAAACCAGCCCTGCAAAGTGTTCTCTCCTCTCCCGCCGCAGATGTGCCGCTACCCTGGCGCGCAGTTCCGCCGCGCCAAAGGGCTTGCAGATATAGTCGTCCGCCCCTTTTTCCAGACCGAGAACCAGGCTGCTCTCCCCGGATCTGGCCGTCAGGAAAAGAACGGGACAGTCCACGCGGTTCCGAATCTCTTCACATAATGTATAGCCGTCCACTCCAGGCATCATCACATCCAACAGAATCAATCCGAATCTTTCCAGCGCCATGTCCTTTACAGTAGAAGAATCATCAACCGTTGTCACCCTGTGTCCGTCCTTTTCCAATATCCTCCGTATCAATGTCAAAATAGCCCGGTCATCGTCCACCGCTAAAATCTCCGCCATACAATTCCCTCTCTTTACTCCTCTTTTCCATAACAATTCAGTCTTCGGCTTCACTGTTACGGAATCTGCCCATTCCAGACCGCCTTCTCTTATTCTACTCGCAGCCGCCCGCTCCATCCCATCGACAGGCCCACGCCTCAAACGCCACAAGCGCAGCTGCAGTCACAATCCCACAGACCACTACAGCCTTACTGATATCCGTCGCAGCCTCTCCCGCTTCGATATAGCCATACATCATATAACCCACCATTCGGTTAGCCCACGCCGCCGGAATGCAGATCCAGATCCCATCTCCCAGCCCGGTCAGGCAAAGGGCCGACAGAAGGCTTTCGGCTATACCTGCCCCGATGGTTACTCCCTTGTTAAATCTTATCGCCAGAAAAAAATGAAAGATATAGAGGAATAGATTTCCATAGGCCATCACTCCTGCTCCGGCCCAGTAGAAAGAATACCCTACCGCCTGCCGCTGCATTCCCCAGAAAAACCCTGTTCCGAACATTACCGATGTAAAAACCACCGAAAACGCTCCCATCAATACCAGAAGCAGCAATTTGCTGGAAAACGTGATTTTTCTGTCCGTGACAGACAGCATCGCCTGATATCCTCCCGCAAAAGATTCCTGCTCTGCTATTATGGCACAAAATACCCCGATCAGGAAAGGATATCCCATTCCCATGATCTGAAAAAATGCCTGAATCCTGTCATAGTCATTCCAGGGCGAGACATTGTAGTACAGCAAAAACGCACCAGCCATCACCACCGGAATGGCCAGATGAGTCGCGCAGAGCGGAGTGCGTTTCAATTTTAAAAAGTCTGCTTTCATATAACGGAATAATTGTTT
>CAYXKS010000070.1:0-7638 GCA_964465725.1 uncultured Bacteroides sp. | reverse complement strand
CCCGGAATAATCACGCCCATATTCCAAAGCGGACTGTCCGCCGGAACCAGCAGGCCATTCGGCATAATTCCGAGTACGGGACACATCAGCCGGACCGGCACCGCAGTCGGACACAACCACCATAGATCAGAATCCGCAAGCACGGATGTTCCTCCTATAGATAAGACCATACAGGAAAACAAACTGGCAAAAATGCCGAACCGTAATCCCAACAGCATAAAAAATGGTATTTCCCACAAAAAACATACACTCAGTACAACCGCCGCCAGAAACTCACGTCCGATTGGAATATAATTCCCCCAGAAGATATCTGCCGCATAGGTACCGACAGCCACAATCAGATTCGCTATGACAAGCCCCATTGCATAGAAACATATTTTACCAACAAGATATTGTTCGGGAGAAATATAGGAAGAAAACAGATTACAATAATGCAGTTTTTGCTCCTTTTTTATCCCCAGACAGCACAATATTGCCAACATCCCCGGCAGCAGCATGACATACCACCAATTCCACGCGTTCACAGAATAATATTTGTTCTTATAAGCAAGCAGAAGTACGAGACTCAATGTCAGTACCGCGGCGACAATCGGTAATCTCCCACCGAATGTATGCTTCATCTTCAACCTCTCCGCCTGAATCAGCGCTAACATATTGCCTTCTGCCCCATCGTCTTCATGCCGCCCGGATTGCATCAAAATTCTATCTTCCTTCACTCTGCCTCTCCTCCTCTCTGCTGTCCTTTACCACTCTCATAAACAGCGCTTCCAAATCTTCCCCACGGCCTACCGCTCCGCTGTATCCCAGCCTGCCGCCCGCAATGATACCGATATGGTCCGCAATTTGTTCCACCTCACTCAGGATATGGCTGGACAATATAACCGTCATTCCCTGCTCCGGAAAAGATCTGATCAATTCCCGCAGTTCCTGAATGCCCAGCGGATCAAGGCCGTTCGTCGGTTCATCCAGTATCAGGAGTTTCGGATGATTCAGCAGCGCCAGGGCAATACCAAGCCTCTGTCTCATTCCCATAGAAAACTGACCTGCCCTTTTCTTTCCTGTCCCGGTCAGATCGACCGTCTTAAGGACTTCATCGATGCGCGGCTCCGGAATCCCCAGAGACGTCGTCTTCACCCTGAGATTCTCTCTGGCAGTCAGATTGTCATAAATCGGCGGTGTCTCGATCAATGCTCCGATCTGCTTCAAATCTTTTCTGCTCCACTCATGTCCCTCAAACTTTATGCTTCCGGACGACGGATGCAGCATACCGGCGATCATCTTAAGTGTCGTAGACTTCCCGGCTCCGTTCGGGCCCAGCAGCCCATATACGGAGTTCTTCTCCACACTGATCGATATCCGGTCAACCGCCGTCTGCCGTTTGAATTTCTTCGTGAGATCTGTTGTTTCGAGTATCATTTCCATTTGCGTTCTTTCCTTTCTCAATTAATATGTTATAAATTCCTTAAGAAAGAGCATACCGAAGAAATTTAAAGATTTGATAAAGATTCTGTGAAACCAGGATCACTATGTCAATTCAAAAGCCTGTTTACATTACACATAAAATGGCAACGCAACCACCTTTTTATCTCTTAAATCAAACAAAGCAAACCGAATATTCTGTTCACTTTACTCGCCTCTAAAGGACTGCTTGTAAAACTACTCACCATAGTGTATATTATATATATATTTTTTCGAAGGAGAAATGATTTACGGGAAGCAGTTCGAGATTTTTAGAATCACCTGCAACGGAAGAAAAAGACTCCGATTACATTGGAGTAAGATTAATTAGAATTGATTCAAATGGTTTTGAAAGTATCTATGCATCCTAAAAACGGTAATATAATAAAAATTAGGATTATTACGCATAAAATTAAAAATAATATTAGCAATAGTGAACAGGAAGAGGTAATATAATGACTACATTGGAAAACACAATCTCCATTCTGGAAGAACTAAACGAGACAGACTTAATTAAAGTACAGGCTTTGGCTAAAAAGCTATTTCATCGCCATGCGGACCAAACGGCTGATGAAGCGGTTGGCCGATTCCTCAAGCCCATGTCACGGGAAGATTTTATGAACGACATAAAAAAGTCCGAGGAAGAGTTTGCCAGAGGAGACTACCAGGAGATGGGGGAAGCGCTTAATGAAATTTACCGGAAGCTCGAAATATAAAGTTGTTATTACACACACTGCCAAGGCACAGGTCGCCCATATTTTGCGTTATCTCCGCCAGGATTTAAGAAATGAACAAGCTGCCAGGAATGTCAAAGAAGACTTGGAGGAAACTAAGCTCAGACTTTCTTATACTGCAGAAAGCCCCAAATTATGTAATGATGCCGAGTTACGAGCCTTGGGATATCGGACGATTCATCTTAAACGCCACCGTTATTTTTTGCTTTATAAAATTATAAATGATACAGTGCGTGTTGACGGCGTGTACCACGATCTACAAGATTATGAAAATATCCTGCACTGACTTATCTGTACTTTCTCAAATACATAAAGCCTATACTTCAATATATAATTCTTTAATCACTTGCCTCACTACGAATATCTCCATATATTTGATATAGATATGGAAAGGCACAAAAACAGGAGACTTGCATTCCTATATACATGCCTCCTGTTTTTGCTTCTGTTTCTCCGATAGCACAGGATAGTCATCGGGCGCTATCCCGCTTTCGGAACTTAATCCAGGAATTCAACCTCTCCATTATCGATATGATATACTGCTCCACACACCGTGAGATTTCCACTCTCAACCAATTCCTTAAGGCTTTCCTTAATCACAGATACGCTTCTCTGAACATTCAGGCAGCATGCTTTCGCCTCGTCCTTCTCATCACCGATGGCTCTGCGAATCTCGTCTGTTATGTATTTCACATAACCGCTTGGATCATCGTGAACGGCTGCTCCCACTGCGCCACAGTTGCTGTGTCCCAGAACTACCACCAGCTTCGTGCCGAGATGTTCTGCCGCATACTCAACGCTTCCCAGTTGATGCTTGTCCATTACATTGCCTGCCACACGGATCGTGAACACTTCCCCGATTCCGGCAGAAAAAACAGCTTCCGGAATGACTCTCGAATCCGAACAGGTCACTACAATCGCGTACGGACTCTGCCCATTTTCACAGGTATACTGCCTGATCTCAGGAGAGATATCTCCCGGATTTGACTTGGCCGCCAAGTATCGCTGATTTCCTTCTTTGAGTTTCTCCAATGCTTCCGCAGCGGATAATTTTTGATTTTGCATAATTTCCCTCCATTTCTGAATCTGGTAACAGTTTATCCTTCTTGTATATTTCCAGTATAAAGCACCGGAACTTAGGACGCAATCGTAAAATCAATATCATACCATGTACCCTGATCAGCCAGCGCACCGTCTGTCAGCCTGATACGCAGAATACATGTATTGGGATCATTCTCATCAACATGCCCGTTATCATACCACTCTCCAAAAACCACCCGAAGCTTATCCGCAATCTCTCTGTTCTCTTCCTTGAGGATATGACCCATGTTCTCCCCGATTCCATGTCCGACAAACCAGTCGCCGCACACTGCGACCTCAGGATTACCGACAATCTGCCGCATCTTATTGGACAGCGCATAAGTCACAATGTAAAAAGATCTGTCTTCATAATAACTGTTGACGGAGCGTACATACGGTCTGCCGTCTTCAACCGTCGCAACGGCGATCAGCGTATCGCATCCGAAACGGTCCTCCATAATCTTTCGTGTCGTTGGATTTAATTTCTCATTCATACCAAGCTCCCTCTCTGCTGTTGTGATATCACATACCCCGCACGTCAATTACACCATTGCCAGACATGAGATTATCCGTTGATTGTGTCAGTACAGTTATATATCATTATTATAATAAATATTTGACAAACTGTATACAAAAAAATCACACCGAAAGCCACAAAGCTGGATAGAAAATAACCTGCTATTTTCTATCCAGCTTGAAAAATACCAACGTTTAGCGTCCATTGTCCAGGACATTAAACCGTATACGGTTTTGATTCTCTTTTTATTCTTTGATTCTATCAATCTCTGTGAGATTTACGCCTGCTACATTGAGCAATGCTTTTAATATGACATAATCTCTTTTTAAATCTTCATATGTTTTGACAGCACCTTCATTCTTTGCTAATTCCATCCGCCTTTGTATCTTGTCAAAATCATTGAGAGCATCTTTTGTAACTTCAATATTACTAGGCATTTAATCACCTCCCAACTGCAAAAGAGCGTTCTCAGAGAGTGCTCTCATACGTATCGTTGTATCGATTTTAGTATAGCATAACCGGGCGGCAAAGTCTATCAGTTTTATGCCAGTAACAAAATTGTCTCACGAAGGAATTATCAAAATTTTCCACAAAACAGGAAGGAACTGCATCTGACCGCAATTCCTTCCTGTTATAATAATAGTAACCGATATAACATAATTCCTTAACAAAACGACATTGGCTGTAAACAATACCGCTTACTCCTCCGTTAAAGCCTCAGTATACTGTACGCCCAGCTCAGAGATCGTACCGTCTGCAAGCTTCGCCTCGATCGCGCTGTTGATCATATCAAGCAATTCTGTGTTGCCCTTCCGGACCGCAATAGCATATTCTTCGTCCGCAAAAGCCTCCGCGTCTTCCACGATCTTAAGGCCCTCGTTGTCATCCACATACTTCTGAGCGGTAGCGGAATCGATTACGACCACGTCACACTTGTCGTTTACCAGTTCCATAACAGCTTCTGTACCTTTCTTGAATGCCTCGTAAGGATAGCCCAATTCCTGAACACACGTTTCACCGGTATACCCCTGCACGACACAGATCTTCTTGTCCGCCATATCGGCTGCCGATGCGATATCGGAATCTTCCTTCACGATCATAACCTGTGTTGCCGTGTAATAAGGAACAGAGAAATCAACTGCTTCTTTACGCTCCTCTGTCACGGTCATACCTGCGATGACCGCATCGATCTGACCATTCTGCAGTGCTACCAGCAGGGAGTCAAACTCCATATTCTCTACCGCGGGCGTCATATTATTCTCCTCAGCAATCTGTTTCGCGATAGCCATATCAATACCGTCATACTGATCGATCACGCCGCTCGCCGCCACAAACTCAAAAGGCGGGAATTCTGCGTTCGTACCGAATGTCAAAACACCTTCCGTCTTGGTTACAGTGTCGATAATCGTTGCATCTACTTCTGTGTAGGGATCTCCTTCTTCTGCATTGGCACCTGCATCCTCTGTTGTGTCTTCTGTCACGTCCGTATTTGCATCTTCCGCGCCGCTCTCATCCGCTGCCACATCCTCTGTGTTTACTGCCTCTGCAGCATTGTCTGCACTGCCTCCACACGCCGTAAGCGTAGACACTGCCATAGCCATGGCAAGTACGACTGCTGCTACCTTTGTTACTTTTTTCATAATTAACTCCTCCTAAATAAATTGATTGTGTATTGAAACCGTCAACCCTGTTCTTCACATGCAGGGAAACGGACTAACACCTGTCTGACAGTTATATCCATGCGGCATCACTATGTTGCACAAGAGACCACAATATACATACAGTACTGATTATTCACCGAAATAACTTCTACAGTACCTTGCTTAAAAATAACTTCGTCCTGTCATTCTTCGGATGATTGAATACTTCCTCCGGCGTGCCGCTCTCCATGACAATACCCTGATCGATAAACAATACTCTGGACGCCACTTCTCTGGCAAATCCCATCTCGTGAGTGACAATCACCATTGTCATGCCGGATTTGGCCAGGTCCTTCATAACATCCAAAACTTCTCCGACCATCTCCGGATCAAGCGCGGAAGTCGGCTCATCGAAAAGCATGATCTCCGGGTTCATAGCAAGCGCCCTGGCAATCGCCACACGCTGTTTCTGCCCACCGGACAGCTGTGCCGGATAGGCGTCGGCCTTTTCCGCCAGATTGACTCTTTCCAATAGTTCCTGCCCCTTCTTCACCGCCTCTTCCTTGGTCATCTTCTTTAGCAGGACCGGAGCCAATGTTATATTATCCATAATTGTCAGATGAGGAAAAAGATTAAACTGCTGAAACACCATGCCCATCTTCTGCCTGACTATATTGATATTCACCTTCGGAGTATTAATCAGTTCGTCATCCACATAAATCTCGCCTTCCGTTACATCCTCCAGCAGATTCAGGCAGCGCAGGAACGTACTTTTACCTGAGCCGGAAGGTCCGATGACTACCACCACTTCCCCCTGTGAAATATGCTCGTCTATCCCGTTCAAAACTTCCAGATCACCGAAATGTTTATGTAAATTCTTTACCTTAATCATGAGACGCTCTCCTTCCCAAACACTCATGCAGTATGTAATTATCTAATCTCTGATTTCCGCAGATGATTCTCGACCTGGCGAAGCGCCAACGTCAATATCTTGATCAGCACATAATAGATTACAGCTGTTCCGAAAAGCGGCATGCCTGCCTTGAAGGTAGCACTCTTAATAAAGTCGCCCGCCTTCTGGATATCCATCAGCCCCACATAGCCGACAATGGCCGTCTCCTTGATCAACACGATAAACTCGTTACACAATGCGGGGAAAATATTTTTCACTGCCTGCGGGAGGACGATCCTCGTCATAGTCTGAAATCCGTTGAGTCCCAGCGATCTTCCGGCCTCCGTCTGTCCGTGATCCACAGATAGAATGCCTCCTCTGATGATCTCCGACACATAAGCGCCGGAATTGATACCGAAAGCGATTGCCGCAATGATCCATTTCTCCAGATCAATAGAAGCAAAAATAACAAAATAAATAATCATCAGCTGGGTAACGGAAGGCGTTCCCCGTATCACATCCGTATAAATTCCGCCGATCGCTTTCACAGCTTTCTTCTTCGAAAGATTGCACATTGCAATCAGCATACCGATCATAATACCAAAGATAACCGCCAACAGCGAAACCTTAATCGTAACGCCGATACCACTGAGCAATAATTTATAACGGTCTTCCCTGATAAAAGACTTATAGAACAAGTCGGCAAAATTGGAGAACCACTGTTGTATCTCTGTCATCTGTTTTGTATCCTTTCAAATTTTCTGTCGTACCGCTTTAGCACAAACATTCAAATTTGCACCTCATGTCTTCTCTGACACCAACGCTTTATGAAAAGTACAGTGCAAATCTGTACGTGACAGCTTCCGGCTGTCAATCAATCAACCGGAACGCATAACATAATAACATGACGTCTCTGGCAATTCAACCCGCATTATATCACAAAGAATTCGGGTTGAAAAGCATAAATATAAGTTAGTTGATGAATATTTTAGCTTTTTTAATGAATAAGTGCATATTTATGTGCCCGAAACAGTGTATTACACATGCAGCAACCGAAGTTTATATAATTGGTTACAATTCACGGCCTAACCGTCCGCGAACTGTAACGCATCCAGCCCATGAAAAGTCGCCTTCGGCGAGGGGCTGGATGCCTAAAACCGTAACTTTGTTGGTCGGATGCCTTGCAGCAAGGTGCAAGGCACCGTGAATAGTAACTGTAATTGCATCATTATTGCATCATTTCAAATATCAGTCTTGCCATTTCAATTTTGTCATGGCATACTGATTTTTGTCCTGTAATTCTGGCAAAAATAATAT
>CAYXKS010000069.1:5058-12847 GCA_964465725.1 uncultured Bacteroides sp. | reverse complement strand
GGGTTTCCTCCAAATATACACGGTCTAAAGTCCGTAAGGCGCTGCCGAAGGATTTCTCTTATATTATCGAGGAATTGATCACGGAGAAAGCAGAGATTCAGGATAAAGAGGCCTACTATAATGAGATTATTCATACGATTATCCGTATCGGAAGAGCGCAGGAATTTATTGTAGCCCTCAGTAATCTCATTCAGCAGCTTGTCATCGATCATCTTCATATTGTAGGCGATATCTATGACAGAGGGCCAGGCCCTCATGTGATTATGGATACTTTGTGCAATTACCATTCCGTAGATGTGCAGTGGGGAAATCACGATATCGTATGGATGGGGGCGGCCAGTGGGCATCTTGCCTGTATTGCCAATGTGATCAGAGTGGCGGCAAGATACGGTAATCTGGACACGCTGGAAGAGGGATATGGCATTAATCTGATTCCTCTGGCTACTTTTGCTCTGGAGACTTATAAGCATACCAACTGTGATGCGTTTACGATCAGATATAATACGGAATATGATACCAAGGATTTGAGCCTTGACATGAAGATGCACAAGGCGATTGCCATTATCCAGTTTAAGCTGGAAGGACAGATCATTATGCGTCGGCCGGAGTTCGGCATGAAGGACAGGCTGTTGTTCGAACACATTGATTATGAGAACAGGACAATCACCATTGACGGAGTATCTTATCCGATGAAGGACGTGGATTTCCCGACGGTCGACAGGGATAAGCCATATGAGCTGACTCCGGAGGAGGAGCAGGTCATGGAGAGGCTTCGTCACGGATTCGTAAAGTGCGAGAAATTGCAGAAGCATGTGAAATTCCTTTTTTCCAAAGGTGGGCTATACAAAGTATATAATTCCAATCTGCTCTATCACGGATGTGTACCTATGGACGAGGAAGGTAATTTCAAGAAGGTTAACGTGTACGGAGAAGAGTACAGTGGTAAAGCGCTGTATGACGTGCTGGAACACTATGCCAGAAAGGGGTACTATTCTGATAATTTGAGAGAAAAACTAAAAGGACAGGATATCATTTGGTATATCTGGTCAGGCCCTAATTCACCGGTGTTTGGCAAGGACAAGATGGCGACTTTTGAGAGATATTTCGTTGACGATAAGGATATTCAGAAGGAGACGAAGAATAGTTATTACAGACTGCTGGATAACGAGGAAGTGATCGAGAAAATCTTAAGAGAGTTCGGGTTGGATGAGAAGCATTCGCACATTGTCAATGGCCACGTGCCGGTGGAGCGTAAGAAGGGGGAGTCTCCGATCAAGTGTGGCGGTAAGCTGCTCATCATCGACGGAGGCTTTTCCAAGGCATATCAGGATAAAACGGGGATTGCAGGTTACACACTGGTGGTTAATTCTTACGGTATGCGTCTGGTTGCCCATGAGCCTTTCGAGTCTACAGAGGCGGCTATTCTTCATGAATCAGACATATTCTCGGATTCGGTGATTCTAGAAACGACTACTCTTCGTCAGAAGATTGCAGATACCGATATCGGTGCGGAATTGCGGGAGACCATTCATCAGTTGGAAGAACTTCTGCAGGCTTATAGGGACGGTACAATAATAGAACGATAATACATTTGATTTCTGTTCGATGATTGTCAGTCTGTTACAGAGTTTTTGACTGTGGAGGAAAAGTTCCGGCAAACAACAGATGTACTGAAGCCAATAGTATGGTCCAGTACATCTGTGTTTTTATTTCTTCATTGATTTTAAGAATCCATTGATTTTAATCTTCATGGATTGTTTTATCTTCTGTTTCCAGCAGAGTTACGGCTTGTCGTTCCACGTGTGGATGTGCCTGTAGCCTTATGGTTGTTATTATTGTTGTTGTTGTTGTTAGAATCGGTTACATCGTCTACCATATTCTCAACACCGTCTGCGGCATCGTCTATGATATCGGAGGCGGCATTGCCGACGTCTCCAACTGCATCACCTACATTATCCAGTACGGAATTATTGCCGTCACGGTCACCGGCAGTCACATCGTTGACGTTTTCATTATTATTGTTGCTGTTGGCAGAGTTATTTCCGGTATTGTTGTCATTTGTTATATCCTGGGATGAACCGTTGGTTCCGTTATTTGTACCGTTTGTGTTGCTGCCATTTGTGTTGTTTGTGGTATTGGCGTCTGTATTTGTGTCGTTGCCAGTACCGGATTCCGCTGCAGACGTATTGCCGTTGCCATTGTTAGCCGCGTCATCGTTATTTCTGCCGCAGGCAGTCAACATGGCAATGGAAAGTGTCATGAGAGAAACAAGTAATAATGTTCTTATTCTTTTCATAATGTCCTCCATTCTGGAGCGTTCTGTGATGAATGCGCAGGAAGCACATCCATGAAAATAAAAGGAAGGATCTACGACGCTCCCGCACAGATCTTCGTCACTATTTACAGCTTTAAAGTTGCTTATAGTAACGATTCTTCCATTAACAAGCGTTATGATCGCGCTGATTGAGGCAGCTTTTTGGAAAAACAGCTGCTCTTGTGTTATTATGTCTGTTAGAAAATAAAATATACATCCGACGGAATGATTGCCACACCTGTGCCAATGTCCCTCCCGGATTGAGTCGGAACAGACACCGGAATAAGAATGGAACAGAAAGAGAGGAGAATTGTATGGAATTCAGACCTTGTATTGATATTCATAATGGCAGTGTAAAGCAGATCGTGGGAGGCAGCCTGAAAGATCAGAATGACGAGGCGGTGGAAAATTATGTGGCGGAGCAGGATGCGGTATTTTATGCCAGGCTGTATCGGGAATATCAGATCAGAAACGGACACATAATATTGTTGAACCCTGTCTCCTCTCCTTATTATAACGAGACAAAAAAACAGGCGCTTGCCGCGCTACGGGCATATCCTGGCGGACTGCAGGTCGGCGGTGGTATTACACCAGAGAATGCGGGAGAGTATCTGGATGCCGGGGCAAGCCATGTAATTGTAACTTCGTATGTTTTTAAGGACGGAGAGATTCAGTATGAAAAATTAAAAAAGCTTGTTCAAAAAACGGGGAAGCAGCATCTTGTGCTTGATCTCAGCGTCAGGAAGAAAGATGGCCGCTACCTTATTGTAACCGACAGGTGGCAGAAATATACGAAGGTGGAGTTGACGGAACAGACGTTGGACGAATTGTCAGCGTATTGTGATGAATTTTTGATCCATGCGGTGGATGTGGAAGGAAAAACCGGCGGAATAGAGACCAAGTTGGTGGAAATTCTTGGACGGTGGGGAAAGATGCCGGTAACCTATGCAGGAGGTGTACACAGCTTCGAGGATCTTGGGATACTTAAAAAGCTGGGGCGCGACAGGGTACATGTGACGATCGGCAGTGCACTGGATCTTTTTGGCGGAAATATGAAGTTCGAGGAAGTGCTGCGGGAGTGCCGCAGATGAAGTCGTCCGGGTTATTGTATGATATACAGTTGGAGCCTGCAGTCAAAGACCCTGCCGCAAGCGGCAGGGCATCAAATTCGAAACACTTCATGAGGCGGGGTATTTGACCCTCGCGGCAGTCGCCAAATGCCTGCAGGCAGTCACGTGGCTCGGTGCTCGCGGGAATAAATGCAGGCTCCGGTTTACAGATGCATGGTGTTCCATGACCTGCAGCGCAGGTGATTTGATCAGGACTCAAGGAAATTTCTCTGTGCCTGAAGCTCCGGCGGAATTTTGGCTCCTACATTTTTGATTTTCTGGAACAGATTGTCATAATGATGGAGCTGCTGTCCCAATTTCACATCATAGCGTTCCATGGTTTCCTTGTAGAGCGGGTTTGCCTTCAGCGTGTCGCGGATCTCTTTTGCAAAAGGACAGTAGCCAAAGAGAATAGCACGGGCTATCTTGTTTAGCCGGGGAGATCCAGCTCCCTCATAGAGAATCCACGACTCGTAATCTCTGATAAACATTTCCTTAAAGCTGTTCTTAGCCTTCTGCATACTGAGCTTGATTTTCTCCTTGGCATCCGGTGACAGGTCGTGATTCTTCTTGTAAAATTGAATGTAATCAAAGTATTCGCTTGTCAGGGAAGGCTCTGTCACGTCATTCCAACGTGGTCCCTGGACACGTTTGCACATCTCCCAGCGGAAATCGGCAGTCAGCCTGATTAAAATATTAGTCAGGTCTTCCATCTGGAAGATAGAGACCATCATGCGGGCAGGCGTGGTACGTTTTCGTCCCTCTATCTCCTGCCACATAACGCCTCTGATACCCATATTGGGCATCAGGATGATGTCGGGAAGTACTTCCACGCCGATATATTCTTTCGCAATCCCAAGCTCAGAGTTGGTATAGATCGTATCGCGGTAGTAGGCACTGAAATCGACAGAGCGGATATGACGAAACGCCTCCTGCACATGATCCACCGAAACAAGTGAAGAATCCAGATCCTTCAGAATATTGTGCTCAGAAAAGACAGGGCAGAAGCTGCTGATACGTCCAAAAGTGATCTTGTTGATGGATGGGAAGACACTCTGGAGTTCAAAAAGAACCATTTTCTCCCTATCATTTAACATGGCAGTTTCTTCGGCAGCGGTGATTTTGCCGCCGGTTTTCATTTCGTGTACATATGCCTGATAATCTGTGTCGAATTCGTTCCGGCTGGGTGATTTATCACCTTTATAGATCGCCATCAGCCATTCGTATATGGTATACAGGCCCCTGGATGGATCTGTAGGCAGGTAGTTTACGATCGAACAGAGATAGGAGGCATTTTTCATTCCTGCAAGCTGCTCATCCACATATCCGAAGTTGAAGAACATTTTCAGTACTTTTGGCACGGATTGGTCTTTAAGACTGCGCACAAAGGCTTTCTCATATACGGTGTAGAAAAGAGTGGTGATTCTCTGGCGCAGCTTTCTAACAGCATCGTCGGTGCTGTTCTTATCAGTGATTTTCCGGAACTGTTCTATAGCGCTGCGGAAGTTGGAAGCTGTCTCATCGTCCACTTCGGCGTAAGATAGGATTGTGTTGAGAGAATCGAGAATCTCTGCGTTATTAGCGGCACCGGACTCAGATGATTCGTCGGCAGGTACGTTTAATGAATTGATTCGGTCATGGTATTCGGCGATACGACTTTCATACATATCGCGGTCTATAGCGGAATAGCTTTCTAACTGTGCCATTATAGTAGAGATTGTATCGCTTAATGCCGAACTATCCTCTGCGGCAGTACCGATCCGGTATAGGAGGCTGGCATAGAGATCGAATAAGTCCAGTCGGTTTTCATTCATCATAAGATTGATCAGTTCGGACTTGTAGTCATACAGGATACGGCATACGGAACTGACCTGGTAGATATCCTTACTTGCTTTGGCGAGAAGACCGAACATAAAAGCAGGACTTTTCTTACGGACCGGAGAGTTCTTCACAAGTGTCAGTAACTGGCCGTAGTAGCTGCCCAGCCACTCATCGACATCTTCATCCAGCACCAGCTCTGAAAGTGTATCGAGGTCAGGCAATGCCCTGGGAGATATGCCATGTTTCGTACAGAAAGAAGCATACTGCTTATAGCTCTCTGTCAGATCACGATAGAGCTTATCACAATCCGAGCGTGCGGATTCGTACTGATTCAGAATCGCCCGCAGTTGTCTGTATAGGGAAGTGACAATCCGGTCAGACATTTCCGGATTGGTACCCATCAGCTCAGAAAGCTGTGCCCTGGAACATGGGTAGGGGGCGAGTGAAACCGTCTCCTCAGACTGATAAGTCATATAATAGGAACCAAGGTGAAGTTCACATATGCCGATGACATCGCCTTTGACCAAGCGTAACTCTCCACCAGGATAGGTGGCACGAACGGAGCCATTTGCGATCAGATGTATGGCAGTGACCGGCTGTTCGCTTTGAAATAGTATTTTCCCGGCAGGGAATTCTTTTATAGCCATAGCGTATTCCTTTATCTGCAGGTATGCAGAAATCCCTTCCTAATAGTTTTATGGTATAAATCACCGTCTTTTAGTATACAGCTATTTAAGGACAAAAACAAGAAAGAAACTGGCAAAGTGCACAAGAACTTTGGAAGTATTTTGTGCTGTACTTTTCGGGAAAGTATGCTAGAATTATATGACAGGCATGTCGATTATATTGGTCATAGAGCATGCCGATGACAACAGTTTACCGGAGTATGCTGCAGTCAGTATCTGGGCTGGTATCCGGGTTAATATAACCGGTATTTGAGTTGGTATAGCTGATATCCGGGTTGATATGGCCGATATTTGAGTTGATGTTACAATGTGTGAGGTTTTTTATGGATAAGGAAGATATCGAATATAGAAAACAGATAGTGAATACCTATAAACCGGATGTGCAGAAGCTGATCCGTTACCTTCCGTGGCTGGAGGAGAAAGCAGGAAGCAGTGTACAGGAGACCTTCGAGGGCTCTGGGATCAAGGATAGTTCGATTACATTTCCAGTATATGATGGTACTCTGATGAATTTTATCAGAGAAGTACAGAGGACAGGACTTTTGGACCGCAACTATCCCTATATTTATTCCAGGCTCAGGATTCGGACGGTGAAGGATGAGCTGAAGGCGATAGAACATGCGGATATCAGGGAAATGGATGTCCTGAAGGGAATTATGTCCAAGTATGTGTTGGGTGGGATGACGAAGGGCAGACTTTGGAGCGAGGCAGTGCATAATAGGATATTTTTAAATGTTGTGCGAAAGATGAAAGCGAATCTGGAATTTTGGGACAGACCGATGGACTGAGAAGGTGAGCATATTTGCAGGTATGTACTGAGGTTTGTGCCTGTTTTTTACAGGACGTTTGTGCTAGAAATGACATGGGTACACGCATGACATGATTAGAAGGGAAATACACGGAAGACATATTCCGGAGAAGGAAAAGCAGTATGGGTGAAAAATCAGTACAGAAGAAGAAATACATATTGGAGACGGCCAGAAAAGTATTTGCTGACAAGGGTTATAAGAGCGTGACGATGAAGGATATCGTGGAGGCATGTGAAATCAGTCGTGGAGGATTGTATCTGTATTTCGACAGCACAGAGCAGATCTTGCTGGAGCTTTTTCAGATGGAATCTGAGGAGACAGACGACATTTTCACGGATAATATCACGGAGGGAGATACGGCGGCGGATATTTTGACGCTTTTTCTGAAAGAGCAGAAGAAAGAGCTGTTCCGCAAGAAAGATAATTTGACGGTGGCCAGGTATGAATATTTCTGTGCGCATAAATCGACTGATAAGAATAACATGCTCCGAAAACAATTCGAGGCAGGGGTCAGAGTCTTAGAGAAGCTGATTGAGGCAGGAATCGCCAGCGGCGAATTCTACTGTGAAAATCCCAAAGGCGCCGCAAGTAACATTATGTACGTGTTAGAGGGTATGAAGATCAGTGCACAGACTTTCGGTATAACGGAGAAGATGGTGGATGAACAGCTTCTCTATATTATGGAAGGATTGATTATAGAAGGCTAGTATGACAGAAAATCCCCGGATTCGGGGCGTTGCCTGATAATCAGATGAGGGATTTGACAATCGATGTCATTAAGCTAATGCCAGCCGCTGTGTACTGGCTTAACTTAATGATATTGATTTGGCAATAATTTATACAGGAATTTTACGGCAGACATACTAAGACGGTATGACTGCCGTTTTCAGATAGGGGAGATTTGTTAAAAGGACCGCGGATAAAATATTTAAAAAAATTGCAAAAGTTGAAGAAGCAGTGATCCCTGCTTCGTTATAGTGTATAGAGTTGCTTGAATATGCAGAAAGAAATGCAGCGAAGCAAAATTCTTGCGATTTAGCCTGCAAGGCT
>CAYXKS010000069.1:0-4958 GCA_964465725.1 uncultured Bacteroides sp. | reverse complement strand
AAGAAATGCAGCGAAGCAAAATTCTTGCGATTTAGCCTGCAAGGCTAAATCATAGTTATAGGAGAGGGGGCAGATCATATTAATCGGGAAGAACAATTGTCAGCGCTGATTGATTCCTACCAACATCTTGTTTTTTCCATATGCTATAAAATGACAGCCGATTATTTTGCCTCCGAGGATCTGACGCAAGAAACGTTTCTCTCGGCGTATAGTCACCTGAAAGATTTCGACGGAAAGCATGAGAAAGCATGGCTGTGCAGGATAGCGACCAATAAATGCCTGGATTATATGCAAAGCGCCGGAAGAAGGAGTATTCCCACAGAGGACGCCGACATGGAAGAAAGTATGGGGAGAGCATATAGTTATGAGAATACCCCGGAGGGCGCCTGTCTGGAGGAGGAAGTACGGGAGACACTGCTTGCCAGGTGCAGAGAACTGAAACCACCTTATGACGAGATTGCCAGGGCATATTATTATGACGAGCTGGACGTAGGTGAGATTGCCAGGCGAAGAGGTATGAATGTCAAGACGGTACAGACGCAGGTATATCGGGCAAGAGCCATGCTTCGAAAGCTGTATGGAAAGGAGAAGGGCGCATGATATATAACATAAAAGATGAAAAAAGAAAGTTAATGCATCAAAGCAGTGACGACTTCTCCGGCTATTTGTCCGAGGAAGCACTTATGGAACTGATCAGACAGGTGGAGACACAGGAGATGCTGCGCGCTCCGGTGCATCTTAAAGAAAATGTATTGACACAGATTCGAAGAGAGAAAAAGGCGGCCAGGAAAAGGCAGATTTTTGCCTATCGGGCCAAGGTCCTGATTGCGATGGCAGCAGCTTTGACGGTGCTGATCCTGATGCCGACAGGAGAGGCGGAAGGCTCTGGACACAAGTTTTTACAGGAGCAGTCGTCCACGGTTTCTATGGAGCAGACAGCGATGGAGCGACAGAAAAACATAGATGACAAATGGGAACAATATATGGAAGAACGTTCAAGCGGCGGTATCAGAGGTTTCTTTGAAGACATTAACACTAAAGTTACACAGTTTGGAAAGAATATTTCGGAACAGAGTCAGAGATAGAAAGAGAGGATGAAAAAATGCAGAGAAAGAAAAGCAGGTTCTGGACATTCATATTTTCGTTTATTCCGGGAGCCGGAGAGATGTATATGGGTTTTATGAAGATGGGACTCAGCCTGATGCTGGGATTCATGATTCTGGTGGCAATAGTGGGGTATACAAATCTGGGTGTGCTGGCGGTGTTCCCGATAACGTTGTATATCTACAGCTTCTTTCACGCCAACAACTTGTCGTCACTGGATGATGTGGAATTTCATAATATAGAGGACCAATATATGTTTGGGTTCGATGGCATAGAAAATATGAGAGTGAAACTGGAAGGCAGAAACAGAAAGATTGCGGCTCTTATTTTGATTGTCCTGGGCGTTATTATGCTGTGGCAGGTAGTATTTAATCTGTTGTGTGATATTTTCGGATGGGATAACAGATTCCTCAGTGCGATATATTATTTCGTGCGGGATGAGCTGCCCAGAGCGGTAATAGGAATCGGTGTGATCTGGGCCGGACTGGCATTGATCCGGGGAAAAAGAATCGGTATGAATGAGGCGGATCGCGGCGATGAACCCTTTATGAGCGGCAGAACTTCTTATAGAGGGCAGCCGGTGGCGGACAGATATCCGGATTTTCAGGAGCAGCCGGTAAATAACGGACAGAACCCTTACCAGAACAGGGCGGAAGTTAGCGTCCAGCCGCCAGACAGGGTGAGACAGACTACGGATAGTAACGTGATTTATGCACAAGGTCCGGTTGCTGATGTTCAGAATACGGCTGATAATACAACCCGAAACGAATAGTGGAAACAGCCTGGTGATGGAATGGAGGTTTGTTATGGAACAGGAGAATAGTAAATGCCCGGTCAGAAGAGTAGGATCGGTGACGTTTGGGATTACATTGATTTGTTATGGCGTCTTATTTTTGATACGCATCTTCGTGCCAGCTCTACAGTATCATGTTATTTTTCAGTGCTGGCCTGTGATATTTATTCTGTTGGGGATTGAAATACTGGTAGAAAACCACAAGTGCAGGATAGAGGAACAGAAAATAATCTATGATTTTGCGGCGATATTTATGCTGGCGGCCATGCTGCTGTTTGCGATGATTATGGCGGTGATCGATTACACTATAAGATATAGTGGAGCCACATATCTGTGGTAAGATGAAAATCCGGGAATGAGGTCTGAAATAAACGGGCCTGCATTCCCGGATTTTTATTGTTCTTCGAAAGAGATTTCCCTATTGGATAAAAACTGTCTGACAGACTGGTCCCACAGGGCATCTGGTGTCTTGTCCATGAGAAAAGTGTGATAGGAAGTGCCTGTGACTAATGTGAGGGCAGTGCCGTCATATCTGATATTCAATACGAAAGCTTTGATCTGCAGCGGCGTCACTGAAGTATCACCCTTTTTCAGGATGGAAGCCATGTATTCAGGCATTAACTGTAGTACAAACTGAAAGGACGAAGGGGTGCGCGTGCCCTTAATCAGATTAAAACAGACCGGACGTATGGCTTTCCAGGTCGAGAAGTCATAAGGGCGCAGTTCTTTGTTCTCCCACTCTTCGGAAGAATAGAAATCCCGGTTCTGACGTCCATCGATATGGAATGTGTTGTAGGTACTGATTGTCGCCTCTTCCAACAGAAAAGAGTCGAAATCTTCACCGGCGAGCAATCGTCCCATAAATTGTTTCACGTTCGTAATTTTAAGTGCAATCATATTGACCTCTTTTCCAATGTCACTTTTCTTTGCTTGCGGAGAATACCCGGTTTTGGGATTTTGCAGGATATTATGGCCTGATAACATTCAGGCAGCGTATTTTGGCGCCTCAATATTACTTTATATTTCAGTATACTATATTTTTTCAGGCAATGAAACATTGACGGGTTCTATTGTTACCATTTTTTCGAAAAGAAAGGCTTCGGTAAGTTACTTTTTACTTGACAATGGCATTACACAAGCGCATAATGAATTATACACTCGTATAATTCATTATGCGCTTGTGTAATATGGAGGTATTTACTATGAGCAATTTTTACAAGAAGCTGGGAGAAGCAGAGCTGGAAATCATGCAGGTGATCTGGGACAGCGCTTCGCCCGTCACATCCAATTATATTCTGAAACAACTGCAGGGACGACGGAAATGGCAGCTTTCCACGTTGATGACATCATTGACGCGATTATCAGATAAGGGATTTGTCAGCTGCGATCGTTCCACCGGCAGCAACCTGTATTCCTTTCTGATTTCCGAGAGTGAATATAAGACCGGGGCAAGCACTCATTTTCTGGAAAAGCTGTATAACAATTCCATTCAGAATATGGTTGCCACCCTGTACAGTAGTAAAGCGATCAAAGAATCCGATGTGGAGGAACTCAGGGATTTTCTGGACAAGATACAGGAAGAACATTCTATGGAGGAGAATAAAGAGAAATAAATGATTGCGGATTTGTTTTTATCAGTTATGGGAATTTCGGCGTCAGTCAGCCTGATTGTCATGATATTATTGCTGCTTTCTCCTGTGCTTAATAAGCGATATGCCGTCAAGTGGAAGTACTGGATTTGGATCTTTCTTGCAGTGCGGCTGCTCATACCTTACAGCGGGATTGATGGCTGGCCTGTGGTTGATATTGTTCCACAGACAGAAAGGCAGGGCTCTTTGCAGACTACAGAAGGCACTGTCGATCATCCACCCGAACAGGCAGTGACGCCTCGGAGAATTATTGTCAGGATACCGGAGCCGCTTACAACATCGATTATGGCGCATGAGAAAAGTAATCCCGGATTCACCATGCTGGATATAATTGCTTATATCTGGATCACGGTCAGCCTGATTATCTTGTGTTTTCACCTGATTAGTTACTTTTGTTATAAACAACAGGTGCGGCAGGGAGGAAAGCGGATCAAAGACGTTCGCATGATGCGGCAGGTGTATGAATTGAAACGGGAGCTGCAGATCAGGCCGTCAGTATGTGTAGTGGCATATTCCAGAGCCTCCAGTCCTATGATGACAGGCTTTCTGCGTCCTGTGGTGATCCTGCCTGATGTACATTACGATGCGGAGAAACTTTATTTCATTCTGAAACACGAGCTGATTCACTGGAAACGAAAGGATGTATCTGTGAAGCTGCTCCTTGCGGTGGCGAATGCAGTGCACTGGTTCAATCCGCTGATCTGGGTCATGCGAAAAGAAGCGGTTATCGATATGGAGCTGTCCTGTGACGAAAGGGTCATGCAAGGTGCCGGTTACGCAGTGCGGAAGGCATACACGGAAACAATTCTTTCCGTGATTCATCAGCAGTGCACCAAGGGAACCATGATATCTACACAATTCTACGGAGGAAAACAGATTATGAAAAAGCGTTTTCAAAATATATTAAGCAAAAAAAGAAAGAGAAATGGGGCAGCAGTATTGGTGTGCGCGATTCTTCTCACAGTCTGCCTGGGGACTATGATAGGCTGTTCGGCCGCACGGGAAAAAGGGGAAGATCTGTCCGGACAGGAGACCGTGACAGATACAACCGGGAGTGACGGACAGGGCTTAGAGGCAGGAGCGGCCGGGAACGACGGACAGGGCACAGAGGCAGAAACGGCTGGGAACAATGGGCAGGATACAGTGGCAGACATGAGTGGCACCGGTGAGAACGGGACGGAGCAGATGTCCCCGGCGGAGGATACCGGTGCAGAGAATGTGCCGGATGGAGAGAATACGGTGAATCCGTCGGCCGGGGAGAATGGGGCGCCTGACAGGATGACGCTTACCATGATGAAAGAGGGAGAGCCGGAAGAAAAACAGGCTGTACTCATGATTGAGGACGGATATTCCCTTTACCTGCCGGAAGGGGAATGGCAGAAAAACGAAGAGGGCATCTGGCAGGCAGCAGT
>CAYXKS010000068.1:9468-12932 GCA_964465725.1 uncultured Bacteroides sp. | reverse complement strand
AGAACTGCTGAAAAAAGGCCGGTCACGGAATGAGATTCAATCGCATTTTATCCCCGTCTATGATTCCCCATTCAGTACCTTTCCCTCAGCCCGCGATTTAGGATGCAAGCAAAAATTTGCGTTCGAAAAATCATGATAAATCCACTTTCTGCAACAGTATTTTGGAACAATACACGACAGACACATGAACGCTGAAGTGTTATTTTTCAGCTGTTCAACCATAGCCCTGCCTGCTTCGGTAACAATACCTTTATGCCACAACTCCTTACAAAGCGCATACCCAAAATCATAACTGTCACTTGTATCTACATTCACATAACCTATCGGGATATTATCTTCTATCAGGCAAATTGCAACACAATACTTTTTGTTTGCAAACCGGTTTTCGTAGAATCTTTGTGCTTCTCCGATACTTTTTATGGGGAACCATGGCAGAAATGTATTTACCTCTTCATCCTTCAATAGTGTATATAATGCATCCACATCGTTCTTATCAAAATTCCTTAATATAAGCCGATCTGTTTCAAGATTCAGAATATCCATTATCCGGTTCCTCCGCGGAATTTTTTGTTAAATGATTTTTCGATATTATTCTACCATAAACTCACAAACAATTCTATTAATTGCAATACTATTTTACAAGCTCTGTCGTCTTGGAACGGACAACAAATCCATTTTCGTTATTTTCCGGAGAAATGCTAAATGTTACCGTGCCGACATTGCTCTCTCCCATATAATCGATTGTGTATTTTACAATAGTGTTTACATCATTTTCCTTATCCGCCGCACTCTCTGAAAATGTATATCGGTAATCTGGCTGATCTGAAACGCCGATATAATAATAGCCGTCTTTATAGTAAAAAGAAGTCTGGCCTTTCTCCATGTCCTCGAAAGACGGTTTTAAATCCGGCAATTCAGCCCCAAAAGCCAGTTTCACACGCTCCTGTGCCTCCTGCACGCTTATTTTTACAACCGTTTCCTCAAATCCCAGATCCTCACGATACACCTGCTCTGTCACTGCATTTTCCGCAGTTCCTCCGGTGTAAGAATGGAACAGGAAATCCCGCCAGAATTTTTCATCCATTGCCTGCCCGGAACTGAAGTCATTCATTTCGCTGCACATTTTCACTAAAAACGCTTTCCCTTTGTCGGTAAGCGCGACCGATGTTTCGGCTTGTGGCTGTGATTCCGGTTCACTCTCTACAGATTCACTTTGTGCAGGCTCACTCTTTGTAGGTTCATTCTTTGCAGGTTTACTCTTTGTAGATTCACTCTTTGTTTCTGTGTTCACAGTGTCCGCCTTTTCCTCCTTGACCGTAGCATCTATTTCCGCATCCTTTGAGGTATTGTCCGCAATTGTTTCCCCCGAAAGCCCTATCTCCTGGTCACTAAACTGTTCTTCCTCATAAACAACCATATCTGCACTATCCTGTTTCGTCGTATCATTCCCACAGCCCGATAATAACGTCACCATAACCAGACCTGCCAATGCCGCCAGTGAAAAAATCCTTTTTCTCCAATTCCTTTTTGTATCATTTCTTTCTTTTAACATTTTTCTCTCCTCACTTTCAAATATTCTGCTGCGCAATTCCAGTTATCATTATCCATTTCTTTTTCGTAATTACAACAGGTTTTGCATGAAACAACCTTATCCTCCTTTTTTGGGACATGCTTTGTCCAAAACAGGCAAAAAAATGTCCTTTCATGCAGATTCTTTGCGCTTTCACAATATTTGGAGGTATACTGAAGATGTATTAAAAAAATATAGCAGCAGCTTTGGGCACTCACTGCGCCAGGCATACACGTACCATACAACCCACGTGGCCTGCATATATGAGGTGAATATAATGCGAATAGCAATATGTGACGACGATATCCTGATAATCGAACAAATTGAAAGCTATATCAGAACATTTTTTGAGACGAAAGGCTTAAAACGCCCCGAAATCGTCAGTTTTTCCAGCGGGGAAGCCCTGCTGGCTGACAAAGGAGACAAGGACATTCTTTTCCTTGATATTGAAATGCCCGGTATCAATGGCATCTATGTCGGAAAGGAATTAAAAAAGGCAAATGACCGGATCATTATCTTTATTGTGACCTCTTATCCCGAATATTTAGACGAAGCGATGCGTTTCCATGTATTCCGTTATCTTTCAAAGCCTTTGGACAGGCAGCGTTTCTTCCGCAATATGAGAGATGCCGTTAACCTGTACAGCACCATAACGGTCAAAGTACCTGTTGAAACCAAACAGGGCATTCACACGCTTCTTGCCTCATCCATTATCATGATTGAGGCTCAGGGAAGGAATGTGATTGTCCATACCACCCTGCATGATTTCCAATCCGTCCACAATATGCAGTATTGGCTGGAGTTACTGCCAAAAAACTGTTTTTTTCAAACGCACCGCAGCTTTATTGTCAATTTTGAACATATATCAGATTTTGACCACTCCCTTGTACATTTGGCAGATAACCACTTTCAGGCGTATCTGACGAAAAGGAAATACAGTGCCTTTAAAGACGCCTATCTTCTCTATCTGGAAAGCACGAGATAAAATTGACCAATATGCCTGAAAATCATATAAGGAGCATACTATGGGAAAAACCATTTGCTGTTTCTTCAGCTTCCTCACAGAAGCTATAATACTATGGCAATACACTTCTGGCCTTTTTGCCGCCAAACATTCTGCAAAAAAGAAGTTCATTATCTTATGCGGGCTTTACTCTGTTTTGTTTGCCGCCTCGTTTTTTGAATCGAAGTTAATGAATATCGTTTTATATTTTATTTTTAACTTTATTTTTCTTGCTACCCAATACTGTCTGAACACCTATTCTGCCTTTTTTCACTCTTCCATACTGGCATCCGTGATGATACTCTGTGAAGTAATGGTTTACTATATTATCCGGCGCTTTTCACCGCATTTTTTTGAAAAGGGAGATAGTTTCCATTTTCTTGCCATATTCGCCATATTTTCAAAGTTAATGTTTTTCACGGTTATTTATATCATTTTACATTTTTTCAAAGCGAAACAAAAACGTGACGGGCAGCAGGACAAGTCAGCCTTTTTACTGGCGCCCGTTCCCATAACTTCCATCTTTGTCATAATTACTTTCACAAAAATCAGCGATTCCTATGTCCTCTCTCCGGCCCTGAACTGGATGCTGACACTGAGCGCTGTCTTTCTGCTGGCGATCAATCTGCTTATCTTTGGAATCGAACAATATAACAGGAAAAAGGGACTGGAATTTACAGAAATGCAGCTATTGCTCCAAAAGGAATCAGACTCCGCACAATATTATGAAATGCTGCTTTCCCAGCATGAGAATCAAAGTATCTTGATACACGATATCAAAAAGCACCTGCAATCCATAAGTGTACTCAATGATAAAATGGAAAATGATAAAATCAGGGAATATATTCATGGATTGATGCAATCTTCCGATTTGAAGGAGGTGTCAAGACT
>CAYXKS010000068.1:0-9368 GCA_964465725.1 uncultured Bacteroides sp. | reverse complement strand
GGGAATATATTCATGGATTGATGCAATCTTCCGATTTGAAGGAGGTGTCAAGACTATGCGACCATGAAATGCTAAATGCAATTCTTGCAAGATATGCCCGTCAATGCCTCGACAGGCATATTGCATTCCATGCCGATATAAGAAGTGGAATCATTGATTTTATTGCAGACGCAGATATTACTTCTCTGTTCTGCAACCTGCTGGACAACGCAATGGAAGCTGCCGGATACAGCCCTGATTCCTTTATAGATATCAGCGTCTGCAAACGCGAGAAAACACCTTTTATCATTATAACCATTATTAATTCCAGCAGGAAAAATCCCTTTGAGGAGTCAGACGGCAGGCTTGCCACCACAAAGCCCAATAAGCGTAAACACGGTTTTGGCATAAAGAGTATCAGAAAAACAGTCGCCAAATATCATGGCGACATGCAGATGTATTACAATCAGGAATCCCTTACCTTCCATACTGTCATTACATTAAAGGAATAAGTCCTTCGCCATGCACAATGACTCCGGCATATCCACATACGGGCCATAATTGGGGATTACCTCAAAACCCAGCTTTCTGTATACGGCACAAGATTCAGCCAATAATTCGCCTGTCTCAAGAATCATCCTTCGATATCCCAATTCCATGGCCCATTCTATCAACGACGAAACGAGCCTGCTTCCTATACCCCGTCCCTGGTATTCCGTATGTACAAACACTCTCTTTAATTCTACATTTTCATCATCATATCTTCTTATGGCTCCTCCACCAATCGCCTTGTTGTCCTCATATACCACTATTGCTTCCCGTATCTCATCCAGCTGATTATATTTCCTGTATTTATCTCTCTTTATCTTTTTTCCGACACGTCTGTCCAAGTCCATATCAAGAAGTCTGCAATTTTCTATAAAATCCGCATTTGCACCATTGGTTCTGTAAAAGACCATTGAAAATTCCTCCTCACATTTCTATTCGAATCTGGCAGATCTCATTGTACTGTTTAGCAGATCATTCTTCTGCTTATATGGCAGCAATAAGATTCCTTCCATAACAGACTTTATTATTATTCATTTCGGTCTGATGTAAGGAATGGTCCATCTTAGCCATACCTCTTTATCTCTTTTAATTCCTGATACAATACTCTGTAATTCTCATACCGCACCCTGCTGATCCTGCCGTCCTCCACGGCCTCTTTCACACCACAGGAAGGTTCGCTGATGTGAGCGCACCCGCTGAATTTGCAGTAGGGTTCATACTGCACGAACTCCGGATAGTACATTCCCAGTTCTTCCTTCGTAATCTCGGAAATACTGAGCGAAGTAAAGCCTGGTGTATCCATGATATAAGTCTCTTCTCCGAGCGCGATGATTTCCGAATGCCGTGTCGTGTGCTTCCCTCTCTCGATTTTCGCACTGATCGTTCCGGTCTCCATATTGGCCAAAGGCGCCAGCCTGTTAATCAGTGACGACTTGCCCACTCCGCTGGGACCCGCCAGCGTAGTTGTCTTCCCACTCAACAGCTGCCGCACTTCTTCCACGCCCTCGTTCTCCAGCGCGCTCAGAAACAATACCTGATATCCGCAAGTCTCGTATGCCCGTCGAAGCGCTTCCTTTTCCCCTGCGGAAGCGATATCCTGTTTATTAAAACAAATGACCGTGGGCAGGCTCTGCCGCTCCATCCGGATCAGGAACCTGTCCAGAAGATTGAAATTCGGGTTCGGCTTTACAATGGCAAATAGAATAAGCGCCTGATCCACATTGGCAACCGCCGGCCTAAGCAAGGCATTTCGCCGTGGCAAAATCTCCCTGATATTGCCAAGCATCTCCTCTTCGTCCAACACATCCATCAGCACGTTGTCGCCCACCAGAGGCTTCACACGATCTTTTCTGAAAATTCCCTTGGCTTTGCATTCATAAGTTCCCCTGCCCTCCACATGAACATAGTAGAACCCTGCAATTCCTTTGATTATCTTGCCCTGCATGCGCCCGCCTTACTCCTGTGTAAAACTGATCTCTCTACGCACCGTTTTTTCTTCCTGAACAGGAGGATTCGTCACCGTCTCTCCTGTATCAGGGTTCGTCGTAGTGCCAGCGTCTCTCTCAACCTGAAAAGTAAATGTGATTACTCCTGTCGCTGATTTGATCCCCGTATAATTGGCTTCCACAGGAAATGATGCGGTCTGCGTACTCAAAAGCTGTGTCCCGTCCGCAGCCATAACCGTAACATTAACCGACATGCCGCTGCGATAATCCGGGTCCTCCGTGGGAGCAGCGATTCCTTCCGTGTAGCGGTAAGTCGCCGCTTCCGGCCCTGTACTGATCGACAGGTCCACGGAAGTGCCTTTGTCCACATAGGAACCTACCGAGTAGCTCTGATAGCAGACTTTGCCCGACAGGGACGCGTCTTCATTGCTGACTGATGTCACATTCCCCACAGAAAGACCGATTTCCGTCAGACTCACCGTAGCGTCCATCTCATCCATGCCGACCAGGTTCGGCACCCTGACTTTATTCTCATTCGCACCCTGGCTTACGCGGATAGTGATAGAAGACCCCTGCGGTGCAGTCGTACCCGCCTCTGGCGACTGTGAAATCACGTAGCCATCCTGCACTGAGGCATCATACCCTTCCGTCACATTGACCACGAATCCTTCTCTCTCCAAGATCGTAGTCGCCTCTTCCTTTGACTTGCCGGTAGTCGCCGGCACTTTAACGCCCTCAGAGCTCTCTGCTACCGTCATTGTGATAACGGTACCCTTGTCTATCATAAGGCCATCCTGCACACTGGCACGAAGAACAGTACCGGCAGCATAAGAGTTGTTCGCTTCATATTTGATTTCCGGTGTCAGCCCCAGATCCAGGAGAGCGCGTTTGGCCGCTTCCACATCCATGCCGACTACCCTGATCATCTCCACCTGTTCTTTCTCTTCCTGTGTGATCTTCTCCTCTGTCTGCTCGCCGAACTGGAAGATTCCGAAAGTCCTGCCTGCTACAAAAATAATGATACTGCCCACCAGAAGCGCAGCCACTACCGCAAGGATCGTGGTGATTCGCTCCATCTTGGGATCATAATCTTCGTCATCGTCCTCCCACTCTTCCTCGTCGTCCTCTTCATCCTCATCTTCTTCGTCTTCATATTCATAGTCGCGCGTGTTGTTCTTTTTCAGACGCATGGCCTCATCCATGGAGTCGCGTCTATCGGACTGCCTCTTGATCTGAGCCATATCCCGATCCGTGATCATTCTCGTGGACGCCTCCTCATCCGGATCGACCAACTTGACAAAATCCTCGTCCGGATTGATCAGAGACTGCTTCAAATCCACGATCAACTCCTGCATGGACTGATACCTTCTATCCGGGCTCTTCTGACAGCATTTGCACACGATCTGCTCTACACTGATCGGAATTTCCGGCACATATTCTCTTGGAGAGGGCATTTCTTCCTGAATATGTTTGATGGCGATCGCCACCGTAGTCTCCCCGTTGAAGGGCACTCTGCCCGTAAGCATCTCAAACATGGTGATGCCCAGCGAATAGATATCGCTCTTCTCATCGCTGTATCCACCTCTCGCCTGCTCCGGCGAAGTATAGTGAACCGATCCCATCACATTGGACGTAATTGTGTTGCTGGTGGCCGCCTTCGCAATGCCGAAGTCCGTCACCTTCACCTTGCCCTCCTTCGAGATGATGATGTTCTGCGGTTTGATGTCCCGATGAATGATATGATTGTTGTGCGCTGCCTCCAGTCCCATGGATACCTGGATCGCAATACTGACTGCCTCTTTGACAGACAGTCTCGCCTTTTTCTCGATATATTTCTTTAACGTGATACCTTCCACCAGTTCCATTACAATGTAGTAGATGCCATGCTCCTCCCCGACATCATACACATTGACAATATTCGGATGCATAAGACCTGCCGCCGCCTGCGCCTCCACTCTGAATTTGGATACAAAATTGGCATTCTCGCTGAATTCCTGTTTCAATACCTTTACCGCCACAAAACGGTTCAGCTTATAATCTTTCGCTTTATATACATCCGACATTCCGCCGGTACCGATCCTCTCCAGTATCTCGTACCGTTCGCCTATCATCATACCTATCTTAATCATGTTCCACCTCGTCTGCCAACGGCTCGATAACTATCACGGAAATATTATCTTTGCCGCCATTTTGATTGGCAACCCTCACCAATTCTTCTACTCTGTCCTCAAGACTCCCGCCGCTTCTTAGAATGCGGTGGATCGTCTCGTCGTCCATCATATTTGTCAACCCATCAGAACAAAGTAAAACCATATCCCCTGCCTGTAACTCCAGATTGAAAAAATCCGCCTCCACATGATCCCTGGCGCCGATCGCTCTGGTGATAATATTTTTGTCGGGATGGTTCCGCGCCGAAGCCCTGTCTATGCCGCCCATGCGCACCATCTCTTCCACCAGAGAATGATCCTGCGTGATCTGCCGGATTCTGTCATTTACAACATAAAGCCTGCTGTCACCCACATTGGCTACTTCCAGGTACCTGCCAATACAGGTTGCAATCACCATAGTCGTGCCCATACCGCTGTAAGAGATATCCTCCCTGGCCCTCTGCCGTATCATCTTATTCGCCCTGTCGATGGCTCTGCCAAGAATCTTCACCGGATTCTTCTCGAAGGAAATCTCGATCTCTTCCACCACAGTCTCCACCGCATAGCGGGAAGCATAATCCCCCGCATTGTGGCCTCCCATACCATCTGCCACAATAAAAACATTCGGCAAATTACCGACAGGAACCTCCGACAAATAGATGAAATCCTGATTCAGTTGTCTTTTTCGTCCGATATCCGTTGTCGCATAGGACCTAAGCACTGTAATGTTCCCCCTGTTTTACGATTTCTTATATCTTCGGCGCAACTGACCGCATGCACCGTCTATATCCCGTCCCATTTCCCTTCTTATAGTAACATTTATTCCATTTTTTTCAAGTTTATTTTTGAATGCCTCCACCGCCCGACGCTCAGACTGTACGTAATCACGCTCTTTGATCGGGTTCACCGGTATCAGATTTACGTGACAATTCAGACCTTTTATCAATTCACCAAGCTGTGACGCATCTTCCTGCGTATCGTTAACGCCTCTCACCAAGCTGTACTCAAAGGTAATCCTTCTTCCAGTCTTTTCAAAATAATATGCGCAGATTTCCATCAACTCATGCAAAGAATACCTGTCGGCTATAGGCATAAGCCTCCGGCGTTTCTCATCGGTAGCCGCGTGCAGGGAGAGCGCCAGGGTAATTTGAAGCTGCCTGTCCGCAAGCTGGCGCATCCTGGGCACGATGCCGCAGGTAGAGACCGTAATGTTCCGCTGGCTCATATGCAATCCGTTTTCATCGGTCAGAAGCGTAATGAACTGCAGCAGATTCTCGAAGTTATCCATCGGCTCCCCGGTCCCCATTACCACCACATTGGATACCCTCTCCCCGGTATGTCTCGTGATGGCGTAGATTTGCTCCAACATCTCGGAGGGCAGCAGATTACGCTCAAGTCCGTCCAGTGTCGAGGCACAGAACCGGCAGCCCATTCGGCAGCCCACCTGTGAGGAAATGCAAACCGAATTGCCGTGTTTATAGCGCATCAACACACTCTCCACCATATTGCCGTCGGACAGCCCGAAAAGATACTTTCTCGTGCCGTCAAGTCTGGATTCCTGCATCTTAAGCAGCTCTAAGCATGTATAGTCATATTTCTCCCTGCATTTATCCGCCAGCTTATGAGGAATGTTCGTCATCTCATCATAGCTCTCCGCCAGCTTTACATGCATCCACCCATACAGCTGTGCAGCACGGAACGACTTCTCGCCCAGAGACTCCATCTCTTCTTTCAGTTGTGTCAGCGTAAGTGATTTGATATCTTGTTTGAAAGCTATATCCATCTGTCCTGTTCCTGCTTTATATTCTCATATCTGTATCCCATGTCAACCAATAGGATCAGGTTAAGCCAGTGTACAGCGTCTGGCATTATGTAGTAGTCCGGTTCAACTCAATGACTTTACATATCAGCTTTGACGCAAATATTCCTGCTTCGAAGTTTCGCAATAAAGAACCCGTCCGTATCATGTACGCCCGGAAGAAGCTGCAGATATCCGCTCTCTCCTTCCCGCCTCAACTCCTCCGGCAGTTCTGCCGCCATACTTACCGGCTCCATGTGAAACTCCTGGCAGATCCAGTCAGCCATTTTTTCATTTTCATCCGGATTGATGGTACAGGTACTGTACATCATGACGGCGCCCGGTTTCAGATATTGCACCACATTCCTTATAATCTCTCTCTGCAATGCGGTAATCTCCTGAAGCGACTCCTTAGTCACTCTGTATTTGATATCCTGCTTCCTGCCAATCACCCCAAGTCCTGAACAGGGCACATCCACGATCAGCACATCTGCAGACTTAAGAAGTGTCTTATCAAGTACTCTTGCATCCTGTATTCTGACTGACAGGTTTCCGGCCTTCATCCTGTCTCTGTTTTCTTCGATCCTGGCAGTCTTATATGCGGTCAGGTCACAGGCAATCACCTGCCCTGTCCCTGCCAGCTTAGCCGCCGCATGGAGAGCCTTGCCTCCGGGCGACGCGCATACGTCGATGACAATGTCTCCCGCCCTGATGCCCGCTGCCTCCACCACCAGCATAGAACTGACATCCTGTACTGCAAAGGCACCCTCGTCATAACCCTTCAGGCTCTTTATCCCTTCTGCCTTCTCCACTTCCACGGCATAGGGCAGGTAAGGGTGCTGCCGCACCGTGACGCCCACCCGCCGCCACGCATTCATAAGTTCCTCTCTCTCCTGCGCGGAAAGGGTCTCCTGCATACGAATGCAGACCGGTTTTCGCTGCAGAAATGACTGTAAGATCTTCTCACACCGCTCTGCCCCATAATTCCCGGACAAATGCTCCACGAGCCAGACCGGAACCGAATAGCACACGGAAAAGTACAGCGTCATATCTGCATTCCTGTCCGGATAGGCAAGATGCTCCTTCTCTCTCACAACCGTCCGCAAAACACCGTTCACATAGCCCTGAAGCGACTTGAAACCACGCTTCTTCGCAAGCTTCACAGCTTCATTGCAGACCGCCGGGTCCGGTATGTGCTCCATAAACAGAATCTGATAAACACTCATCCGCATCAGTTCCCGAATAAGCGGCTTCATCTTCGCCGAAGGTATTTTCGAATACTGGTCCAGCACATAGTCGATCTGTATCCTGCGCTCAACCGTTCCCTCACTGACCCTCTTGATAAAAGCTTTCTCCCTGCTGTCAAGGTAATCGTACTTTTCCAACACGGCGGCCACCAGGATATTCACATATTCATTTTGTTTCTCCAGCTCCAGCAGAATATCCAGAACAATTTCCCGTATATTCATCACGTTTGCACCTCATGCCTTGGTTGTTCTTTTCATCCCTTATGGTCAATCCCTTCTTCTGTTATTGTTTCCGAACAAAAGCACCAGCCTCAGCAGTTGCAGTATGGCTGACGCCGCTGCCGCCACATAGGTGAGCGCCGCCGCACTGAGCACTTTACGACATTCATTCGTCTCATCCCGCTCCAACATACCGTAATCTCCCAGCATTGCAAGCGCCCTGCCGGAAGCATTGAACTCCACTGGCAAAGTCACCAGCTGAAAAAGTACCGCGAGAGCAAATACCCATATTCCTACCTGAATGAGCATCTGGTTCATCCCCAACAGGACACCGAGAAAAATCAATGGTATTCCGGCGCGGGAACCGATATTGGCCGCCGGGACAAGCGCTGTTCTGATCTTTAAAGGCGCATATCCCTTATCATGCTGCACCGCATGTCCGCACTCGTGCGCCGCAACACCGATCGCCGCCAGAGAGGGAGAACCATACACAGAATCCGACAGGCGCAGAACTTTATTTGCTGGATCGTAATGATCCGTCAATTCTCCGCGCACATGTTCGATGCGCACATCATAGATCCCCGACATCTGCAGTATCTTCTGCGCCGCCTGCGCCCCCGTCAGCCCGCTTCGGCTCCTGACGCGCGAATACTTCTTATAAGTGGAAGAAACTCGCATCTGTGCAAAGATGCACAAAACCGCCCCGATCAGCACCAGAAAATACGTCGGGTCCATATAATATCCATAATAATATCCCATAAGCATTCACCTCGCCTTTCCGTTTTTTAACACAGCCACTCTTTAAATCCGTCTGCCCATTACTATTCTAATTTTTCCCCGATTCTGATCTGATATCCCAGAAGGAAGTCCTTCACAGGCATCCGCTTCTTTCCCTCCGGCTGTACCGCCAGTATTTTCAATAGCCCATCCCCTGTTTTAACATAGAACGCATCTTTATCCACACCGACTACCATGCCGGGAGTCACAGATACATTATCACGCTCCACATTATCCTGCGCTGACAGTTCTCCCGACACAGAACTGTTCTCCTGCACTATCGTTTTTCTCGACACAGAGCCGTTCTCCTGCACTATCGTTTTTCTCGACATAGAGCCGTTTTTCTGCACTATCATTTCTCCCGATACAATTTCTTTCTCCTGTGCTGCCATTTCTCTCAATACAGTCGCATCTTCCGGCATCACTTCTTCTTCCCAGATCTTCAATATTTTTCCACGAAATCCGGTATACGCACCAGGCCAAGAGATCACTCCTCTGATCAAACGGTCCAGTTCCACCGCACTCTTCTGCCAGTCAATCTTTCCCATAGACTTGCAAAGCATCTTCGCATAGCAGGCTTCCTCATCGTTCTGCTTAACCGGAACCAGTTCCCCGTGCTCTATCTTCGGTAATGCCTCCACGATCAGCCTAGCCCCTGCCGCCGCCAGTTTGTCATGCAAACTGTCACCGGTTTCTTTCGGGCCTATCATAACTTCCTCTTTCATCAGCATGTTACCAGTATCTATCCCTTTGTCCATCTGCATAATGGTGACGCCGGTCTTCTCCTCGCCATTGATGATCGCCCATTGGATCGGTCCCGCTCCCCTGTATTTCGGCAGCAGTGAAGCGTGTATATTCACGCAGCCGTACTTCGGCATCGACAGAATTTCTTCCGAAACGATCTGTCCGAAAGCCGCCACCACAAAAATATCCGCCCCATAGCTTCGCAGCACCTCCACGGATTCTTTTTCCTTCACTCTGGCCGGCTGAAATACCGGAATATCATGGGCCTGCGCACATGCCTTGACCGGCGTAATCTGTATTCCCTTCCCCCGGCCCTTAGGCTTATCCGGCTGCGTCACCACCGCAGCCACCTGATGCCCGGCTTCCAGAATCGCCTCCAATGCGGCCACCGCGAAGTCCGGTGTTCCCATAAAAACGATTTTCATCTGCACACACTCCTCTCTGCTCTCTACTGCTTCCGTCA
>CAYXKS010000067.1:0-13280 GCA_964465725.1 uncultured Bacteroides sp. | reverse complement strand
GATCGAATCAAGATCGTCCGGTATGAAAGGCACCTACATTAAAGTGCTGAACGATGTGGTCTTTGAGGAAGTGGAGAAATTGAAAGAGCAGGGAAGGTTCTGACGACAGGTGAGGTCTGGCGCGATGTTTCTTTACATGGATTGGTTAAATAGCTTATACAATATAATAATAGGTACAGGAAATTTCTAAATGTAAAAGGATTTACAATAGAGCATTGATAGCTGCGTGAATCCTTTTTCCATTTTTTACTGATAATATTTTGTGAAAATTGACTCGAAAAACCTTGTTTTTTTTCTTAATATCTTTATAATAAAGTGAGGACTGTAATAAACTAGGAGGGCTATGAGTATGAGTACTTTAGCAAATACCAATGTATTTGATTATATTAATGTGCTGGACAGGGCGGCGGATGCGTCATGGCTTCGCCATGATACTATCTCGAATAACATCTCTAATGCTGATACCCCTGGATTTAAGAGGAGCGATGTTGATTTCGAGACGCAGCTTGCGAAGGCGCTTGGACAATCCCGATATACATCCATGGATGCCAAGATAGCCGGACTGAATCGGAATCTGAGTCGGTTAAAGCCTGTCTCATACAGCGATTATTCAGGGTATTCTTACCGCGTAGACGGCAATAATGTCGATCCGGATACAGAGGGTGTATATCTGGCGAAGAACCAGGTGGTGTATCAGGGGCTGACAGCGGCGATCAGGCAGGAGTTCAGGAACCTGCAGATGGTTCTGAAGTAGGTCGTTTACATCGAATCTGCCCGGTGTGACAACGGTGAGAATGTTTGAACTGTTATGAAATTCATGTAAATTTGTGCAACAAGGGGACAAGGAGAGAACACTATGGGAATGTTTACATCTTTTGACATCAATGCTACAGGAATGACTGCAGAGCGCTACCGTATGGATATTATTTCTCAGAATGTAGCTAATGCGAATACGACCCGCACCGAGGATGGTACGCCTTATCGCAGGAAGGTAGTCGTGTTTGAGGAGAAGAATTCGCAGGCACCTTTTCGTCAGGTCCTGAACAAGGCCAAAGGACGTTATAATGGCAGCGGCGTTAAGGTGACTGGCGTTTATGAGGATACATGGACGGAAGGGAACATGGTATATGATCCGTCTCACCCGGATGCGGATGAGAACGGTTATGTGATGTATCCTAATGTCAGCACGATAACAGAGATGACGAATCTGATTGACGCCAGCCGCGCTTATCAGGCGAACGCAACCGCGTTCAATGCTAGTAAGAGCATAGCGACTGCCGGTTTAAATCTGTTGAACAGCCAATAAGATAGTCGAATAAGAAAGTGATAGAGATAGATAAGACATTTTATAAGTGGAGGAAGAAAGATGGCTTTGGATATTACAGCGCTTCATAATGTGTCCTCAGAAGCGATCAAGGAGGCTGCAAAGACGGCGGCCACCAACAAACCGGACACATATAAAGAGACAGGCTTTGAAAGTTTATTACATACGGCAATCGATAATCTGAATACGACGAACGCTTATCTGTCAGATGCGGAGGATGAGGAAGTCAAGTGGATGTTGGGAGAGACTGAGAATTCTCATGACCTCAGTATTGCGCTGCAGAAAGCATCTACCGCGCTGCAGTACACGGTTGCGATCCGTGACAGGCTTTTGGATGCATACAGAGAACTTATCCAGATGCAGATTTAGCAGTTTGTTCCGGAATAGCGGTGCGGAATGCAGCGGGTCTGCTCCATAATAGTGGAGCCGAAAGCTGAACTGTTGCATCTGCCGGGTGATTTCGGGTACAAGCGCTGGTATTTGGGCAAGAATAAGGGGAAGACTGAGGGAGAAAAGCGGCGGTGGATAAATTAGTAGTCAGGTTAAGGGAATTTTTGAATCGAATATTAGAGTGGTGGAATCGCTTTTCGGCGAAGCAGAAGACGCTGCTGATCTGTGGATTGGCCGTGGTGGCTGTGGGAATTGTTGCTGTGGTGACGATGCTTACCAGACCGAAGTATGTGCTGCTTCGTGAGTGTGAGTCGGCGGAAGAAGCGGCGGAAGTCAAGGGACTTCTGGATGAGGAGGGAATGAAATATACGATCTCGGATGATGCGCTGGTTTTTCGCATCCTGAGTGACCAGCAGGCAGATGCGCGTATGCTTCTTGCTTCCAATAACATTCAGGCAGCCGGTTATGGAATCGAAAATGTGACGGATGGCAGTTTCTCCACGACAGAGTCCGACAAAGAGAAGAAGCATGTAGTATATCTGCAGAGATATCTGGAAGATGACATGCTGGAGAGATTTACGGCAGTCAGAGAAGCACATGTGAAGCTGGATATTCCGCAGAATGATGGCACTTTGCTTGCTACGGATGAGGAAGCTTATGCATGGGTGCTGCTTGAATTGCAGGACGAGTTTACAACTGAGAATGCTGCGGCTTTAGCCAGGGCTGTGGCTACGGCGATCGGCAATGATTCGACGGACCGCATTGTGATTATGGATTTTGATGGCAATATGCTTTTTTCCGGAGGCGAAGATACCAGTGTGTCTGGTACGGCAAATGCACAGCTTTCCGTGAAGGCTGAGGCGGAGAAGCTGGTCAAGAGTGAAGTCCGCAGGGTGTTGATGGGGACGAACCAGTTTGACAATGTGGAGGTGGCAACCAATCTGGTGCTGGATTTCTCGACAACGGAATCGACTGTGCACAGATACAGTGCCCCGGATGGCCGGACAGAGGGTATGGTTGCGCATGAAGACATCTTCAATTCTGAAAATGAAAGCAGTGTGGCGGGAGTTCCGGGGACGGACTCCAATGACGATGATACTACATATGTATTGCCGGACAACGGTGCCGGCAATTCCTCAACATCCGAGGAATCCCGTGATTATCTGCCTGATGAAGAGATCACAAGCAAGACCACACCGGCGGGGTTGATTGATTATGGCCAGTCCTCGCTGATGGCTTCTATGATACAATACAATGTTGTCCGCGAGGAAGATGCGAGGACACGAGGAGAGCTGGAAGGCGTCACCTGGGAAGAATACAAGCTGGCCAATGAGGGACGTACAAGGCTCGATGTGGATGAGGATCTTGTCACGGCCGTAGCGAATGCTACCGGTATTTCGGCAGAGAGTATTTCACTGGTAGCGTATACGGAGAATGTTTTCTTCGATGCGGAAAGCTCTGGAATTACGGCGACCGACATTATACAGATCGTTTTGATTATCGTAATCCTGGCGCTGCTCGCGTTTGTTGTCTTAAGAAGCATGCGGGGAGAGAAGCACGAGGCGGAGGAGGAAGAGATTTCTGTGGAGACTCTGCTGCAGTCTTCTCCTGAAATGCAATTAGAGAGTATTACCGTAGAGAACGAATCTGAGGAGAGAAAACTGATCAATAAATTTGTAGATGAAAATCCGGAGGCGGCGGCAAATCTGCTGCGCAACTGGTTGAATGAAGACTGGGGGTAGGATAAATGGCTAAGGAAGCTGAGAGTGTCAGCGGACTTCAAAAGGCGGCTATTTTATTGATTGCGCTGGGGCCGGAGAGATCTGCTAATGTTTTTAAACATCTGAAGGAAGAAGAGATAGAAGAACTGACACTGGAGATTGCCAATACAAGAAACATTACACCGAAGCTGAAGGACGATGTGGTTTCTGAATTTTATCAGCTGTGTCTTGCACAGCAGTATATTGCGGAGGGTGGTATCAACTACGCCAAGGAGGTACTGGAGAAGTCGTTTGGTGCGGATAAGGCAATGGATGTGATTGGCAAGCTGACAGCATCGCTGCAGGTAAAGCCGTTCGAGTTTATCAGAAAGACGGATGCATCGCAGCTACTTAACTTTATTCAGGATGAGCATCCGCAGACGATCGCCCTTATTCTGTCTTATCTGTCGGCATCCCAGTCTGCATTGATTTTATCAGCGCTTCCGCCCGACAGGCAGGCTGATGTGGCAAGACGTATTGCGATTATGGACAGGACGAGTCCGGAAGTGGTCAAGGAAGTGGAGAAAGTGCTGGAATCCAAATTATCCTCTCTAGTCAATCAGGATTACACAATCATCGGCGGTGTGGATGCTGTCGTAGAGATTTTGAATACAGTGGACCGTGGTACAGAGAAACACATCATGGAAACTTTGGAGATCGAGGAGCCGGAACTGGCGGACGAGATCCGGAAGAAGATGTTTGTATTCGAAGATATATTGCTTCTGGACGACAGGGCAATTCAGCGTGTGCTGCGTGATGTGGACAATGGAGATCTTGCAACTGCGCTTAAGGGATCCAATGAGGAGGTACAGAACGCGATATTCAACAATCTGTCCAAACGTCTGGCCGCTATGATCAAGGAAGACATGGAATTCATGGGTCCTGTGCGTATGAAGGATGTGGAGGAAGCGCAGCAGAAGATTGTAAATGTTATCAGGAAGCTGGAAGACTCTGCAGAAATTGTTATCTCCAGAGGCGGAGGTGACGAGATCGTTGTCTAAAAATTTATATAAAGCAGCATGGGTCGTCGTGTCAGGGGATGATAAGCATATCATTGACTCGAACGACCTGGTAGAGAAGAGAATCGAAGAATTCGAAGCGCTCAGAAGAGCTAAGAGCCCTCAGCCGGAGGAGGAATATGCCGGCGAGGGGGATGAAGAGTTCGTGAGTGGTCTCGGCGGAGAAGAGGTGGACGCCCTGCTACGGGACAGAGACGACAGTAATATCATTAAGTCGGCTCCGGCGGATGCGCTCCTTGATCCGGAAGAGATTAAAGCGCAGGCGCAACAGATGATTGAGGATGCGCAGATACAGATTGATGAAATGAATGCAGCGGCGCAGGCAGAGATAGAAGCCAAACGCCGTATTGCCGTGGAGGAAGGTAGGAAAGAGGGCTATACAGAAGGCTACCGTCAGGGTGTTTCGGAGGCAGATAAGCTGAAACAGCAAATCATAGCCCAGCGGCAACAGTGGGAAAAGGAATACGAGCAATTGATCGAGGAACTGGAACCGAAATTTATTGACACGATCGCGTCGGTTTACAGTCATATTTTCGGTGTAGGGCTGATGGACAATAGAGATATCCTGGTGCATTTGGTAGACTCTACTTTGAGACAGGTGGAGAGCAGCAGGACTTTTATTGTACACGTTTCCAAAGAAGATTATCCCTTTGTCAACATGCAGCGGCAGGCTCTTGCTGAAGGAGCGGCGGCGGGCAGAGGAACGGTTGAGATCATTGAGGATATCACCCTGGGACAGGGAGAGTGTATGATAGAGACAGACGGCGGTATTTTTGACTGTGGAATCGATACACAGCTTGCAGCGTTGAATAATAGATTGCGCGCGTTATCTTATGAAAAATGATAAGAGTGGTTGATGATAGTTCATGACAACAACGATTCAGTTTGATAAATACAGTAGAATAGCAGGTGAAACTTTCTTTACGAGAAAAGGCCGGGTCGAAAATGTGGTAGGTCTGACGATCGAATCTGCGGGTCCGGAGGCGAAGCTTGGAGATCTGTGCAGGATTTATCCGGCACAGGAAGGGTATAAGCCTATTATGGCGGAAGTGGTAGGGTTCAAGGACCGCAAGACACTGTTGATGCCCTGTGACAAGACAGATGGTATTGGGCTGGGATGTATCGTAGAGAATGTGGGGGAACCGCTTTCAGTGCCAGTCAGCAATGAGCTGCTGGGAAAGGTACTGGATGGTCTGGGAAGGCTTGACGGAAATTATCTTCCGGGAACATCTTACAGTGTGGAAGCGCAGCCTCCCGATCCCATGGACAGGAAGATTATCGATGAAGTTCTTCCGCTGGGAGTTAAGGCGATCGATGGGCTGATGACTGTGGGGAAAGGGCAGCGAATCGGTATTTTTGCCGGTTCCGGTGTGGGCAAATCCACGTTGATGGGTATGTTTGCCCGCAATACTAAAGCTGATATCAATGTGATCGCGCTGATTGGTGAGCGTGGCAGGGAAGTAAGGGAATTTGTGGAACGGGATTTGGGTGAAGAAGGTATGAAGCGTTCCGTGGTGGTGGTGGCTACCTCCGATAAGTCAGCATTGGAGAGAAATAAGGCAGCCAAGACAGCTACGGCGATTGCGGAATATTTCAGGGATCAGGGCAAGGATGTGTTGCTGATGATGGATTCACTTACCCGTTTTTCTATGGCACAGAGGGAAATCGGGCTTGCTAGCGGGGAACCGCCAGTGTCGAGGGGGTATCCGCCAAGCGTGTATTCGGAGATGCCGAAGCTTCTTGAGAGAGCAGGCTGCGCGCGGAAGGGCTCCATAACGGGATTGTATTCGGTTTTGGTGGATGGCGACGACATGAATGAACCGATTACGGATACGGCCAGAAGTATTCTGGATGGACATATTATGTTGAACCGTAAACTGGCTCATCAGAATCATTATCCGGCGATTGACGTTCTGCAGAGTATTTCCAGATGTATGTCACAGATCGTAGACAGTGAGCATAAGGCGCTTGCCGGCAAACTAAAAAATGTGCTTGCAACTTACAATGAGGCGGAAGACCTGATAAATATCGGAGCCTATAAGAATGGAAGCAATCCCAAAATCGATTATGCCATCGCCAAGATCGATGCGGTGAATGAGTATTTGATGCAGGAAGTGGATGCCAAATATGATTATGAGCAGGCGCTGGATATGCTGCGGGAACTTTTTGCAGAGTAGGGAGTGACCGGCCATGGCGAAATTCGTATACAGGATGCAGAGTCTTCTGGACATTCAATATCAACTGGAGAATCAGGCCAAAATGGAACTCGGCAGAGCGCAGATGCGCTTGAACCAGAAGGAAGAAAAGCTGCAGGGACTGATCGACAGAAAGAGAGCCTACCTGGAAGAAGGCCGAAGGATGCGCAGCGACAGGCTGCATATCATGGATCTTAAGGACAATAGGAATGCCATGTTGATTATGGATGAGATGATAGAAGCGCAGCGCGAGCAGGTGGCGCTGGCAGAGGAAGCCGTAGAAGAGGCGAGAAATAAGCTGCGGGAAGTAATGCGGGAACGCAAGATGCATGAGAAACTTCGCGAGAAAGCTTTTGTGGAGTTCGTGAGGGAGGAGAATGCAGCGGAACACAAGGCAGTGGACGAACTCACCAGTTACACCTATGGACAGCGCAGTAAAGTTAAAGGGGAGCAGTGATGGCAGAAGAACTTGTGAATACGACTGGGGCGGACGCCGAGGTTGACAGGAAGAAATTAAAAGAAGAGCGCAAAAAATTAAAGGCGGAGCAAAAGGCACAGAAGAAAGAAGCAAAGCAGCGCGCCAGAGAACTGTCCGAGCAGATTTCCGGAGATGAGGAACCGGGAGGGGTTTCGGTTTTTCTGGTAACGGTTGTTATTGTCACGATCTGGCTGGCAATCCTGTGTTTGCTTGTGAAGCTGGATGTGGGCGGATTCGGTTCTGGTGTGCTGGCCCCCGTCTTAAAAGATGTGCCGGTGATCAATATGATCCTTCCAGAGGAAGCGGCGATGTCTGAGGATGAGGAAGAATCCTATGGCGGATATACCAGCCTGCGGGAGGCAGTGGACTATATTACGGAATTGGAGTTGGAACTGGAGCGAGCTCAGTCTGCCAGCAACAGCGATTCGGAAGAGATGGACCAGTTGAGAGCGGAGATTGAGAGACTGCAGACCTTTGAGGATGCACAGGTTGATTTCGACAGGATCAGGACGGAATTTTATAACGAGGTGGTCTATGCCGAGAACGGGCCGGGGCCCGAGGAATATCAGAAGTATTATGAATCGATGGACCCCACTACGGCGGAGTATTTATATAAACAGGTTGTGCAGCAGATCGAGGAAGATAAAGAAGCGCAGGAATATGCACAGACTTATGTAGAAATGAAACCGAAGGAAGCGGCAGATATCTTTGAGACTATGACGGACGATCTGGATCTGGTTGCAAGAATACTGGATCAGATGAGTGCGGAGGACCGCGGTAAGATACTGGGTGTTATGGATCCTGAAATTGCCTCCAGACTTACCAGGATCATGGATCCTGAATCGTGATATCAGGTCGTAGAGTGAAGCCGGACGCGCATGTCATTGTGTATTGGCTTAACTAAATGACTTTGGTGTCGAACTGATACATATTTTCTAATTGACTGACTAACGGAATAACAATGGAAATCCGATATAATATTCAGAAGTGATGGTATCAAGACTGGCGGGATATCTGCACAATGCCATATGATGTGCAATGAGTGGAACTTAAGTAAGATATATATTGCAGCGTCGGACAAAGACAGTTCCTGTCCGATGTATGCTTTATATATAAATGCCGAAAGGCAAAGTACCTTGATAATTAAAGAAAGGAGGAAAGAGTATGACTGTAAACAATGTGAACGCTCTGCCAGGTTATACATCGGGCCGGGCGGATGCATCGGGAAGCATGTCGGATGAGAACACAGCCGGAAGTTTTGAACAGATCATGGCGAAGGTGAATGGCCGGGCGGATGCTCCGCAGGCAGGAATCTCAACCAGTAAGTCACCTGCTGCACAAACTGTTGTACCTGCGTCGGTAGTGAAGCAGGACGCTGCTACAGGGAAAGCAGATGTACAGAGTGCGAGCAAGACAGAACAGGCGGATAATACGATCCGTAAGGAAAGCGATGAAAACGCCATGAAGAATGCTGAGGCTGATGCCGGGATGTCGGATACTGTTACAGAAGAAGTGCAAAAGTCTGGTGAGAAGCTGATACAGGAGATTGCCGAAGAGATGGATGTGACGCCGGAAGAAGTAGAAGAGGCTATGGCAGTTTTGGGACTTACGGCGGTACAGTTGTTTGACATTGACAACCTGAAGCAACTGCTGTTAACCATATCCGGCAGTGTGGATGAACTTTCTCTGTTGACGGATGAGGCACTTTACAGTAATCTTCAGGATTTGCTTGGTACGGTAGAGGAGAATCTGGCTGATCTTCAGGAAGAATTGGGATTGAGCGAAGAGGAAATGGATGCTCTCCTGAAGCAGATGATGTCTGAGCAGGCAACGGATGTGGAGGAAGTTTTATCTGAACAGGAGACACCGGAGACTAATCTGGAAGGTATGAAGGATTATACTGTTTCGGTTCAGAGAGACGGTGAGACCGTGCAGATGAAGGTCACAGTGAATGATGAAAGCGGCAATAAGAGTGTTCAGGAATCTGTAACATCCACCCCAGTCAAGGAAGTGCAGAGTGACCAGAGAGCGCAGGATAAAGATACTTCTGCGAACAATGGCAGAGAGGGCAGGGAGAGCCATACGGCACAGGCTTTCTTACAGACAACAGAAGCGCCCACGGAGACATCCGCAGCAGCGGAACCTGTCAATGTGGAATATCGGTCGATACAGACGGAAGATATCATGAACCAGATTGTGGAATACATGAAGATCAATGTCAAGGCTGATACGCAATCGATGGAAATGCAGTTACACCCGGCAAGCCTGGGAACGTTGGGCATACAGATTGTGGCGAAAGATGGAGTTATGACGGCTCATTTCACGACGCAGAATGAGGCGGTCCGTGCGATTGTGGAGACACAGCTGATTCAGTTGAAGAACCAGTTCGAGGAACAGGGGATCAAGGTGGATGCAGTGGAGGTTACGGTGGCCAATCATGCGTATGGACAGCAGTATTCACAGGATGGCGATAATGCGGAACAAGGGCAGGCGAAATCCCGCAAAGGCAGGAGACAGATCAATCTGGATCAGCTTGGAGAGGATGAGGAACTGGAAGAATTGGAAGATTCCGAGCGTATCGCGGTGGAGATGATGCAGGCAAACGGCAGTACGGTAGATTATACGGCATAAGAAAGGAGTGAAGAAATGGGCGTAGTACAGGAAGTAAAAGATGGTCAATTTGTAGAGAGTAATTCAGTACAGTCCCTTGCAAAAGAAAATGCGAAGAAGAAAGCAGGAAATTCCAATCTGGATAAGGATGCGTTCCTTCAGCTTCTGGTGGCACAGATGAAGTATCAGGATCCGTTGGAGCCGACTTCCAACACGGAATATATTGCACAGTTCGCAACCTTCTCTGAACTGGAGCAGATGCAGAACATGAGTGCGACACTGGAGCTTTCCAGGGCATCTTCCCTGATTGGGCAGACAGTACTTCTGGATGTGACAGACAGCGCAGGCAGAACGAAGACGGTACAGGGCAATGTGGACTACGTGATTTATGAGAGCGGCAAGGCTTACTTGTCTATAGGCGGAGAACCTTATTCTCTGGATGATCTCAGCACAGTAGCTGACAAGAAGTATCTGGATGCTTATAATGTGGCGGTTGATTTCATGAACTTATACAAGAAACTTCCGGAGCTTGGCATTTTGTCACTGGCGGACAGGGAGAATGTAGAGAAGCTGGATGAAATCTACAGTGGTATGACAGATTACCAGAAATCATTCCTGACGGATGATTATAAGGAGAATCTGCCAAAATATGTCAGCAAGATGAAAGATCTCGTTACGGTTGCAGCGGGCGATAAGGATCCCGGAGATACGGAGCCTGGCGAGGATGACAAGGGCGAAACCACTACGAATGTATAGGAGGCAGACGGATCTGCCGATGTATTATTGCCGGAGACGGCGGTTATCTCAAGGAGGAGAGAGGATATGAAGATTCAAGGAAATCAATATCTTTCCATAGAGCGGCTGCAGGACCAGTATTTAAATGCAGGCAGGCAGACAGGGACACCTAAGCAGGATGGCCTGAGCTTTCAGGATATTTTGTCAGGGAAGACAGATGGAATACGGGCAGCCGGCGAGGTGAAATTTTCCAAGCATGCAGCGAACCGCCTGGTTGACAGAAACATTGAGTTGACCAAGGAGCAGGTGGAGCGTCTTAATATGGGAGCAGCCAAAGCAGGGGCGAAAGGAATCAATGAGTCGCTGGTTATCGTCGATTCGCTGGCTTTTATCGTGAACGTACCGAATCAGACAGTCATCACGGCGATGGATCAGACGGAGACCAATGCAAACGTATTTACCAATATTGATGGAGCCGTTATTATGTAATAGCCGGACCTTTATGGAGGCTTATGCCCATGACTGACAGAATGGGCAGAGGGAAAACCGCCTTAAACGGTGGCTTTCCCGGACGGTTCTGATATGGAATTTAAGGAGGTCATTTTACTATGATGAGATCATTGTTCTCTGGTGTAGCAGGTCTTACCACTCACCAGACGAGAATGGACGTTATCGGTAACAATATCGCTAACGTTAACACAACAGCATATAAGGCACAGAACATGGTATTCAGCGATCTGCTGTACCAGACGACACAGGCGGCATCAGGCGCCAATGCCACCACCGGACGAGGCGGTATCAACCCCAGACAGATTGGTCTGGGCGCCAAGACAGGTGCGATTTCTACAGCAATCACCAAACAGGGTTCCGCGCAGTCAACCAATAATCCGTGGGATGTTATGATTGAAGGCGACTCTTTCTTCGTAGTAAGCGACGGTTCCCAGAACTTCTTCACAAGAGATGGTTCTTTTACTGTGGATGCTGCAGGCAATCTGGTTATGGCTAATCTTGGCTACACGGTTATGGGGTGGCAGGTGGACCCGGCTACGGGAGATATCAGGCAGGATGTTGTATCTGCTCTGCGTGTAATGCATCCTGATAATCTGCATTCTGACCCGGAGGCGACGACACAGGGATATATCTCTGGTATTATGGATAAGAAGGATACCAATCTGAACAGCCCGGATGGTTTGACGCGTACGATGACGTTCTTTGATGCGCAGGGATATAAGTATACGGCGGTATTCAGTTTCTTTACGACGAGCAGTGAGGATGAGTTCAGAGTGGATTTGACGGATATTCTGGATTCAGACGGAGTTTCTTTGAAGAAGTCATATAATCTGTCTGACATCAAGCAGATTGCAAGCTTCGGTGGACAGATCAATCCGAATCCTGAGACAAAGCTTTATTCAATACCTGACAATGTGACATATTCAGCGGCCGATAATACTTATAGTGTTAAGTTGGCGCTGGATCAGATATTAACGGGATATAGCGACAATGCCCTTGTAGTTGCGGCAGGAAATTCAATGAAAGTAACAAAGATTGGTACTAATGCTGCAGGAGCAGATGGGACTGTGCCAGATATAGCTTCGGTTGCTAAAGACACGGCTGTTACAGTGGCAGGAAAGGTAACATTACAGCAGTCACAGCTTGAAAGTTCCCCCTATAATTTGATTTTTGGTAAGGATACAGCTGGAAATCCGGCATATTATATGAAGGATCCGGATTCAAATCAGTCAGTGCTGGTGACCGATTGGGAAGACACATTAGATAAGATGGGAATGAAGGGAATTACTCTGGTTACGAATCCGCCGACGGTCAATAGTGATGGATCTATAGAATTTGATCTCTCTGCAGATTTTGTGACAAATCAGGACTCCAGTTATGTGGCAGGAAATTTCGGCGTGGTTCTGAGTGCAGATCCGGATGATAATCAGCAGGGTGAAATCTTGAAGCAGGTATTCGGTATAGAGAGTGGGGATGGTAAGACATACGGCATCAGCTACATCGGCCCGGATGGCTCGGCACAGATTACCATGACAGAGAACACTACAGGATATAAAATTGTGTTTGACCATGATACAGGCCATTTTTCTTACGTAGGAAGTGAGGGAAGCAATACAGCCCAGCTTACCTTCAATCCGTCGGCTTCGACTCTTGACGGTCGTACCATCGATTTAGGCCAGTTCAGCAACATTGATATCGACTTCTCCTCCATTACCAACTTCGGTAACGGCGGCCAGTGTACGTTGGAGATGCTCAATGGTTCCAAGGAGCAGAGTTCGATCGGCGCCGGCAGGAAAGAGGGCGAGCTGATTGGTATCGAAATTGGACAGGATGGTAAGATCACAGCATCTTATGACAACGGTCTTACAAAGCTGTTGGGACAGATTGCGGTGGCGGAGTTTGCGAATCCTTCCGGTCTTGCGAAAGCGGGCAATAACCTGTATTCCGCAACCCAGAACTCAGGCGAGTTCAATGGCATCGGCGTGGATATTACGGCGAACCAGGGCCAGATGACGTCCGGATATCTGGAGATGAGCAATGTAGACCTGTCGAGTGAGTTTACAACAATGATCACTACACAGCGTGGTTTCCAGGCAAACAGCCGTATCATTACAGTATCTGACACTTTACTGGAAGAACTTGTTAATCTGAAGAGATAGTGGAAGCCTGAGCAATAGCTGAAGATATAAGATAAAATATAGTAATATAAAGAAATTAATGGGAGGGACTTTCTGCGTACAAAGTGTTGAGAGTCCCTTT
>CAYXKS010000066.1:0-13342 GCA_964465725.1 uncultured Bacteroides sp. | reverse complement strand
AGATCATAAACCGGAGTAGAGTATTGACTTTTCAATATATGTTCAGAGCAAAATGAAAATAAAAAAGGTGTTAAGTCTTGATAATCCAACAGACTCTACACCTTAATTAATGTGACATATTATTATCTATTTTGTTATTCCTTGATTCTATCCAATTCTGTCAGATTAATACCAGAAGAAGAAAGAATAACTTTTAAATCAATATATCTTTCTTTCATTGCCTTATACACATCAGAATCTTTATCGGCTAACATCATATAACGCTGTATCCTTGAGAATTCTTCTATTGACAATTTTAGCATTTCACCTTCAGTCATACAATCACCTGCTTTCTATATGTGATTATGAATTGTATTACTACGATGAAACTGCCGGCGATGGGACTTGAACCCATACGTGGTTGCCCACAACAGATTTTGAGTCTGCCTCGTCTGCCATTCCGACACGCCGGCCTATCTAACAACCGAATAATATAATAGCACATCCATGAAAATATGACAAGTAATTTTAAGTAAAAATTTTGGGAATTAAATTAAGTAAATTATACTGTTTGTACTGTACATCTCTGGAAAGGTATGATATATTTGTAAAGGATTGTTAAGAAAAGTAATATATTGTAACAATTTTGCAATAAATTAAAAAGAAAAAGGAGAAAATCTGTCCTGGAGATAGCGGAGAATATCTGTGAAGATCATATGAATGGCGCAGATGGAACCGATATTCCGAAGGGCAGATGTACGGTACAGATGAGAAAAAATAAGCTTACAGTGAGAAGATATCTGAAAAGAGCCGCGGCATTATGCGCAGCGGTGGCCTTGATGATGGCGCCGGCCGAACAGGTACAGGCAATCGGAGCAGGGAGTTCCATAGCGAGAGGAATTGATGTGTCCAAGCATAATCTAGCGATTGATTGGAGCCAGGTACCCTCCTCAGGAGTGAGTTTTGTCTTTGTGAAGGCAGGCAGCACGAATTCCGGTGTAGACCCCTATTTTGACGTTAATATGCAGGGCGCCAATGCGGCAGGACTGAGGACAGGTGTTTATCTGTATTCTTATGCGACTACGGTGGAACAGGCGCAGAATGAGGCTGATCTGTTAATGCAGTGGATCGGCAACTACACGGTGAGCTATCCGGTAGTCTATGACATTGAGGATCCTTGTCATAAGAATATGTCTCAGGAGCAGCTTCAGGCATTGATTAATACATTTTGCTCCACGGTGGAAGCACACGGTTATTATCCGGTGGTGTATTCCAGTAAGAATATGTTCCAGAATAAGATTGGCAATATCAGGTATGATAAGTGGGTGGCGCAGTATGCGGATGCTTTGCAGTATGACGGCGCTTCCTTCTGGCAGAATACTTCGCATGGCAGTGTGGCGGGGATTCCGACCAGAGTTGATATGAATTATCAGTTTAAGGATTACTCTTCGATTATTGTTGCGAACGGGTTCGCGACCCGGGGAGACCAGAAGGTCTTCTACAACAACTACAGGATGCAGCGTTCTTGCTGGGCCGAATGGGAAGGAAAGAAATATCACTTGGACGAGAATGGTTTCGTACAGAAGGGATGCTGGTTTGAGGATGAGACAGGAAGATATTTCCTGGCAACCAAGGATGGACATGCGCTCAGGGAAGATGTGACGATCGAAGGTGTGGAATATTATTTTGATGAGAATGCGGTTATGCAGAGAGGGCTTGTGACACGGCCGGACGGAAATACATATTACTATGATGAAAACGGTGCGCTGCAGAAGAATGTGACAGTGACAGTAGACGGTGTGAACTATGAAGTGAACAAGAACGGTGTGGTATCGGCGGTCGCTGAGGCAGTACCTGAGCCCGAAGCAGCACCTGAGGCGACGCCTGAAGCAGTTACATCATAATTTATTTCGTTGACACAGTCATATTTTCCGGTCTATAATACAAATATGTGATTTTTACATATTAATACATTTTTCTAAAAAGAGAGGGAGGAAATCCAATGAAAAAATTATCTGTTAAAAGTGTTGTTGCGATCGGTATTGGCGCGGCACTGTTCTTCGTTCTTGGAAAGATTGCGATACCTTCGCCGGTTCCCAACACGAACATCAGTCTGCAGTACGCGATTCAGGCAGTGTTTGCCACATTGTTTGGCCCGGTTGCCGGTCTTCTGATCGGTTTTATCGGTCATACGCTGATCGATGCGACCAGTTACGGACCCTGGTGGAGCTGGATCATCGCATCTGCTTTTGTAGGGCTTGTGATTGGACTCGTGACAATGAAGCTGGACATTAATGAGGGATTCGATTCCAAGAAGATTGTACAATTCAACGTGGCGCAGGTTATCGCACATCTGCTGGCTTGGGGACTTGTTGCGCCGGTTCTTGATATTCTGATTTATTCGGAACCGATCGAGAAGTTATTTGCCCAAGGCCTGATGGCGAGCGTTGCCAATATAATCACAACCGGTATCGTTGGCTCGCTTCTGTTAGTTGCATATGCGAAGACGGTTGTAAAGAAGGGTTCACTGAATAAAGAGAACTGATGAATAAGCGATTATTTAAGAAGAGCGGCCGTTATATTATCTACGGCGGCTCTTTTTTAAGAAAATAATACATAAGGAGCAAACATATGGCATCTCCCGTAATTTCTTTTCAGGACTATGGATTTCAATATATGGCGCAGGCGGAGCCTACATTGCGGCATATTAATCTGGATATCTATCCGGGTGAGAAGGTGCTGATTGCAGGCACATCAGGCAGCGGTAAGAGTACGATAGGAAACTGTATTAACGGATTGATTCCCTTTGCCTATCCCGGCAAAAGTACTGGTAAACTCTTTGTGGACGGTATGGAGGCGGAGAAGAGCAGTATCTTTGAACTGAGCCATACGGTTGGCACGGTGCTGCAGGATACCGATGGACAGTTTATTGGTCTGACAGTGGGAGAAGACATCGCCTTTGCACCGGAAAATGACTGTGTGCCTCAGGATGAAATGATGCAGCTGGTGGACAGAGTAGCGAAGCTGGTGGATATCGATCATCACCTGGAACATGCTCCGCATGAACTGTCCGGCGGACAGAAGCAGAGAGTCAGTCTGGCTGGTGTGATGGTGGAAGAGGTTAAGATACTATTGTTTGATGAGCCCTTGGCGAATCTTGATCCGGCGGCGGGACGGACAACAATAGAGCTGATCGATATGGTGCATGAGCGCACGGGAGCGGCTGTGCTGATCATAGAACACAGGCTGGAGGATGTGCTTTGGCGCAGTATGGATCGGATCGTCCTGATGAATGAGGGGGAGATCGTGGCAGATATGCCTACAGAGAAGCTTCTTACAGGAAACTTGCTTTTAGAGCATGGAATCAGAGAGCCTCTCTATCTGACAGCGCTGCGGTATGCCGGAGTGGAGATCAGTGAAGCTTTGCATCCTGAACACGTGGATCATTTGGTCCTGAGTCAGGAAGACAAGGAGAAGGTAAGGGGCTGGTATCATACGCAGAAGGCGCGAATCCATTCCGGTCAGCAAGGACAGGAACTATTGCGAATAGAGAAACTGAAATTTGGTTACATTCCGAATCAGTATACGTTGCAGGATGTGAATTTTACAATTCACAAAGGTGAAATGCTCAGCATTGTGGGGCGCAATGGCGCTGGAAAGAGCACTCTGGCGAAATTGATCTGTGGGTTTGAACAGCCTGTTTCAGGCAGTATCTTTATGGAGGGCAGGGATCTGAAGGGAGATACGATTAAAGAGAGAGCGGCCCGGATCGGATATGTTATGCAGAATCCAAACCAAATGATATCTAAGCCCATGATCTGGGATGAGGTGGAGATGGCGCTGGTACAGAGCGGTATGCCGAAAGAGGAACGCAACGTGAGGGTGGAGGAAACCCTGAAAGTGTGTGGATTGTATCCGTTCCGCAACTGGCCGGTGTCTGCACTGTCTTTCGGACAGAAGAAGCGTGTGACTATTGCCAGTATTCTTGTCCAGCGTCCGCAGATTATCATACTGGACGAACCTACGGCGGGGCAGGATTATCATCACTATACAGAGATCATGGATTTCCTGAAAGAATTGAATGAAAAGGGATACACGATACTGATGATCACACATGATATGCATCTGATGCTGGAATACACGAAAAGAGCGATTGTGTTCAGCGAGGGAAGAATGTTGGCGGATACGACGGCGGCTCATGTATTAAATGATCCGGAATTAGTACAGGCCGCGAATTTAAAGGAGACCAGTCTCTATACGCTGAGTCTGGCGTGCGGGATTGAGGAACCGCAAGTGTTTACGGAATGTTTCATCGGATATGAGCAGAAGGAGGTGCGTTGAGATGGCGAAAGCGGCAATACTGAGCTATATTAAACGGAACAGCCTTGTGCATGAACTGACGGGTACAACGAAACTGATCTTTTTTATAGCGTGGAGTATAGCGTCTATGGTTACTTATGACACACGAGTTTTGATTTGTATGCTTCTGATCAGTTTTGTGGTGTTTAAGGTTAGCAGGATCAGAGTGCGGGATATCAGTGTTGTACTTGGGCTGGCGGCGATATTCTTGCTTATGAATAATCTGTTTGTGTATCTGTTTGCTCCTGAGTATGGGGTGGAACTATATGAGAGCAGGACAGTTCTTCTCACCATAGCAGGACCTTACACGATCACGCTGCAACAGTTGTTTTATCATCTGAATATGACCATGAAGGTGATCTGTGTGGTACCGGTGGCGCTCCTGTTTATTGCCTGTACGGATCCGAGTGAATTCGCGGCGTCTTTAGACAGTATCGGTGTCAGTTACAGGATTGGGTATTCTGTTAGTCTGGCACTGCGTTACATACCGGATGTACAGAGAGAGTATCATAATATCAGTCAGGCACAGCAGGCTAGAGGTATCGATCTGTCGGGAAAGGATAAACTATTTACCAGATTAAAAAATTCTGTGGCGATCCTTCTGCCACTGATATTGTCCAGCTTAAATCGTATCGAGACGGTCAGCAATGCGATGGAACTGCGGGGATTCGGCAAGAATAAGAAGCGCACCTGGTATGCCAAGAGGAAAATGAAAAGGAATGATTGGTTGACAATCGGATTTGTTTTGACGGTGCTTATTGTTGATTTGGTGGTAACGTTCTGGGATGGCAGCAGATACTACAATCCATTTTTATAAATATGAAAAGAAATAATACTTGCACTGTATTTTCATGAAAATTTGTATCAGGGAAGACATGGAGGCTACTATGAATTTACTGGTTATCGGAGGCAGCTACTTCTATGGACGCGTTTTTGTCATGGAGGCGACGAAGGAACATACAGTTACGGTGCTAAACCGTGGAACCTATTCAATGAAGGAGTTCGGGGCAAAAGAAATTAAGGGTGACAGGCACAGCGCGGAGGTGATGGAGCTGTGTACAGAGGATTACGATGCGGTTATAGACTTCTGTGCCTATGAGGCGGGAGACGTGGAAGAAACCATCAGAAACTTTTCCGGACGGATTGGGCAGTATGTGCTGATCAGCACGGTGGATGTCTATGAGAGAGGAAGCGGTGTGGTCAAGATAGAGCAGCATGCCCTGGAGCACAGGACTTTTCCAGGAGAGGCGGGCGCCTACATTGCGGGTAAGGTGGCGCTGGAGCAGGAACTTGCCCGTGTATGTGGAGAAAGGAAAATTCCATGGACGGTGCTGCGACCGGCTATTCTATATGGTCCCTACAATTACGCGCCGAGAGAATCGGCGTATATCCAGTTGATGCTTTTAGGCCATGTTCTTCCCAGATTCACCGATGCGGACGGAAAGTTTCAGTTTGTCTATGTAAAGGATGCGGCGCAGGCGGCTCTGCGGGTGCTTGGAAATGAGAAATCTTATGGCCAGGCCTATAATCTCTGTCAGGATGAGATCATGGATTACGATATTTTCTTTAAGACGCTGAAGGAGACAGCAGATCCGGAAGTACTCGAAGCGCTGCAGGAAATCCCATTTACGTTGGATGAGGCTTTGGCGCAGCAGATTCCGGTTCCTTTTCCGGCGAAAGAGGAGGAGAGTGAATTGTGTTCCAATGCGAAGAGCAAACAGGAACTGCAGTTGGAATATACAGATTTTGCGGAGGGAATGCGCAGAACATATAATGCCTTTAAACATGTGTTTCTGCCCGCATAATGTCAGACGCTGTATATTGGCTCAGCTAACTGACATTGCCTGTGAACAGCAACGATATATTAATGTGATTGAACAGGTAGGAGAACATGGGACTGTACAAAATCTGTGAAATGACATAAAATGATACAAGGAAGTTCATGTGGATTTGTATTGATACTTGTGTCCGCTTTTCACAGAAGCTTTTGTGTCAGGGATGACGCGAGTACAAGTATTAATATTACAGACAGTAGGGAAAGGTGTGATAGAAGATGAAAAGTTACATGTTGGATTTGAACTCTATCGACAGGGTGAAAGGATTTGTCAAGACGATAGAAGGATTCGACGGATATTTTGATCTGGCTACGGGAAGGTATGTCATTGATGCCAAATCTATCATGGGTATTTTTTCCATGGATTTGTCGAAGCCTGTGGAGTTCAGAGTTCTGGAAACCCATAATAAATTGTCAGAGATTGAGGCGGCGATTGCACCGTACATAGTTCAGAAACAATAGAGTTATGGAAAGTGTAACAGTGAAGCTGAAGGATGAACTGTTATAAAGAAGTTACACAGAAGACTGTCGGTATATAAATGCATATACTGGCAGTTTTTGAAATTATTGAATATTGGAAACAAATTTTGTCAAAAATTTGCTAAGACTCTCATTTTGTGTTAAGATACTCTAATGGATTGAGACGAGGAGTGATATTATGTTAGAATTAAAAGGTATCTGCTACTCTGCGGAGGATGAGAGCAGAGAGACGGAGATTTTAAAGGATATTAATGTAACGATCGACGACAGGTTTATCGCGGTGACAGGACCTAACGGCAGTGGAAAATCCACTCTGGCCAAAATTATTGCGGGGATTCTTACACCTACGGCCGGACAGATTCTGCTTGACGGTGTGGATATCACAGATCTGTCGATCACTGAGCGCGCCAATATGGGCATCAGTTTTGCATTTCAGCAGCCTGTTCGTTTTAAGGGAATTACCGTTCGGGAACTTCTATCGATTGCGGCGGGTAAGAACGCCAGTATTGCGGAAATCTGTGCTATGCTTTCGGAAGTGGGGCTGTGCGCAAGGGATTATGTAAACCGTGAGGTGAATGCCTCCCTTTCAGGAGGTGAATTGAAGAGAATAGAGATTGCCATGATCATGGCGCGAGGGACGAAGGTGTCGATTTTTGACGAGCCGGAGGCGGGCATTGACCTGTGGAGTTTCCAGAATCTGATACATGTATTTGAGAAGATGCATGAGGAAATCCATGGTTCCATCCTGATTATTTCCCACCAGGAGCGTATCCTGAATATTGCGGATAAGATTATTCTCCTCACAGACGGGCAGATTAAGAAGATGGGAAGCAAGGAAGAGATCATGCCGGAACTGCTTGGTGCCGGCGCACACTGCAAGACATTGACGGATAAATTATAGATAAAGGGTGACAGTGAGGCCGAAGGCTGAACTGCTGTGGTGAAGGAGGTATCGACAGATGGACGCTATTCAACGGAACCTGTTGGAACAGGTGGCAGGGCTGCATGAGATACCTGCCGGCGCTTATAATATCCGCGCAAACGGACAGATGGCAGGCAGGAATACGACAGCCAACATTGATATTGTTACAAAAGAGGACAAATCCGGGATAGACATACACATTAAAGAGGGAACCAAATCCGAGAGCGTGCATATTCCGGTAGTGTTAAGCCAGAGCGGATTGAAAGAAAGCGTATATAACGATTTCTTTGTGGGAGAGGATGCGGACGTGACGATTATCGCCGGATGTGGCATTCACAATGGCGGTGATGGGACTTCGGAACATTCGGGAATACATCGTTTCTTTGTGGAAAAGAACGCGAAGGTCAGATACGTGGAGAAGCATTACGGTAGTGGAGACGGTAATGGGGAGCGCATTATGAACCCGACGACGGAGATTCATCTGGCGGAGGGCGCGTCCCTGGAGATGGACACAGTACAGATCAAGGGAATTGATTCCACGAAGCGCGTCACGACAGCGGAGGTGGCGGAGGGTGCGTCCCTGGTTATACGTGAGAAGATCATGACACACGGAAAGCAGTATGCGGAGACAGATTTCCAGGTGGATATGAACGGAGAGAACTCCAGCGTCAACCTGATCTCACGGTCTGTGGCTAAGGAGCACTCCAGGCAGCTTTTTAAGAGCAGAATCACAGGAAACAGGAAATGTCAGGGACACAGTGAATGTGATGCTATTATTATGGACGAGGCGAGCGTCAGCGCTGTTCCGGAGTTGACGGCGAATAACATAGACGCCAATCTGATCCATGAGGCAGCGATCGGTAAGATTGCGGGTGAACAGCTGATGAAACTTATGACTCTGGGTTTGACAGAGAAAGAAGCAGAGGAACAAATTGTTAACGGATTTTTGAAATGAGAAAAATATTACAGTACGCATTAAATAGAATGGTAATAACGGTGCTCATCGTGTTGCTGCAGGTCGGATTCTTCATGCTGGAGATCTTCAGGTGGGGGAACTACTATGTGGAGATTGCTTTCGTGTTGCGTTTGCTCAGCTTTGGCGCTGTTATTGCCCTTATTTTGAAACAGAATAATCCTGCCGTGAAGCTGGCGTGGGTGGTTCCGATCCTGATATTTCCACTGTTCGGCGGAGTCATGTATCTGGCGTTTGGACATGTCTTCCTGCCGAAGAAGCTGTATGCGTCCATGAAGCGTACGAGTGTGCTTGTGACAAGGAATCTGAAGCAGGACGAACAGGTCCTGACGGAGCTTACTGAGAATAATTCCAACGTTGCCAATCAGAGCCAGTATATTTACCATTATGCGGGCACTCCTGTGTGGGAGCATACTTCAGCGGCGTATTATGCGGATGGTCTTCCTTGGTGGAAACAACTTTTGGAGGACCTGGAGAGTGCCGAAAATTTTATTTTTCTGGAATTTTTTATCCTGGGTGAAGGTACGATGTGGAATACAGTGCTGGACGTGCTGGAACGCAAGGTGAAAAATGGCGTGGAAGTCAGATTGATCTATGATGATGTGGGTAGCGTGTTTATCCTTCCGAAGGAATACAACAAGATTATGGAGAGCAAAGGGATTAAGTGTGTGGCATTCAACAGACTGATACCCTTCATGTCTCTGGTGCTGAATAACAGGGATCACCGGAAAATTGTCGTGATAGATGGCAGAGTGGGATATACTGGCGGCATTAATATGTCGGATGAATATATCAATTACACTCACCCGCACGGCGATCACTGGAAGGATGCGGGCGTCCGCATTGAAGGAGAAGCTGTATGGAATTTTACGGTGATGTTTCTTCAGATGTGGAATATGTCCCGCTATACAGAAGAGGATTATCACAGATACTATTACCATTTCGTAAAGCCGCCAAAGACGCAAGGATTCGTGCAGCCTTACATGGATACGCCGCTGGATGATGAAACGGTGGGTGAAAACGTTTATTTAAATCTGATTAATTATTCCAGCAGGTATGTCTACATCTATACTCCCTATCTGGTCACGGACAATGAGGTGGTTACAGCCCTGAAATTGGCGGCTAAGCGTGGTGTGGACGTGCGCATTGTGACACCGGGGGTGCCGGATAAGAAGACAGTTTACTGGCTGACGCAGTCCAATTATCAGAATCTGATAGAGGCTGGGGTTAAGATCTATCAATATACGCCGGGGTTCATTCACTCCAAGTGTGTGCTTTGTGATGACGAGATTGCGACGGTGGGAACGATCAATTTTGATTACAGGAGCTTCTACCACCATTTTGAGTGTGGCGTTTTCTTATATCAGGCGGATATGATTCGGGACCTGAAGAAAGATATGGAGGAGACGTTTGCGGTTTCGGAGAATATTACGCTCGAGTGGTGCAAGAAGAAATTTGTAAGGTATAATGTGATTGGACCATTTTTGAAATTGTTTTCACCATTATTATGACAAGAGGTAGTAAGGAATATGTTACGTTTTATACAGGTTATTGTGTGTAATCTGCCCAGATTATATATGATACCCAAGATGGCTTATAAGGCCAGGCATGGGGAGAAATATTCGGAGGAGGAGTGCTATAGGTATGCCCAGCTTGCGATACACCGTATGATGAAGGCAGGGCATATTTCCACACAGAAATATGGGACAGAGTATCTTCCGGAGGAGGGTGGTTATATGATGTTTCCCAACCATCAGGGCAAGTATGACGCTCTCGGCATCATGTATGCGCATGAGAAGCCGTGTTCAGTGGTGATTGATGATGCGAAATCCCATGGCATTCTGGTGAAACAGTTTATTGATTTGATTCATGGAAAAAGGTTGATCAAGGACGATATCCGTCAATCTGTCACGATTATAAAGGAGCTGGCGGAAGACACAAAGAATGGACGTCGGTTTATCATATTTCCAGAGGGCGGTTATTACAAGAATCATAATACAGTAGGAGAATTCAAGGCGGGCTGCTTCAAGAGCGCACTGAAGGCGAAGGTTCCTATTATTCCGGTGGCGTTGATCGACTCCTACAAAGTGTTCGGGGAATGGTCGCTGAGGCCGGTGGTGACCCAGGTGCATTTCCTGAAAGCGATTCCCTATGATGAATATAAGAACATGTCAACGGCGGAAATTGCCAATATGGTGCGGGACAGGATCATGAATACGATACAGGAGATGTTGAGCCTGGCCTGAGGATGAAAAAGAAATACAATATGCAATACAAAATAAAAGGTGCGGCCGTGTAAGAAAATATTGCGGAACCGCACTTTTTTCATCTCATAAGGAAGTGCGTCATAATGATTATGGCATGGTCAGATTTTAAGAACCTGCCTCGTATACTCGTTGCCGTCATACGGGGAATGAGGATATTTATTCTGCACCAGGCTATTATAGATCTGTGATGCATAGATATCTTTTGAAAGCATTGCATGGCCGTTGTCTGATATCAGATCGTCCGCATCAGACAGGCGGGTTAGCATGGGGATACTGCTGTGTGCTTTAATTGCGGAAAGAAGCGGGGTGGCATCCTGGCGGAAACCGAGTATCCGTGCATAATAAACATAGTCTTCCGCCTGATAGGTGAGAAGGTCTTCTTTTTCTATTCGCAGAAGGATGTGCATTAGGCTTCGTGAGATGCGGGTATAGGTACGGTTCTTGGTCTTTAGTTTCTCACAGAAATCTGTAAAACCGTGGTACATGGGCAACAGATTTGTGATGCGGTCTGAAAGATCCTGATCGATGTCAGGATGGCTCGTATAGCCAGCTGACTGTTCTGACAACAACTGATAGTGCAGCATCAGAGAGAAGTCGTCGGTATGGATGGGACACGATATTCCGAATTGTGATTCCAGAAGTTCATAAGCGGAGGGCGGCATCAGGTTTTGTACTTCGGAGAGGTCGCCGGTGGAATCGATCGCCTCGCGAATAGCCAGAGCCGAACAATATGTATTTAACAGACTAGCATCGTGGTAGGAACTTCCGGCACGATGAGTCGTATATGGCTTTATAGAGCTGCCGCGTCTGGAGAGAGCCTTGCAGTATTCGATACCCAGAATGTTGTTGGAAGTTGTCAGTATGTGCATGTAGGGAGTCAGGTGGGGAGCGCTTGCGTGAAGGGCGGCATTTCTGGCGGTCGGGTAAGCATGACCCATTCGCAGATATCTGTCCAGGACACTTTTGAAAACAGAGTCTTCATTCATCAATCGCATGGCGAATTCCGACAGGATCGAGATATCTCCGCATTCACTGCCGAAACAGAGGGAGTCTGTAACACCAAGTTTGTCAAAAAGGGCGACAGCGCCGGAAGCAAAATATTCTGCGCTTCCAAGTGCATAATAAACAGGCAGTTCCAACACGAGATCTGCGCCATTCTTCAGAGCGGTCTCGGCACGAATATATTTATCAGCCAAAGCCGGGGCGCCGCGTTGTACAAAATCTCCACACATGGCAATGATGCAGTAATCTGCATCTGTCATTTCTTTTGCTTTTGCGATCTGATATGCATGTCCGTTATGAAATGGATTGTATTCTGCGATGATACCTACTGTCTTCATTGTCATTCCTCCCCCTTACAATAAGAAATAACTGAAATGATTCCCTGTTAAATATAAGTTTAACACAAAAAAGAGGTTTTGTATTGTATACATGCGGCAATTTTTGTATAATTATTAAAACTATTAAAATGTATACAAGGAGGGTGTAACATGTCTTATATTGATTTAATGAAGGAGAAAGCAAGGAGCGATAAGAAGACGATCGTGCTGCCGGAAACCAATGACAAGAGAACGTTGATCGCTGCGGCGAATATCATTAAGGAGGATATTGCGGATATCATTATGATCGGCAATGAAGAGAAGATCATGGATGGAGCAGGATGGCTGGAAGTGGAACTGGACGGCGTTACAATCGTTGATCCGGAGAAGACGGACAAGCTGGACGGGTATGTGGACCTTTTATACGAGACAAGGAAGAATAAAGGAATGACGCCGGAGAAGGCGCGGGAGATTCTTCTGAGAGATTATCTTACCTTTGGTGTTGTCATGGTGAAGGCCAATGATGCGGATGGAATGGTGGCAGGCGCCTGCCACGCAACGGCGGATACTCTCAGGCCGGCACTGCAGATATTGAAAACTGCACCGGGTGTGAAGCTGGTTTCCGGTTTCTTTATCCTGGATGTTCCGGATTGCACTTTCGGAGAAAAGGGAACATTTCTGTTTGCGGACTGTGGGCTGAATCAGGATCCCACGGCGGAGGAGTTGGCAGCGATCGCGGACAGTTCAGCTAAGAGTTTCAAGAGTCTGGTAGGTGCGAAACCGATCATCGCGATGCTTTCCCATTCCACAAAGGGCAGTGCAAAACATCCTCTTGTAGATAAGATGGTGGAGGCGACCAGGATCGCTCATGAGCAGTATCCGCATCTGTGTCTTGATGGGGAACTGCAGACAGATGCTGCTTTAGTACCGCAGGTTGCCAAGTCAAAGTCACCGGGCAGTGAGGTGGCCGGCAAGGCGAACGTCCTGATATTCCCGAATCTGGACTGCGGGAATATCGGCTATAAACTGGTACAGCGTCTTGGCAAGGCAGAAGCCTACGGCCCTATGCTGCAGGGAATTGTAAAGCCGGTCAATGATCTTTCCAGGGGCTGCTCATGGCAGGATATCGTCGGTGTTGTGGCTCTCACGGCCGTGCAGGCACAGCTTGCGTAAGATGACACGTGAGCTGGTAAAAATGGCTGGAAAAAG
>CAYXKS010000065.1:0-13399 GCA_964465725.1 uncultured Bacteroides sp. | reverse complement strand
TAAGTCATGTCTGGGAGAATGCGGTAAAGCGTGCATTCTCCCCATATATTTTCCCTGTTTATAATGAAGAAAGCGGGATAATGTGAAGATAATGATATGAGTATGGCTGCACCAGGATACCGGAATCTGGTATTCTGGTGCATTTCCATAACATGATGTGTGAGAAAATGAGATAAAGAATTATGTGGTGTGTGAGATAAGGAACTGAGGTGTGAGTATGAGTTTTGTGGCCCATTTGATCAACGGAATAAGTTTAGGAAGTGTGTATGCACTGATTGCACTGGGGTATACGATGGTGTACGGTATCGCCAAGATGCTGAACTTCGCCCACGGTGATGTCATTATGATCGGCGGTTACGCAGTGTTCGTGGCGGCGAGCGGCATGGGTATGCATCCGCTAATAGCGATCATTATATCCATGGTAGTGTGTACTGTGTTGGGTGTGACCATAGAACGGGTAGCATACAGGCCTCTTCGTGGTGCGTCGCCTCTTGCCGTACTGATCACGGCAATTGGTGTGAGCTACCTGCTGCAGAATGTAGCACTGCTTGTATTCGGTTCGGATACGAAGGCATTTACCAATGTGGTGACGCTGCCGAATCTGGAATTGTTTGACGGACAGTTGATTATTAAGAGCGTTACAATAGTGACGGTTATCGTCAGTATTGTTATTATGATAGGTCTTACCTCTTTTGTAAAAAGGACCAAGATCGGGCGCGCCATGACGGCGGTGTCTGAGGATAAGGGAGCTGCACAGCTTATGGGCATTAATGTGAACGGTACGATTGCCGTGACCTTTGCCATTGGCTCTTCGCTGGCGGCAGTGGCTGGCGTGCTTCTGTGCTCCGCCTATCCTTCCCTGACGCCTTATACCGGATCCATGCCGGGCATTAAGGCATTTGTGGCGGCGGTATTTGGCGGGATCGGCTCGATTCCTGGTGCATTTATCGGCGGTATTCTGCTGGGTGTGATCGAGAACCTGAGCAAAGCCTATATTTCTTCCCAACTTTCGGATGCGATCGTGTTCAGTATTTTGATTATTGTGCTGCTCGTGAAGCCTACAGGGCTTCTCGGTAAGAAGGTGTTGGAGAAAGTCTGAAAAAGACGAAAAGATTTTCCAAGGCGTCATAGAACGAAACAGCCGGTTTGGAGTCGGAACGAGGGAAGGGTACAGCGATGGAAATGAAAAAAAGTAAACCAAAAATGAATAAAACAACGAAGAATGATCTGATTACCTATGCGATGGTAATTATTGCATATATTGTGGTACAGCTGCTGGTTACATCAGGGCATGTGTCCAGCTTGATACAGGGACTTCTGGTTCCTTTTTGCACTTATGTTATCGTGGCGATCGCACTGAACCTGACGGTGGGTATTCTGGGAGAACTGAGTCTGGGACACGCGGGATTCATGTGCGTCGGCGCTTTTTCCAGCGCGGTGTTTTCACTTGCGTTTAAGGATGCACTGCCGGGCGGCCTGCGGTTTTTCCTGGCGCTTCTTATCGGAGCAGCGGCTGCAGCATTGGTGGGATTTCTGGTGGGCATACCGGTTTTGCGCCTGCGCGGAGATTATCTGGCGATTGTGACGCTGGCTTTTGGTGAAATTATCAAGAATATTATCAATGTGTTATATCTCGGAGTGGACAGCAATGGACTTCACTTTTCAATGAAGGATGCGTTGTCACTGCATATGGAAGAGGACGGGTTGATGCTGATCAAAGGGGCGCAGGGTGTCACGGGAACTCCGAACGACTCCAATTTTACGGTGGGTGTCATTCTGATTCTGGTCACGCTGTTTATTGTGCTCAACTTCATTCATTCCAGGACAGGGCGCGCGGTCATGTCCATCCGTGACAACAGGATTGCCGCGGAGTCGGTAGGCATCAACGTAACTAAGTATAAGCTGATTGCTTTTACGGTATCCGCATCGCTGGCGGGAGTAGCGGGCGTGCTTTATGCACATAATCTGTCCACACTGAATGCGCTGCCTAAGAATTTCGGTTACAATATGTCTATTATGATTCTGGTGTTTGTGGTGCTGGGCGGTATCGGGAATATACGCGGCTCCATTATCGCGGCGGTTTTGCTGACGCTGCTGCCTGAGGTGCTGAGGGGACTGAGCGATTATCGTATGCTGATTTATTCGATTGTGTTGATCGCTATGATGATAATAAACTGGAGCCCGAATGCAATCTTTTTCAGAAAACGTTTGAAACAGAAACTGGGATTTGGCGCAAAAGCAGAGAAGAAGGAGGCGTAAGAGATGGCATTGTTAGAGACTAAGAATCTGGGAATCTCCTTCGGCGGCCTGCGGGCGGTGAATGCATTTGATATTTCTGTGGAGAAGGGACAGCTATATGGACTGATCGGTCCGAATGGCGCCGGTAAGACGACAATCTTTAATCTTTTGACCGGTGTATACCAGCCGGACGAGGGAGCGATCCTCCTGGACGGGGTGAATCTGACGGGAAAGAAGACGATCGATATCTGTAAGGCGGGGATAGCCAGGACCTTCCAGAATATACGCCTGTTCGGGGATATGCCGGTATTGGATAATGTAAAGGTCGGACTGCATAACCATTATCCTTATTCTACTCTGGAGGGGATACTTCGCCTGCCCCGCTATCATAAAGTGGAAAAAGAGATGAACGCGAAGGCGATGGAGCTGTTGGAAGTGTTCGGTTTGGAGGAATATGCGGATTATAAGGCGGAAAATCTGCCTTATGGACAGCAGAGAAAACTGGAGATTGCCAGAGCGATGGCGACAGAGCCGAAGCTGCTGCTTCTGGATGAACCTGCGGCGGGCATGAATCCCAACGAGACGAAGGAATTGATGAATACAATAGGGTTCGTCAGAGACCGTTTTGATATGACGATTCTGTTGATTGAACATGATATGAAGCTGGTATCCGGTATCTGTGAAAAACTGACAGTGCTGAACTTCGGCGAAGTGCTGGCACAGGGGGATACACAGGAAGTATTGAACAATCCGGAAGTTATTACGGCTTATTTAGGTTCCTAGACAAGATGTCATGGGTGTGTATGTGTCGGAGTAATAATTTGGTTCAGGACTTTGCACCTGGCAACTCACATTGAAGGTGATTGGAGATGGCAGGTTCCGTAACAGTGAAGGCGAAGGCCGAGCTGCTATGCGTCAGGAAGATATGGAGGTATAAGCATGGCAATGTTGGAAGTGAAGGATCTTCACGTTCATTATGGTGTGATAGAGGCAATCAAGGGAATCAGTTTTGAGGTGGAACAGGGGGAGGTCATTGCCCTGATCGGTGCGAACGGAGCGGGCAAGACTACTACGCTGCACACGATTACGGGATTGATCAAGCCGACGAGCGGCAATATCATATTTGAGGGCAAGGATATTACGAAAACACCGGGGTATAAGATTGTACCAATGGGAATGGCCCATGTGCCGGAAGGACGTCGTGTTTTTGCGCAGATGTCGGTCTATGACAATCTGATGATGGGTGCTTACACAAGGAAGGACAAGAACGAGATCAAGGAAAATCTGCATATGGTGTATGAGCGTTTTCCCCGTCTCGAAGAACGAAAAAACCAGATGGCGGGAACGTTGAGCGGCGGTGAGCAGCAGATGTTGGCTATGGGGCGTGCCCTGATGAGCCAGCCTAATATTATTCTGATGGATGAACCATCCATGGGACTGTCACCGATCTTCGTCAACGAAATCTTTGATATCATTAAACGGGTGAGCCAGTCCGGAACGACGGTGCTTTTGGTGGAACAGAATGCGAAGAAGGCATTGTCCATAGCGGACAGGGCATACGTGCTGGAAACCGGCACGATCTCTCTGGAGGGGAATGCAGAGGAACTGATGCACAACGATGCGGTCCGGAAAGCTTATTTAGGTGAATAGGAGATGCGCCTGTTGTGCGGTACGTACAGATTGATAGAATCTTTCATAGATTAGCTGATTAAATTTCATAAAATTTAGTCAGCTATTTTGTTTGTTATGTCGATTTATTTAAGCTATTCTATTATGTATAATCATAGTAAATATAATTTTTAATGTCGTTAAGGAACTGTCAAAAATTAATTTTGTATATGACGCGGGATAAATCTTTCTATAGAAACAAAGTGTGGAGGAACACGGAAATGGCTAAGGCAGTCAAACTGGCGGATATTGCACAGAAAGCAGGAGTGAGTACCGTAACGGTATCGAAAGCTCTGTCCGGACAGAAAGGCGTCAGCGAGGAGATGAGGGAGATCATTAAGAAGCTGGCTGATGAGATGGGATATATACAGCCGTCAAAAGAAAAAAAGCCGGGGGCGGAGAAAAGTTATAATATAGGTCTGTTGGTGGAAGAGAGCTATATAGATAAGTATGATTCTTTTTACCTGCAAATGTACCAGAAAGTTGCGACCAAGGCGATGGATGCCGGATGTTTCACCCTCATGGAAATATTGGACCGCAAGGCGGAGGGAGAGTATGTGCTGCCGAAACTGTTGAAGGAGCGTAAGGTTGACGGAGTGATCATCCTGGGGAAGATGCCGGAACCCTTTCTTGCATTTCTCAGGAGACATTCTTCAGTGCCTGCGGTATATATGGATTTTACGGACGAAACACAGGAGAGCGATATTGTTGTGTCAGACAGCTTTTATGGAGCCTATCAGATGACGAATTATCTCTTTCAGATGGGACATGAGAAGATTGCGTATGTGGGTACGCTGTTGGCGACGAGTTCTATCACGGACCGCTTTTTAGGATATGTCAAGTCTATGTTGGAACATGGGAAGAAGATTAGAGAGGAATGGGTGATCGATGACAGGAATATCTCCAGCGGATATATTGATGAGGTAAATCTTCTGAATCTTCCCGATGATATGCCTACGGCCTTTGTATGTAACTGTGATCTGACGGCAGGGCGGATGATTAATAAGTTAAAAGAGAATGGATACCGTGTGCCGGAGGATGTATCGGTAGTGGGATACGACAATTTCATTTATCCCGGGATATGTGATGTGGAGATCACGACTTACGAGGTGGATCTGGGAAAGATGGCGCAGTGTGCGGTTGATGTGCTTCTGGACAAACTGCAGATCGGTGACGCCCATGTGCCGAGTATCCATACTGTGGAAGGGCATATGGTAATAAAGGATAGTGTCAGGAACAGAATGAATTCATGAAAATGTGTTGACAAGAGTTTATCACTGTATTAAGATATCAACAAGCGCTGTAAAAAGAGAGAAATGAAAGGACAGTAAAGCCAGGACTGGACTGGTTGAAATGAAGCGTTGTATAGCAAAATCTGGAAGAAGGAGGTAACCGTAATGAGTAACAACAGTAAATTCAGGAATATATCGGATGCAGGAAACAATATAAATAATTTTGTACGGGAAATTACCTCCGCAGATGGACTAAAGAGTGAGTGTTTGCGTAGCTTGCGGTGACAGATTGAGCAGGAGAATAATAAATGTTCAAGTCAGGTGCATATATGTAAATTCAGGCTGTGGTAATTTCGCCACAGTCTTTTTTTGTGCAGTTAGGCAGGATTCATGTAGGAGTTTATATGGACGGAGTGTCGTCTGGGCGGCTGAATAAAGTCCTGATGATAAATAAGATAGCAGAACGGGGAAATACAGTTCGGGTCTGTCTGACGCATAGTGAGGGGAGAGAATCATGAAGAAGATATCAAGTTACATATGGGACTACAAATTTTCATATTTTGCAGCGATAGCGTCGCTTCTGATCGCGGTTACGCTGGATATGATGGGACCGCGGCTGATGGCTCTGGTGGTGGATGACGTGATCGTCGGTGGGAATATCGGAGAACTTAAGTTTCTGCTGCTTGGTTTCCTGGGCGTGGGCGTGGGACGGTGCGTTTTCCAGTATGCTAAGGAATATACCTTCGATAAGAACAGTATACGGATTTCGGCGGATATGCGAAGAGATTTGTTTCGGCATATACAGGGCCTGAGTGCGGATTTTTTTGACAGGACGAACACGGGAGAGCTGATGGCGCGTGTCAAGGAAGACATTGACCGGATCTGGGATGCGATTGGTTATGTGGGCATGTTGCTTATCGAGGTGATCTATCATACATCGATCATTCTGATTTCCATGTATGTACTCAACTGGAAAATGGCTCTGATTCCCACGGCGGCCATGCTGTTGTGCGGCACGATCGCAATACTTATGGAGCGAAAGTTAGGGCAGGTTTTCGAGGAGATCAGTGAAGAAAATGCCGTGCTGAATACTGTGGCTGAGGAAAATCTGGCCGGAGTGAGGACGGTGAAGGCGTTTGCAAGGGAAAAATTCGAGATTGGAAAATTCCTTTCCCACAATAAACGCTATTATGATCTGAACATGCAGCAGTCTAAGGTCTTTGTGAGATATTATCCTTGTTTCAGTGTCGTAAGCAAGATACTGCCGATATTGACTATATTGGTCGGCGGCGGATTTGTAATCAGAGGGGAAATGACACTGGGACAGATGACAGCTTTTGTGGAATACTCAACAAATATTGTCTGGCCGATGGAGATGCTTGGCTGGTTGACCAACAGTTTTTCGGCAGCGGTGGCATCCAACAAGAAAGTGCGGAAGATCTATGAGGAGAAACCAAGTATTGTGGAGGCGACCAATCCGGTCAAAATTGATCAGGTGGCAGGGAAGGTCTGTTTCGACCATGTCTCCTTCCATAAGGCGGATATGTATGAGATTCTGCATGACATCTCATTTACGGTGGAGGCAGGCAAAACTCTGGGAATTATGGGAGCGACCGGAGCGGGCAAGACATCTATCGTACAGCTTTTGCAGCGTATGTACGATGCGACGGAGGGCGCCATTTATCTGGATGATGTGGATATCAGAAAGCTGTCTCTTGAGCAGCTTCGCACCAGTGTCAGCTATGTGATGCAGGACGTATTCCTCTTTTCGGATACGATTAATGACAATATCAAGTTGGGGAAAAAGGACTATCTGGACTTCAAGACGGTAAGGCGGGCTTCTGCGCAGGCACAGGCCAGCGAATTTATTGAGCGGATGGAGGATACCTACGATACCGTGATAGGTGAGCGGGGTGTTGGACTTTCCGGCGGACAGAAACAGCGGATCAGCATTGCCAGGGCGCTGGCCAAGCGGGATCCTATCTTGGTAATGGATGACTCCACATCGGCGCTGGACATGGAGACAGAGCAGTTAATACAGCAGACGCTGAAAGAACTTGAGAACACGACTAAGATTATTATTGCCCACCGGATCAGTGCTGTGCGTCATGCGGACGAAATTATTGTGCTGGACAACGGCTCCATCGCGGAACGAGGTACTCATGAGGAACTTCTTGCAAGGCGTGGGCTTTACTATGAGACGTACGCGTCACAGTACGGAGCGGTACCGGCGGTGGACTGGGAGGATGAGACGGCAGTAAATGCGGAAAGAAGGAAGGGTGGTGAGATAAATGGCAGTCAACTCGTATAAAGATGATGAGCTGAGCGTAGAGCGCAGCAAGGTACAGACGCTTTTGCGGCTTTTTCGCTATCTGCTTGATTATAAATGGCAGATTATACTGGTACTTGTGATTATGGGATACGGAGTGGCGGTCAGCCTGATTAATCCTTTAATCATGGAGTCTGCGATCGACGACCATATTTCGGTCAAGGATACAGGCGGTCTGTACAGGCTGCTTGCCGTGGCGCTGGTGATCAATCTGTTTCTGGTGGTTACAGTGAAACTGCGGATGTATATCATGGCGAAGGTGTGCAATGAGATTCTTCTGACGATCAGGCAGGAATTGTACACTCATATTCAGAAGCTGGATTTCGCCTTTTTCGACAGCAGGCCGACGGGGAAAATATTGTCCCGTATCATTGGCGATATCAATTCCCTGAAGGATGTGCTGTCCAACTGTGTGACGACGTTGATTCCGGATGGCTTGACGGTCATAGCAGTGGTGGTGATCATGGTGTGGAAGAATCCAAAGCTTGCATTTGCGTCCATGCTGACGATTCCGTTTATGGCGGCAGGTATGGTGTATATTCAGGTGAAGGCACATCCACGATGGCAGACTTTCCGTAAGAAATCAGCGAATTTGAATGCCTTTATCCATGAGGACATGGCCGGTATGCGGATCATACAAAGCTTTCATGCGCAAGCAGAGACGGAGCGTACTTTTGATGTTCTGCTCTCGGAGCACAGGCAGTCGTTCGTAGATGCGGTACGGATGAGCGATGCTTTTGGTTCGGTGATCGATTTTTCCTGGGCAATGGGATGTATTCTACTGTATTTTACCGGAATCGTAGTGCTGGGTGTGGAGCGGGTGTCGCTGGGAACATTTATTGCTTTTGGAACGTATCTGACCATGTTCTGGCATCCGATTCAGAATATCAGCAATTTTTACAATCAGCTGGTGACAAATATTGCGGGCGCGGAACGTATCTTTGAGATTCTGGATACGCCGCCTGCAATCGCTGACGGTGCGGAGGTGACAGAAATGCCGCCCATACAGGGAGAAGTGACTTTCGGGCATGTGACCTTTTCCTATGATGATAAGGTGAAGGTATTGGATGACGTGAACTTCAGAATCCGTCCGGGGGAGACCATAGCTCTGGTGGGGCCTACCGGGGCCGGGAAGTCAACGATTGTCAATCTGATCAGCCGTTTTTATGATGTGCAGGAAGGCGTTGTGGCGGTGGATGGCCATGATGTGAAAAAGGTGTCTATCGAGAGTCTGCGCAGACAGATGGGAATCATGACACAGGATAATTTCCTGTTCTCGGGGACGATCAGCGACAATATCCGTTACGGAAAACTGGATGCTACGGATGAGGAGATCGTTGCTGCTGCTAAGGCAGTCAATGCGCATGATTTTATCATGCGACTGGAGAAGGGATACGATACACAGCTGTCGGAGCGCGGCGGCGGACTTTCTATCGGACAGAAACAGCTTCTGGCGTTTGCAAGGACGATGGTTTCAGATCCGAAGATCCTAATTCTGGATGAGGCGACTTCCAGTATCGATACGAAGACGGAGCTCCTGGTACAGAGGGGAATCGAACATCTGCTGGCCGGAAGGACGTCCTTTGTGATCGCGCACAGATTATCCACGATTCAGAAGGCAGACAGAATTTTTGTGGTGGATGATGGCAGGATCATAGAGGAAGGAAATGCGCAGGAATTGATGGAAAAGAAAGGCGCGTATTACAAGTTGTATATGGCACAGTTTGGGGAGTAGAGCAGGATACTGAGAAAATTGAGAGAATATGAGGCTGAGAAATCAGAGTAATTTAATCTGATTTCTCAGCTTTTTTTGTATAAGAAATCAAGGCATGAAAAGAACATCTATGGCAACAGCTCTGCGCACTCGCTGCGCTGAGCGTACACGCGCCATGCAGCCCATGCAGCTTGCCTGCATGTGTGCATATGTGCAAGTATGCACGGCAGGTATGCGCTAATATTTGCACCGTACTTTTCATAAAACGTTTGTGTCTGGAAAGACATGAGGTGCAAATATGAGTTATCACGGAAAATATATAGGTAATATACACAAATTAGTAAGTGGAAAATTGTGTAAATAGCAGAAAATGAGTTAAATTCAAGAAAAAACAATTTTTTTTAAAAATAGATATTGATTAAAAGTTAAAGAAATGTATACTTAAATTAAGCTAATATTCTGAAACTAATATTTAGTTAATTTCTGCCGCTGATGTCTGGCACGAAACATTTACTTTATGAAATGATGAAATGGAAGCACAGATGCGATGGAAGGCGGGAATCAAAGCAGAGAGTAAAGCGGAATTCAAGGTTGAGAGAAGGGAAAGGGGGAGAGTAATGATCAGAGATGAGATCAGGAATCATCTGACAGACTGTATCATTCCTTTTTGGAAGAAATTAAGGGATGATGAGTACGGCGGCTACTATGGCTATATGGATTATGGTCTTAAGGTTGACCGGAAGGCGGTAAAGGGATGTATTTTGAACAGCCGTATTACGTGGTTTTTCGCAAATGCTTATCTGGTACTTAAGGAAGAAGCCCTGCTGGAAGAGGCGCGGCATGGCTACGAGTTCATGCAAAAGTATTGCGTTGACCAGGAGAAAGGCGGTGTGTATTGGTCGGTTGCTTATGACGGTACACCGGAGGATACCACAAAGCATACATACAACCAGGCTTTTTCCATCTATGCGCTTTCTTCTTATTACGATGCATCGGGGGAGCGGAAAGCACTTGATATGGCGTTCGAACTGTTCCGCATTATTGAAGAGCGGTGTACGGATGAGATCGGATATAAAGAGGCTTTTGACAGGAATTTTCAGGAGATCGAGAATGACAAGCTGTCTGAGAATGGTGTGATCGCTGAGAAGACAATGAATACGCTGTTACACGTTTTTGAGGCATACACGGAATTGTACCGTGTCAGCGGGGATGCCAGGGTGAAGGAGCGGCTGAAATGGATTCTGGATACGATTGCAGATAAGATATATAATCCGGAGCTCCACAGGCAGGAAGTGTTTTTTGACAGGGAGATGCATTCGATTATCGACCTGCATTCCTATGGACATGATATTGAGACGGCATGGCTGATCCGCCGTGGCACGGATGTTTTGGGAGAAAAAGAATATGAGGAGAAGATGCTTCCAATCATACTGGATCTGACGAAGCAGGTATACGCGACAGCCTTCGACGGTCAATCGCTGGCCAATGAGTGTGAGAGAGGCGTGGTGGATGAGACAAGAGTATGGTGGGTGCAGGCGGAAGCAATAGTGGGTTTCCTGAATGCATATGCTCTGGCGCCGGAGCATACGGAATATCTGGATGCAGCCAGAGCGGAGTGGTTGTTTATCAAGGAACATCTGGTGGACAGAAGGGAAGGCTCCGAGTGGTTCTGGGATGTGAATCAGGAAGGGGAAGCGGTGAGCGGCAAGCCGATTGTGGAACCCTGGAAATGTCCGTATCATAATGGGAGAATGTGCCTTGAGGTGATCAGAAGAAGTCCGGAGGTGTAAAAAAGCCACTTTTACATTTTCGCATCGGTTTGCTTTTTACGGAGCATTCGTGTCAATACAAGTTTTTTTAGATGTCAAAGAACGATGCCTAATTAAAATTGTATATCGTTACGAAGAATCGCCTTAAGATGATTTTTCTGAGTTGGTTCACGCCGTGTTTGAGCCAGGAATTGCATGGGGAACGAGTATACAGAATGGAAACTTATTAACTAAAAAGGGAAAGTACCTTGAACAGGGTACTTTGGAAACGGAGGGGAAATGCTGCACAGCAATTATTATGTAGAACTGGACAAGTATAATAAACTTGTCAACAGGAAGAATGTCAAGTCGGACAGTTACAACGGTATTTATGACAGATATGTGTATCCGGTCCTGACCAGGGAACATATTCCGCTCAGCTGGAAATACGATTTGAATCCGGAGACGAATCCATATTTTATGGAGCGATTGGGTGTGAATGCGGTTATGAATTCCGGTGCGATTGAGCTGGATGGAAAGTTCTATCTGGTGGCGCGTATCGAGGGAAATGACAGGAAATCTTTCTTCGGAGTGGCACAGAGTGATAACGGGATCGACGGCTTTCGGTTCTGGGATTATCCCATTTCATTGCCTGATACCTGCCCGGAGGAAACCAATGTGTATGATATGCGCCTGACAAAGCACGAGGATGGCTATATCTACGGAGTGTTCTGCTCTGAGAGCAAGGACAAATCAGTGTCTGATCTGTCTGCGGCCGTGGCGGCAGCGGGAATCGTGAGAACTAAAGATCTGAAGAATTGGGAGAGACTGGATAATCTGACAACGCTTCGCTCTCCACAGCAGCGTAACGTGGTACTGCATCCGGAGTTTGTAGACGGTAAGTATGCTTTTTACACCAGACCGATGGATGATTTTATCGATACGGGTTCCGGTGGCGGCATTGGGTTTGGGCTGTGCGAAGATATTACGCACGCGGTGATTGATGAGGAGAAAATGACGTCGCTGCGCAAATACCACACGATCACAGAGGCAAAAAATGGTGCAGGCGCGGTGCCGATTAAGACGGAGAAGGGATGGATTCATATTGCGCATGGAGTCAGAAACACGGCGGCAGGTCTGCGTTATGTTATCTATGCATTTGCAACAGACTTAAATGACCCTTCGAAGGTGATAGCGGAACCCTCCGGCATGTTGATCGGACCGAGAGAAGGAGAGCGGGTGGGTGACGTTTCCAATGTGGTATTCACAAACGGCGCGATTGCGAGAGAGAATGGGGATGTCTACATTTATTATGCATCCAGCGATACAAGAATGCATGTGGCGACCACCACGGTGGATAAGCTGATAGACTATGTATTCAATACGCCTTCTGATCCGTTGCGTTCGGTGGAGTGTGTGGCACAGCGATGCGATCTGATCCGGAGAAACCTGGAGTTTTTGTCTGAACAGTGATAGCGTGAGAATGTCTGAAAAGAGGGCATTCCACGAATAGGTTTGTACGGTTGCGCGCTGCCTGTCGCAAACCCACAATCCATTTGCGGATTCATATAAATAAGCGGCGCAGAAATGAGGAGAAGATGAGTGAAGTAAAAATGATCAGCCCGGCAGTTAAAAATGTGCCGTGGCAGGAAAAACCGGAAGGATTGAAGAGAGCTCCGATCTGGAGATACAGTGAGAATCCGATTATCGGCAGAAATCCGGTGGAAGGTGTTGCAAGAATTTTTAACAGTGCCGTGATGCCCTACGGGGATGAATTTATCGGCGTGTTCAGAGGGGAACAGACCAACGGTATTCCCTATATTTATCTGGGGCACAGCAAGGATGCGATTCACTGGGAGTTTGAGAAGGAGAAGATTCCCTTCAAGGATGAGGACGGCAATGATTTCATGCCGGTCTATGCGTATGATCCCCGTCTGGTCAAGGTGGAGGATACCTACTATATTATATGGTGCCAGGATTTCTACGGCGCTTCCATCGGTATGGCTAAGACTACCGATTTCAAGACATTTACGAGGATTGAGAATCCGTTCATTCCTTTTAACAGAAATGCAGTATTGTTCCCGAGGAAGATTCATGGCAATTATGTGCTTCTGAGCCGTCCTTCCGACTCCGGACACACGCCGTTTGGGGATATTTTCCTGAGCGAGAGTCCTGATATGGTATATTGGGGAAAACACAGGCATGTTATGGGCAAAGGTTCCGAGTGGTGGGAGTCTGTCAAGATCGGCGGCGGAGCGGCTCCTATCGAGACGAGCGAGGGATGGCTTCTGTTCTATCATGGTGTGAGCGGCACCTGTAACGGATTCGTATATTCGATCGGCGGAGCGATTCTGGATATAGACAATCCGTCCAAAGTCCTGTATCGGTGTGAAAATTTCCTGCTGACGCCGGAAGAGTGGTATGAGGAGAGGGGATTTGTGCCGAATGTGTGCTTCCCGTGTGCGACCAT
>CAYXKS010000064.1:10089-13794 GCA_964465725.1 uncultured Bacteroides sp. | reverse complement strand
CTTAATTTAATGGCATTGATTAAATAGTAACAGCATTGAATATATAAGCATGAAGAACATGCAGAACAGGAGGCAATGATGGAATATAAGAATACGTGGGAGCTTTACAGTGATGAGCAATTAAAAGAGGTGGATGTTTTCGCTCAGGAGTATATGGAATTTCTGAATAATGGTAAAACCGAGCGTGAATGCATTGATCAGATTGTGAATCTGATTGAGAAAAACGGATACAGGGAACTGGAAGCCGTGATCGATTCCGGAGAAAGACTGAAAACCGGTGACAGAGTCTACTCTGTGTGCATGAATAAATCCATTGTTATGTTCCAGATCGGTAATAAGAGCATGACGGAAGGGATCAATATCCTCGGAGCGCACATCGATTCTCCGCGTCTGGATATCAAGCAGAATCCCCTGTATGAGGACGGCGGATTTGCGTATTTGGATACTCATTATTACGGCGGTGTAAAGAAATATCAGTGGGTGACGATACCGCTCGCCATTCACGGCGTAGTGGTAAAGAAGGACGGAACCACAGTGGAGATCAGCGTGGGCGAGAAGGATGATGATCCGGTATTTTTCGTATCGGATCTGTTGATTCATCTTTCACAGGAACAGCTGGAGAAAAAAGCTGGTAAAGTGATCGAGGGAGAAGCACTCGACATTATCATCGGCAATAGGCCGCTCGTAATTGACAAGAAGGCAGACAGCGACGAGAATGCAGAAGATAAGGATGAGAAATCTGCGGGAAAGGATGCGGTGAAGAAAGGGATTCTTGATATTTTGCAGAAATCCTATGATATTGAGGAGGAGGATTTTATCTCCGCGGAGCTGGAAGTGGTCCCGGCAGGGTGCGCGCGCGAGGCGGGATTTGACCGCAGTATGATTCTGGCATACGGCCAGGATGACAGAGTATGTGCGTTTACTTCTCTGAAAGCCATGTTGGAGATCGGACAGACTGAGCGCACGGCATGTTGTATTCTGGTAGATAAAGAGGAGATCGGCAGTGTAGGCGCTACAGGTATGCGGTCTAAGTTCTTTGAGAATGCCGTTGCAGAGGTGATGAATCTGTCGGGAGAGTACAGTGAACTGAATATGCGCAGATGCTTGGCGCGCTCTTGTATGCTTTCCTCCGATGTAAGCAGTGCTTTCGACCCTTCCTTTGCATCCAGTTTTGATAAGAAAAATGTGGCGTATCTTGGAAATGGCATGGTGTTCAATAAGTTTACCGGCTCCAAGGGTAAGGCCGGCTCCAATGACGCCAACGCGGAATATCTGGGACATATCAGAGCTATTTTTGAGAAAGAAAAGGTGAATTTTCAGACGGCGGAGCTGGGTAAAGTAGATCTGGGCGGCGGTGGAACCATTGCGTATATTCTCGCTTTGTATGGCATGAATGTTATAGATTGTGGCGTTGCTGTGCTGAATATGCACGCACCCTGGGAGGCGACCAGCAAGGCGGATGTCTATGAGACGAAGAGAGGATATGTGGCATTCCTAGAGAGTGCGGGTATGTAGACATGGAGGAATTGAAAAAATCAGATTTCTATTTTGAGCTGCCAGAAGAACTGATCGCGCAGGATCCACTTAAGGACCGGTCGGGATCAAGGCTTCTTATGCTCAATAAATCTGACGGCAGTATAGAGCATCATATTTTCAGAGAGATTGTCGATTATTTAAGACCGGGCGACTGCCTGGTCTTAAATAACACAAAGGTGCTTCCGGCAAGGCTTATGGGGAGCAAGGCAGATACAGGTGCGGCCATAGAAGTTCTTCTTTTGAAAAGAAGAGAAAATGATGTCTGGGAAACATTGGTGAAACCGGGGAAGAAGGCCAGGCCCGGAACATGCATTATCTTCGGGGATGGCTGCCTGAAGGCAGAGGTGCTGGAGGTAGTGGAGGAAGGGAACAGGCTGATCAGGTTTTCCTATGAAGGGATATTTGAGGAGGTGCTGGACCGTCTCGGTGAAATGCCTCTCCCTCCTTATATAACTCACAAACTTCAGGACAAGAACCGTTACCAGACCGTATACGCCAGGTATGAAGGTTCTGCCGCGGCGCCTACGGCCGGATTGCATTTTACAAAAGAGCTGCTTCGGCAGATCGAGGAGAAAGGCGTGGAGACCGCATATGTGACATTGCATGTCGGTCTGGGCACTTTCCGGCCGGTCAAGACAGAGAATATTCTTGAACATCATATGCATTCTGAATACTATCAAGTGACGGAAGAGGCGGCGGAGAAGATCAACCGTGCGAAAGCTGGCGGCGGCCGGGTAATCTGTGTTGGGACAACAAGCTGTCGGACGGTGGAGAGTGCAGCGAAAGAGGACGGTACGTTGGAATCATGCTGCGGTAATACGGAAATATTTATCTATCCGGGATATCAGTTTAAGGTGATGGATTGTCTGATCACTAACTTTCATCTTCCGGAATCCACTCTGGTTATGCTCGTTTCGGCACTGGCAGGCAGAGAGAACGTACTGCATGCTTATGAGGAGGCAATACGCGAGAAATATAGATTTTTTAGTTTTGGGGATTGTATGTTCGTTCAATAAAAATAATGTTCCTTATGGATTCCTTTACAAAAGAGAAGAAATAGAGTAAAATAGAAATGAAAATTGCCATTTCATGCGATTGTGTACTAAATATATGGCATTATATTGAGGCAAGAGGAAGGTAAGGAAGTATGCAGGAAAGAAGAAAAAATCAACGTATAGAACTGGAAGGAAAGCTGGTTGTCAAAAGAATGGACCTGGGCGGCAAGTCAGAGCAGATCGGTATTGAGATCAATGACTGCTCAAAGACAGGAGTCGGTTTTGGCTGCGCTGAGCAGCTTGATATGGGAGCGGTCTATGAGGCTTTTCTGACAATCTGGACGAAGGAGGTTCTGCACGTTTTCCTGGAGATTGTACGTGCGGAGAGCAAACAGAACGGCAGATTCGAGTATGGGGCTATCTTTATCGGCATGTCTGAGATGGACGCTAGCAGAATAGAGACATACGGCACAATCAAGAATATGAACGTATAGGAAACCAACTGGAATGAAGCGGGGAAAACATAGAAATCTGTGGCTGGAACTTACGGTAATTGCTGCATCGATTTTTGCACTTGCGCTGCTGGTGTATTTTGTAATGATCGTATCGTTTCAGAATGGCGTCAGTTCCACAAATGTGACTATGCGTCTTGCCAGGAGGATCGCCAGAACGGTTTTTGACAATCCGGATCAGGAGCAGATCGAGACGGTTAGCCGGATGATCCGTTATGGAGCTCATTTGGCATTGTTTTTTGTTGTGGGGCTGGTGACGGCTTTTGTCAGTATGGTTATATTTAGAGGTTATTTCAGAATTATCGGTATCATATTGGCGGGCGTAGCCTGTTACATGATGGCGTATTATACGGAGTATTTTAAACAATATATAGATGGCAGGCATTTTCAAATGACGGACGCGGCGCTTAATTGGTATGGATGTCTGGCTGGGATCGCCTGCATGGTAATGTCTTACTTTTTAAATAGATTGCTGGTCAAATTGTCGGACTGATTCAAAACAGGAGGGGCTGTTGCGAAATGCAACAGCCTTTTATGCTGCAAATTAATTATGCAATAGAGGAAGATTCGCCGTGTCAATCTCTGCAGTTTATACATATTAGAAAAAATCAGTATATCGGCTCTGGCAGATCATGATAGAAAGAAAATCAGTGTATCGGCTC
>CAYXKS010000064.1:0-9989 GCA_964465725.1 uncultured Bacteroides sp. | reverse complement strand
GGCAGATCATGATAGAAAGAAAATCAGTGAGTCAACCTCTGCAAATCATGATAAAAATCAGGATAGCTTATTGTAACGATATCGCTGCCCTTAATTTCGGTGTCACCATCAGCAATCAGGGAAGCGATGGCAAAACTCATGGCGATTCTGTGATCCATATGCGAATCGATGACCGCTCCATGCAGCGGCTGTCCGCCGTTGATGATCATGCCGTCGTCCGTACCGGTGATATCACATCCCATGGTTCTTAAATGCTCGACCATGACGTCGATGCGATTGGATTCTTTTACTTTCAGTTCGGCGGCATCCCGGATAATCGTCGTGCCCTCCGCACATGCGGCCATCACATTGATGATCGGAAGCTCATCTATCAGAGTGGGGATGATGTCTCCTTCAATGGTGATACCGTGCAGTGTGCTGTGTTTCACAAGAAGGTCCGCTATGGGTTCACCCTCATTTCTGACATTCAGGCAGGTGATATTGCCGCCCATAGCCTGAGCGACTTTAAGGATGCCGTCTCTGGTGGGATTGATTCCAACATTGCGGATCAGTACTTCCGCGCCCGGAACGAGGAGCCCGGCAGCGATAAAGTATGCGGCGGAAGAGATATCTCCGGGCACAGAGACTTTCTGGCCGTGCAGATCAGGATTCGGATATACCGATGCGGTAGTACCCTCTGTCTGTACGGAAGCACCGAAGTAGTTCAGCATGATCTCGGAATGGTTCCGGCTGACAGTGGGCTCAGTTACGCTGGTGATACCATCGGCGTACAGACCAGCCAGCAGAATAGCAGATTTGACCTGTGCGGAGGCTACTTTGGAGTGATAGTGTATGCCGTGAAGCGGAGCGCCCTTGATGCAAAGCGGCGCACAGTCATTCCCGTTTATGCTTGTGATATTCGCGCCCATCATGGAAAGAGGTTCCATAATACGGCGCATAGGACGTTTTTGGATCGAGGCATCGCCTGTGAGAGTAGTCTCGAAAGGCTGAGCGGCCAGAATGCCGGAGATCAGCCTGGTAGTGGTGCCGCTGTTGCCGGTATCGAGCACGGATCCAGGCGCTTTAAGCCCGTGAAGTCCCTTGCCATGGATTAAAATATGTTCGGGAGTGTTCTCGATGGAAATTCCCATTTTGCGAAAACAGTCTATCGTGGAGAGGCAGTCTGCACCTTGCAGAAAATTCAAGACCTCTGTGGTTCCTTCCGCCAGAGAGCCAAACATAACGGCCCGGTGTGAGATGGATTTGTCTCCCGGAACCGTCACTTCTCCCTTAAGATGGTGTGCTTTTTGAAAAATCATGTCAATCCTCCGTTGTATTTAATGTTAATAAAAATAAGATTGGTATCGTTATCGATTTTGGAAATTCTGGTTTCAGCCTTACAAAAGCTTACGCATCAGAAATAAAACCTCTCCGATTACTTGTACGAAAGCTCCAGATAATGAAGAGAGTATCAGGTGAGATGTTGTCTGTGTATGGAATAGCCCTGACTGGTCAGAGCTGCTGCAGCTTTGTCGGTAGCCCTGGCCTCATAGAACTCGATGCGGAGGGCACCCTCCGCCAGTTCCCTGTTATGATTGATACCGATATTCTTAATGCTTATGTCATGTCCGGCAAGCAGAGAGGCGATGGCTGCAATGGAACCGGGCCTGTCTGCAATATCCACCGTAAGTACATGCTCGACCTTGATCGGGCCGCTGGATGTGGTGGCAAAAGACTCCCGATATCTTCTCGCGGAATCAAAGAAATCGTAGAGAGTGTCTTCTGATCTGTTGTCGATATAGGCAGAAACCTCCGTGAGATACCGAATATATTCTTTCAGGAGTTTGGAGATGTTCTCCGTGTTGGTCAAGCAGATCTGCTGCCACATATCAGGCGATGAGGAGGCGATCCTTGTAATATCTTTGAAACCTCCGGCAGCAATCATTTTCATGATGCCAGACTCTGAGTCGGTGTTTTTGACAAGATTGACTAAAGAAGAGGCGATCACATGAGGTAAATGTGAGATGGCGGCAGTTACAAAGTCATGCTCTTCATAGTTTAGGATAAGCGGGATTGCGCCGATGGATTCTACCAGCGTCCGATAGCGATACAGTCTGTCTTCGGAAACCGTATCGGAAGGTGTTAGAATATAGTAAGCATTCTCTAAAAGAGAAGGTTTGGAATTCTGATATCCAAAACGTTCGGAGCCTGTCATGGGATGCCCGCCGATGAACTGATCGTCCAATCCGAGGGCTTTCACATGTTCGTGAATGCCCATCTTGACACTTCCCACATCCGTCAGGGTTGTGTACGGTGACAGATATTGCCTCAGAGTGAGAAGATTTTCGTCATTATGGGAGACAGGGGCACACAGGAAAATATAATCACAGGAACCAAAAGACGCATTGATGGCAGGACAGATTTCATTGATTACCTGATCTTTCAGGGCGAGCTGTAAAGATGCTTGCTGGATATCATAAGCGATTAAACGGGCGTCCGGAAATGCATTGCGGATTGCTCTGGCAATGGAACCGCCGATCAGACCCAGACCGATAAAACCGCAGGTGAGATTGCTCATATTTCTTATTTCCTTTCTTCATAACAATGGAGTGGTAGACCAATTACAGTATAGCATTTTAAAGATTCTGTCACAAGAGAAAAGTCTGAATGAGTGTTTTTGACGTAACAGTGAAGCCGAAGTCTGGACTGTTACAGCGATTTTGGCAGAATGTATAATTGTTGTTGAAATTTTTTGCGTTATTTAGTAAAATATACTTGTATTTGTGCTTGGGAATAAATTGTCTATGAACTTGTAGTATATGTAAGACTGAGATTAGCCCCAATCATGAGTGAATAACAGAACTGGAGGATTGCGAGAAATGAACATTTACACAACGGATAAGATTCGTAATGTGGTTTTACTGGGGCATGGTGGCTGCGGTAAGACCAGCCTGGTGGAGGCGATGGCTTACCTGTCCGGTATCACTTCCAGAATGGGTAAAGTAGATGATGGGAACACAGTGAGTGACTTTGGTAAAGAAGAGCAGAAGCGCCATATATCTATTGCGACATCTGTTATTCCGATCGAGTGGGAAGGTGTGAAGATCAATGTGCTGGATACGCCCGGATTTTTTGATTTCGTAGGAGAGGTAGAAGAAGCCGTTTCCACGGCGGATGCAGCGATTATTGTGGTGTCCGGTAAGGCCGGTATGGAAGTGGGTACAGAGAAGGCCTGGGAGCTTTGTGATAAGTACAAGCTGCCGAGGTTTGTATTCGTAACAGATATGGATATCGACAACGCTTCTTTTAAGCAGGTCGTGGAGGACATGACTGACAGGTATGGCAAGAAGATGGCTCCTTTCCATCTGCCGATCCGCGAGAATGAGAAATTTGTCGGCTATATCAATGTCATCACAGAGCAGGCATACCGTTGGGAAGGGAAAGAAGTTGTAGAGTGTGAGATGCCGGAATATAGTAAGGAGAATCTGCAGCTTTACCGTGACACGCTGATGGAGGCTGTGGCTGAGACCAGCGAAGATTTTATGGAGCGTTATTTTAACGGCGAGAGCTTTTCGGAGGCGGAGATCAGGGCAGCACTTCGTACCAATGTCATGGATGGCAGCATCGTGCCGATGTCCATGGGTTCGAATATACTTTGTCAGGGTGTTTATACGCTGCTTGACGATATTGTTAAATATATGCCGAGTCCCGAGAACCGTGAGATAGCCGGAATCGATCTTAAGAGCAATGAGATTTTCCAGGCAAATTATGACTTCTCGAAACCGAAATCAGCGTATATTTTCAAGACGATCGTAGATCCCTTTATCGGTAAATATTCTCTGATCAAGGTATGCTCAGGTGTATTTAAGAATGACGATGTGATCTACAACGACGAGAAGGAAGTTGAGGAGAAGATCAATAAACTCTATGTACTGCAGGGGAATAAGCCTATCGAGGTGAAAGAGCTTCATGCGGGAGATATCGGCGCCATCGCGAAACTGACGGCGGCAAGAACCGGCAATACCCTGTCTACCAAGGCAAGGATCATTCGTTATGGCAAGACAGAGATCTCTACTCCTTATACATACAAGAGATACAGAGCCAAGAATAAGGGAGACGTAGATAAGGTTTCTCAGGCACTGCAGAAGATGAGACATGAAGATCAGACGTTATGGGTGGTCAATGATGCGGAGAACAGACAGACGCTGATCTATGGTATGGGTGATCTTCATTTGGAAGTGGTTGCCAGCAGGCTTCTCAATGAGTATAAGGTGGAGATCGAACTGGACGATCCGAAGATTGCATACAGAGAGACGATTCGGAAGAAATCCGATGTAGAGTATAAGTATAAGAAACAGTCCGGCGGGCATGGCCAGTATGGTCACGTAAAGATGCGGTTTGAGCCGTCCGGTGATCTGGAGTCTGCTTACGTATTTGAGCAGGAAGTTGTGGGTGGTGCGGTTCCGAAGAATTTCTTCCCGGCTGTTGAGAAGGGATTACAGGATTCAGTGACCAGCGGACCCTTGGCAGCGTATCCTGTTGTGGGCGTGAAGGCCGTGCTCTATGATGGATCTTATCATCCGGTAGATTCCTCGGAGATGGCATTTAAGATGGCCACCATTCAGGCGTTTAAGAAAGGATTCATGGAGGCAGGCCCTGTCCTGCTTGAGCCGATTGCCAATGTGAAAGTGACGGTTCCGGATTCTTATACAGGCGATGTTATGGGCGACTTGAATAAGAAGAGAGGCCGTGTGCTTGGTATGAATCCGGCAGGAGCGGGTAAGACTGTAATCGAGGCGGATATTCCTATGGCATGTCTGAATGGATACTGTACAGATCTTCGTTCCATGACTGGTGGGCGTGGTACTTATATGTTTGAATTTGCAAGATATGAGCAGGCTCCGAGTGATGTGCAGGCTAAGGAAGTGGCAGCGAGAGCAGGTAAGGTTGCAGAGTCCGGAAGTGATGCGTAATATAGTTTTGAATCATTAAGGTATGCGCTTATTTCTGTGAGCAACAAGATATGCAATATTAGTAGGGACAATAATTAATTTGGAAGCATCCATTTTAGAATGGGTGCTTCCCTTATGTTTACTATATTAATTTCACTGTTACCTAAAATGCTGTTACCTAAAATATCATAACATGACTGTAAAAAGGTTGACAAATCCGCCAAGTATACTAAAATATAGAGCGTGGGAAAAGATATAAATGTGCAAATGTTGTTGCTGTTAGCAACAGCAAGCAGCAAATAGTAACGATAGTTCAGATGGAACCACGACCAGAAAATATCGAGAGCACACATCAGAATGGAGGCAATATGGCAGAGGTATACAATCATAGAGAAGTGGAAGCAAAATGGCAGAAGGTTTGGGATGATGAGAAGGCATTTAAGACTTCAGACGATTATTCTAAGCCGAAGTATTATGCACTGGTGGAGTTTCCGTATCCGTCAGGTCAGGGACTTCATGTGGGACATCCGAGGCCATATACGGCACTGGATATCGTAGCCAGAAAGAGAAGAATGCAGGGTTACAATGTTCTCTATCCGATGGGATGGGACGCATTCGGACTGCCGACGGAGAACTATGCGATCCAGAACCACATCCATCCGAAGATTGTGACTAAGAATAATGTGACACGCTTCAAGAATCAGCTCCATTCATTGGGATATTCTTTTGACTGGGACAGGGAGATCAACACGACCGATCCTGATTATTATAAATGGACACAGTGGATTTTCCTGAAGCTGTTTAAAGCGGGTCTTGCTTATAAGGCTGAGATGCCGATCAACTGGTGTACGTCCTGTAAGGTTGGCCTTGCCAATGAAGAGGTGGTGAACGGCGTCTGCGAGAGATGCGGATCGGAAGTTGTCCGTAAAGTAAAAAGTCAGTGGATGCTGAAGATTACGGAATATGCGGATAAGCTGATCCAGGGATTGGATACAGTGGACTATGTGGAGAGAGTAAAGGTATCACAGAAGAACTGGATCGGTAAGTCAACCGGCGCGGAGGTAGATTTCTCCATTAAGGATAAGGAGGATAAGCTTCGCATCTATACAACCAGATGTGATACTTTGTTCGGCGCAACCTATATGGTACTGTCTCCGGAACATCCGCTGATCGACAAATATAAAGATGAGCTGAAAAACTGGGATGAGATCGCTGCTTATCGCGAGCAGGCGGCAAGAAAGTCAGACTTTGAGCGCGCGGAGCTGGCGAAGGAGAAGACGGGAGTCAGAATTGACGGGCTGTCAGCGGTTAACCCTGTCAATGAGAAAGAAATTCCTATCTTTATCTCAGATTATGTATTGATGAGTTACGGAACCGGTGCGATCATGGCAGTGCCGGCTCATGATGAAAGAGACTGGGATTTTGCAAAGAAGTTTGGTCTGCCGATTATTGAGGTTGTAGCGGGCGGCAGGAATGTGCAGGAAGAGGTTTATACGGATGTGGCTTCCGGAACGATTGTCAATTCTGGCTTCATCAACGGGCTGAGCGTGGAGGAGGCTCAGGCGAAGATGATCGCTTTTCTGGAGGAAAAGGGAATTGGATGCTCCAAGACCAACTTTAAACTGAGAGATTGGGTATTCTCCAGACAGCGTTATTGGGGAGAACCTATTCCAATCGTACATTGTGAGAAATGTGGCTATGTGCCGCTTGACGAGAGTGAACTGCCGCTGGAGCTGCCGGAAGTAGACAGCTATATGCCGACAGATAACGGTGAGTCACCGCTGGCGCTTATGACTGACTGGGTCAACACAACATGTCCGTGCTGCGGCGGCCCTGCTAAGAGGGAGACAGATACCATGCCTCAGTGGGCAGGCTCTTCGTGGTATTTTCTCAGATATACTGACCCTGACAACAAAGAGGCGCTGGCCAGCAAGGAAGCGCTGGATTACTGGATGCCGGTAGACTGGTATAATGGCGGCATGGAGCATACCACTTTGCATTTACTTTATTCCAGATTCTGGCATAAATTCCTTTATGACCAGAAAGTAGTGCCTTGCCCTGAACCGTATGCCAAGAGAACTTCTCACGGAATGATTCTTGGTTTAAATCCGCATAATTTTGCAAACCTGTCCTCTGACGAACAGAAGAAGCTTCTTGAGGAGTACGGCAGTGAGAAAGCAGCCAGGGAAGCGCTTAAAGAGAAGTATGGTGAGATGGCGGAACATCCGGTAGTGAAAATGTCCAAGTCTCTGGGGAACGTAGTGAATCCGGATGATATTGTGATGGATTACGGCGCAGACACACTCAGAACCTACGAAATGTTTATCGGTGCGTTTGAACTGAGCGCCGGCTGGAGCGAGGATGGCGTTAAAGGCTGCCGCAGATTCCTTGAAAGAGTATGGAAGCTTCAGGATCTTATGACGGATGACATGGAGTATTCCGCAGACTTGGAGATCAAAATGCATCAGACGATCAAGAAAGTCAGCAATGATTTTGAGAATCTGAAATATAATACGGCCATTGCGGCAATGATGGCGCTAATTAACGAGTTTTATAAGAGAAATTCGGTGACCAGAGGCGAATTTAAGACACTTCTTACAATGCTCAACCCTGTAGCGCCGCATATTACAGAGGAACTGTGGCAGAAGGCAGGATTTGAAGGAAGACTGTATCAGGCTGCATGGCCGGAATTTGAGGAGGCCAAGACAGTAGAAGCTACGGTGGAGATTGCGGTACAGATCAACGGAAAGACTAGGGCGACGCTTATGATCGGCAAGGATGACCCGAAAGAAGATGTCATTGCCAAGGCAAAAGAGGTGGTTGCCGATAAATTGACCGGAACAGTAGTCAAGGAAATTTATGTTCCGGGAAGAATTGTGAATATTGTACAGAAATAAGGAACTGTTCGGAAATAACTTGTGAAGAATATGCAGGATAAGTCTTCCTACAATAGTTCCTGAGCAGGAAAAAATATCATACAGTCTCCTGACAGAGATTCCAATCAGAATTTACTGTCAGGAGGCCGTTTTTTATTTTTTTCGTAGCTTCATCAATTTGTCAATCTTATCTAATTCTTCTGCAGAAGAGTATTTACGGATCGTCGCTGTGATCGTTTCGATTTCTTCATTGCTGAAAGAAATATGTTTATCCATGCCTCTTTTCGCAATGGACATTAAGAAAGGCATCATCTGTTCTTTCTTGAGGGACTGGCTCTCGAAGACGAGGGCCTGTAAAAAGTCTAGTTTTGCTTTGTCAATTTGCGCAACAGCGGGATCGTCCATCCAGTTACCGGACATAAAAATTCTCCTTTCTAATATTAGCCATATTATTCGTTATCTTTTTGTTGGAACATTTCGAACATTTCTTTTTGCTCGGGTGAGAGCATATTCATAAGCATATCCATCATAGAAAATGCTCCGGCATTGCCAGACTCACCATTATCCTGATCGGATGCATTATTTTCGAAAGGTGATGTGGCGGATATATCTGGAAATATTTCCTGTAGGGCAGAAAATGTTTGCGACATTTCTTGAAAGGTTTCCATAGTCTGCAGAATATTGCGAAACTGTTCCAACTGACGGATTTCCTCAGGGGAAGAATAGAGGCTCAGTTGCAGGCACAGAGACTGCAGGTCCGGTTTATGATCAGTAGAGATGCTGCATCCGCTGATTTGGAAGGGGTGCCTGCGAACATAGCGCATCGTATATTGTAGTTCCATGTATTTGATATAGACAGCCAGGTTTTTTTGCATAGGAGGGTCTATATACGGAAGAAGAACTTTAAGTTTTTGTATTTCGTTTGTAGTGTATAAGGCGTCAAATGCCGTAACGTTTGCCGCTTCTTCGTGATTGTCAGCCATAGGATAGAGTGCCTTTCTGTTGCCTGTAGATAACGCCTTCGCCCCGGCAGTGTGCCGCATAGCAGGGTTACACAGTTATTGAACTGTATTTGGTATATAGTATATGCCTATGTAAGTTGAAGCAAATTTATGAAAATAGGCTCTGATGGAGCTAGAGCCTATTTTCCAGATGTGAAATAAAGATGTGAAAGGGATGGTTTATCAATCCTTTAGTTGCCGCAGCAGCTGGAGAGGATCAGTAACCAGATCAGTGTATTGCAGCAATTGTTATCGGAGCCGCCGAACAGGTTGAAGCCGCCGCCGTCGCATCCGCATCCATCATTGTTGTTGCAGCATGCCAAAAGGATAAGGATCCAGATCCAGGAACCGCATCCACCACCGAAAAATCCACCGTTATTATTGTTGCATCCGCAGTGAGTTGCTGATAAATCGCTCATTTTTTTGTGCCTCCAAATGTTATTTATGGTTTATACTATGTATGAAAGGTGCAGGTGTTACCAGGAAGGCTTGTAATAATTTCAAGTCGGTAGAAACATGGCAAATATTCAGTCTGGGACTTTGTAATTGCTGCAAGGACTGTTTGGTTCAGCGCAATAATGAAAAGTAAAAAAATGATAAAAATATTGAATGGTAGGTTTGCCTGAAAAAATACTTTACAAAATACAAAGGATTGTGTTATTATAATTTCAAACATATCTGGGAATCTGAAGTTCTGATATCACATCTGTGACAAATCATCTATTCTTACAGGAATCCCTTATATGAAAACAAAATAAGGGAGGAAGAAAATGGGTAGATCGGATGAATATCAGTTTGATTATCTCGATGACAACAACAGATTTGCGGACCAGATTAACGGAGCTTTGTTCCATGGTAGACAAGTTGTGAATCCAGATGAATTAGAGCCGGCAGATATGCAATATGTATATTTAGGAAAAGAAGCGGGCAAGAGGAAGAATTTTAAAGCAATCGTAGATAAGACACGTATATGGCGGGGCAGGATAATCCATATTCTTGCAATAGAGAATCAGACTTTTGTGGATTATCACATGGTACTGCGGAATATGCTGACTGAAAGCCTGAGCTATGATAGACAGTGGAGACGGAATAGGGCAAGTCATGAGGCAACGAAAGACCTTGCAGTCGGAACAGACGAATTTTTTTCGGGAATGAAGAAAGACGAGAAATTTATGCCAATT
>CAYXKS010000063.1:0-14033 GCA_964465725.1 uncultured Bacteroides sp. | reverse complement strand
GGAATTTTACATAGATACGTTTCCGGCGAATGCCGTTTTGATCAGAACAGTTGATTTTATATACAGAGACTGCCCGAGGCTTGAAAGGCTATATCCGAAAGACGATGTCCTGCGGTATTTTGACTTGTACGAGCACAGGGACACGTGGCGAAATTTTGCAAATTCTTTTCTGATCAGCCTGCGCAGTGAAGAGGAACTGATCGTGTACCACCGGCAGCATAAAAGAAATGAGAAGACAGTCCGGGCGAACAGGTTCCGGATGAATTACACGCAGGAAGAGTACGACAGGCTGTTTACGAACATATTTAAGGATGCGGACAATAAAACACTCTATCTTTTTGGCTCGGGCTGCTATGCGGAACAGTTTATCGCGCAGTTTGGCCAATATTACAGGATAGAGGGGATTGTGGACAACAATAAAGAGAAGTGGGGCAAGAAGATTGCCGGAATAGAGATTTATCCACCCTCCATACTGGAAAATATAGATGAACCGTTTAAAGTTTTCATCTGTATTAAACTTTATGAGGATGTACTTTCGCAGCTTAAGGAGATGGGGGTCAGAAGTATTTCGCTCTACAACCCGCAGATCGATTATGAAAGGCCTGTCCGTCTGGAGCGCAGGCAGGAGGACGGGGGACCGAAACGGTATCATATCGGTTATGTGGCAGGAGTCTTCGACCTGTTTCATATGGGGCATCTGAATCTTCTGCGGCGCGCAAAGGAACAGTGCGATTATCTTATCGCTGGTGTGGTGACGGATGAGCAGGTGATAGCCGTCAAGAAGACGAAACCCTATATTTCATTTGAAGAAAGATTTGCGATCGTGCAGGTATGTGGATGAGGCTGTGGAGATTCCCGCTGACCAGCCGGGCACGGAGGAGGCTTTTTACAGGTATCATTTCGACGCACAGTTTTCAGGGAGTGATTATGCGGATAATCCATTTTGGATCGCAAAAAAGACGTTTTTACAGCAGCATGGTTCGGATCTGGTATTCTTTCCGTATACAGAGGGCACAAGCTCAACGGAGATCAAGGATCAGCTAAACAGTGGTAAGTGTGTTCAGTGACGGGAATTGTGTCAGCACAGAAACGGAGTGAATTATGAATATAAGCTGCCAGAACATTATCAACTCAGAAAGGCCCATGCAGGGGATCATAGATCTGAAAAGAGCGGAATTTGATGGCATTTTACTATGCGCAGGCGCGCATTTCCCGAAGAAAGCCCGTGCGCATGACGGGGCAGCTGTCAGCCATGACATGGAACGTGAGCAAAGCAGGGAAACATGGCTGGCGGAAAAATATTCCCCCGAAACCATCGGAGAACGGTATGAGGGACTTGCCATAAAATGCAGAGAAAACAAGATTCGCATATCGGCGGTGAGTACCCCGGGTCTTCCCGATAAGGCGGCTGAAGAGACAGATTATGCTGTCTTTATGAGAAAGTGTGCTGAGGAAGGCATTCGGTTATGCGGTAAGACGGGGTGCAGATATATGGTGGTTCCCCCGCTGCGGGCAGAGGCGGAAAGGGCGTGGGAACTCAACCGGAAATTTTATCTTACGCTCGCGGCGACGGCAAAGGAAAAGGATGTGTGCATACTGCTTAAGAACCAGGGCAGGGAAATCGGCGGGCGGCTTGTGCGGGGGATCTGCGCGGAGCCGTCTCAGACGGCGGAGTGGATCGACAGGATGAACGGGGAAGCCGGAGAGGAACGGTTCGGTTTCTGTCTGGATACCGGCATGTGCAGCCTGTGCGGGAATGACATACATGAATTTATATTGACGCTTGGACAGCGGATTAAGATGGTTGTTTTAAAAGACTGTGCATGGCAGAGAGAAACGGCGCTGCTACCTTTTACGTGCGGGGATTCCGGGACAGACTGGCTGGGACTGATCCGAGGGCTGCGGGATATCGATTTTGACGGAGAACTGGTAATTGACTTTTCCGGTACGATACATGCATTCTCGCCGCTGCTGCGGCCGGCGCTCTATAAGCTTGCCAGGGAGACTGCCGGATATTTTGCATGGCAGGTCGGACTGGAGCAGGGTATGAGACGGTATAAAAAGATTGTCCTGTTCGGCGCCGGCAACATGTGCCGCAACTATATGAAGAATTACGGGGACAAGTACCCGCCGCTCTTTACCTGCGATAATAACGCGAAGCTGTGGGGGACGGAGTTTTGCGGACTGAAGGTGAAGAGTCCGGAGGCGCTGCGGGACCTGCCCGAAGATTGCGGGATCTTCATCTGCAATATCTATTACCGGGAGATAGAGGAGCAGCTTCGCGCGATGGGGATTGATAAAAATATTGAGTATTTTAACGATGAGTATATGCCGTCGTTCTATCCTGACCGCCTTGACATGACGGAGCGTGAGCGGTGAGAAGCGGGACATGGAATCCACGATAAAGAAAAGGGTCGAATAAATTTTCTGATGAGCAATTTAGTTCAACAAACTGAACAAGTTCAGTTGGAATTTGTGCCGAAGCGTCACAAATTCCGTTGATCGCAGAGCAGAATCTGAAACTCTGCTCGCGTCCTCAGCGTAAAACGCTTCGGAATGGAGTGAAAGATAAATGCACAGACTGTCAGTTGGCGTACAGAGCAAACACATAGTAAATGACGATTACCCGATCGAAGGTTTTGAGATGATGCGGCGGGCGGGTTTTACCTGCTGTGATTTCAGTCTCAATGATTATCTCGCGAATACGGAATTATATCGATATAGAAGAAATGCATTCTTTGACCGGCCGGTTCATGAGCTGAAAGCGTTCTTCGAACCGCACAGGGAGGCGGCGGAGGCAGCAGACATTCGGATCAACCAGATGCATATGCCGTATCCGGGCTATGTGCCGGGAGCGCCCAAGGCATTCAACGAGTACCTTACCAGAGTCGTGGCACCAAAGAGTATGGAGCTATGCGCGCATTTCGGCTGTCCGTACATCGTGGTGCACGGATTTAAGCTTGCCAGACTTCTCGGCTCGGAACAGACGGAGTGGGAGAGGATGGAAGCGTTCCTGCAGACGCTTGTGCCGATGGCGAAAGAACTGCATATTACAGTATGTATGGAGAATATCTATACAAGCAGCGGCAGCCATATTGCGGAAGGTCCCTGCTGCGATGCCGCCAAATCAGCGGCACGCATTGACCGGATAAATGAGGAAGCTGGCGCCGAAGTCTTTGGGTTCTGTTTCGATACAGGACATGCCAATCTGATCGGGCTTGATTTCGAGGATTTTATCACGACGCTGGGACACAGGCTGAAGGTGCTGCATATCCATGACAACGACGGGAGACAAGATCTGCATCAGATACCTTTTACGTTTACGGCAGACCGTGAAAATAAGTCTTCTACGGACTGGGACGGTTTTATCAAAGGGTTGCGGAAGATTTCGTTTGACGGGGTGCTGAGCTTCGAGACCGCGCCGGTGCTGTCGGCGTTCCCCGATCGGATGAAGCAGGATGTCCTTAGCTTTATCGCGCAGATCGGCAGCTATTTTATGGGGGAAATCCAGCAAGGAACGGCAGACTGCAATTAGAAATTTTGAAGAAAAGAAAGACAGACTGTTGCGCCGCTGCATCTATAGAGAAAGAAGGAATGCGATTGCTTTTGTGCTATTTACATGGGGTGGTGACTGATAATTAATATATGTTTTTACAAAACAATCTCTTGCAAAAAAGCAGCGATTCTGCTACACTTTCCGTAAAAGCATATATTCTTTTGGAATCTTACGGCAAGGCCGTTCTGAGGGAGATTCTCCCGTCTGACTTCATCTGAAATCTGTGCTTTTGAAACCAAATGGTAAATTGCATGGGATTTCGGGAGAAATGGAATCAGGAAGCATAGAGTTAGAAAGGAAATATTTCATGAAAGACTGATGTAAAGTATGGAATTATCATATTTTGCATCAGCTTTTTTTGACTGGTGAAAATGACTCTTATAAAGATTGAATGAAGAAATGTGTGTCTATGTTTTTTTCTGAAAGGAGAATCGAATGAAGGAGCACTTAAAACATGTCAGTGAGGACGTGCAGACGATTTATGCGAGAACAGAAGATAATATTTCGAGGCAGATATTTGAAAGCAGACTGTTGCTGACACTGGCGCAGCGGAAGCCGGATGAGGAGAATTATAAATGCTGTGAGCAAAGGGGTGAATCGCTGGACAAGGTAAGTCTTTTTCACAGTGGACTGTATGACAAACGCGGAAATATTGGGTTTGCTTCAGGACTTGGCGGTGCTTCACGTGTGGAGGACAGAGAACTGGATACTTATTCGGACAGTGGAATTTAAGTGGTAGATTTGGACTCTGCTGCCAGAGGGGAACAAATCAGATTTATCAAGATAGACATAGAGGGGCGGAAGAAAAGGCTTTTCTGGGTGCAAAACGTACTATAATGGAACAAAAGCCTAAACTGGCAATCTGTATGTACCATAAACTGGAAGATATTATCGAACTGCCTGCCCTGGTTTTATCGATGCGTCCGGATTATAAACTCGCATTCCGGCATTATTCCGTGAACAGCGCGAGTGAGACGGTAATGTATGCATGGTAGGGGCGTAAGAGAAATGTACAATGTAACGTTACTGTTCACAGTCGAAATGCGCATAAACTGCGCATTTACGACCCGATAAAGTAAATTTTGAAGCATTTGCGCCTCGCCGCAGGCGAACTGGAATGCGCAAATGCCGTTACTATGAGCAGCGTAAGCTGTGAATAGTAACTACTCGACCGGCTTCAAAGCTGCTTTGCTTTTTTGTGGTTTACATATTATCCGTAGAATGCTATGATGAAATAACATGCAGGATGTATTTCATGAGTGGAGCTATAGTAAAAATGAGACGATTTTTCAATACGGAAGGACAATGCGAAGCTGACATCCATTATATGGTCAATCTGGACGGCAGACTGAGACAGATCAAAGAATTTCTCGTAGACAGGGGAAAATATTTTCGTCTTTTTCATACTTTAATCATGCCGCCATCGGCGGCACAAACGATACATGAACCATTTCAGAAGAATCGTCCACAGGCGATTCTTCGAGAGATGACTTAGATTTTCTTAGGCGGCGTCCTTTGACGCCTTAGAAAATCTTCATCTCTTTTTCATACTTGTGCCCCATGTCATCTTTGACACAAACGTTCTGTGAAAAGAGGGCACAAGTCTTGATGCACACATGCAGACGAGCTGCATGGCGCGTGTATGCTCAGCGCAGCGAGTGCGCAGAGCTGTTGCCTTAGGTGGTCTTTTCATACTTTACATCAGATCAAATGTAGATTATACTGATAAAAGAAGCGCGATTATTCGTTGCATGGAGGAGGGTGCTATGCGATATAAGCCGTTGCCCATCGGGATTGACAATTTCAAACAGCTGATCAAGCAGGGATACTATTTCGTTGATAAAACGGCTTTCATCAAGGATCTGCTTGATATGAAGGGGGCGGTCAATCTTTTTATACGTCCCAGACGTTTCGGCAAGACATTGAATATGAGTATGCTGCAGTATTTCTTCGAGGACATGCATACGATAAAGGGAGAACCTTTGGATAACAGATGGATTTTTGAAGGTTTAAATATTTTGGAGGCCGGGGAAAACTATCTGTCTCATATGGGGGCTTATCCGGTCATTACGCTGACCTTAAAAGCAGGGAAACAGTCTACCTTCGAGAGTGCATACAGACAGCTTACCAGGCAGATCAGTATAGAGTTCGAAAGACATTATTATCTGCTGGATACGGACATGCCGGAGGAGATGCGGGAGCGCTACAAAAGTATCCTGGGCGGTCATGCGGATATGGATGTATTTAAAGATTCTATTCAGTTTTTGTCTTCCTGCCTTGTAAATTATTATGGGAGAAAAGTAATCCTATTGATCGACGAATATGACGTTCCGTTGGAAAACGCTTTTGTATGCGGCTTTTATGATGAGATGATCGATTTTATCCGAGCGCTTTTTGAATCTGCGCTGAAGACCAATCCCAGTCTGGAGTTTGCAGTCATCACAGGGTGTCTCAGAATCAGTAAGGAAAGTATTTTTACTGGACTGAATAACCTGGAGGTTATATCAATATTAGATGATAGCTATAATGAATATTTTGGATTTACAGATTGTGAAGTAAAGGAAATTTGTGAAGATTACGGTTTTCCTGAAAAATATGAGTCAGTAAAAGAGTGGTACGATGGATATCTGTTTGGTCATACCAATGTTTATAATCCGTGGAGTGTAGTCAGATATGTTAAGGATTTACAGGTGAACGAGAATTGCTACCCCAAAGCGTACTGGGCGAATACTTCGTCAAATAGTATCGTGCGGGAGCTTATTGAGATTGCGGATGAAAGCGTCAGGGCGGAGATCGAACTGCTGATCGACGGCGGCACGATAGAGAAACCGATCCATGAGGATATCACTTACGGCGAAGTCTATGAGACGATGGATAATCTGTGGAATTTCATGTTTTTCACGGGCTATTTTCGAAAAGTCAGCGAACGGATCTCTGAAAACGATATCAGATATCTGACATTCCGGATTCCCAACAGGGAGGTACGTTACATCTTTTACACCAAGGTAAGCGCATGGTTTCAGGCGAAAATGAAACAGCGGGATATGAGCAGGCTTCACAATGCATTTATCCAAAAGGATGTGGCGGTTTTGGAGGAGGAACTGAATGACATAATGCTGGAGACCATCAGTTCTATGGATGAACACGAGAACTATTATCACGGACTGGTAGCCGGCCTGCTTACCGGGATCAAAGGGTATATCACCAAGTCAAACCGGGAGACCGGGAAAGGCAGGTGCGATCTTTTCGTAAAGCCGGTATCAAGGCGGAAGGAAGCCTTTATTGTAGAATTTAAAGTGACAAAGAAACTCAGTGAACTGGAAGCAAAAGCAGACGAAGCCCTGGAACAGATCGAGGATAGAAATTATGAAAAAGAGCTGATCGACGATAACTACAGTGTGATCAGCCGCTATGGCATTGCGTTCTGCGGCAAGGAGTGTATGGTTAAGCTGGCAGCCTGCCACAATCCTTTGACTTGATCTGGATCAACCAAAGCAGCACTGAACGAAAAGAAAATCTGATGTAATGTATGAAAAGAACACCTATGGCAACAGCTCTGCGCATTTACTGCGCTGAGCGTACACGCGCCATGCAGCTTGTCTGCATGTGTGCATCGATACTTGCACCGTACTTTTCACAGAACGTTTGTGTCTGGAAAGACATTTTATTATATTTATCCGCATTTTTGGCAAGGGAGACCAGAACGCCGCCAGATATTTTATGGAAAAGTACAGTGAGAAGATAACCCTGTGGGAGGGCACTAATTTTTGATGCCGGTATCCTCAGATCATTTTCTCCGGAGAAGACGATTATTTTGATCTCCAATATCAATGCATATTACATGACCGTTATGGAACAACTGTCAGAAATGGGGATTACCGATTTCAGCGTCTATGATGTTAATCTAACCTATGCAAGGCCCGTGACGGTGATTCCGGACAGAGAAACCTATGAAGAGGTGGTCACGATGGAGGACGTTAACGGGTGCAAATTTTACGCCGAAACATTTCGGTTTCCGAAACCGGAAAAATAGCGGATAATAGACTGGAACGGAGGCACATATGTTTCAGATCATTTCGGAGAATTTTTTTGTACCGCTGGCATCGCCGAACAAAACAGTCTATTGGGAGTGTCTGGTCAAGCTGTTCACGGTCATGAACCACCAGCTTTCTTTCGGCGTGGAGAGAGATATTCTGGTGCAGGAACTGCAGTACTATTTTGAGCAGGAGCAGGCGGCGTCCATGGAGGAGGAGGGCTTCGACGGGAAGAACAGCCGCGACAAGGCCAACTGGATGCTGCGGCGGCTGGAATACTATGGCTGGATCGAGATTGAGACGGACAAGAGTTATGTCCAGCGGGCTAATTTTAAGGAATATGCGGTTAAGATTATCAAGACCCTTCTGGAGATCGAGGAAGGGAAGCAGATCGAATATCAGGGTTACATCTATACCATCTACAGCCTGGTGCGCAGCAGCACGGACAATCCGGGAATCGTGCTGCTGTCCATTCTGGAAAACACCGACATGCTGATCACAGGGTTGAAAAACTTGAATTCCGGGATCAAACACTATATAGACGAACTCACGAAATACAAGACGCCGGCGGAGACCATGAACGTCCTGTTCAACGATTATATCGAAAATATCGTGGACAAGGCCTACCATCGTCTTCTCACTTCCGACAATGTGTCCAAGTTCCGGCCGGAGATCGTGGAGCGGCTGGAGAGCAAAAGTAAAAGCCGCTCCTATATCGAGAAGGCCAGCGCAGAACTTGCCGGAATCCGGGAGATTACGGTACAGCAGGCGGAGGAACTGGTGTATCAGTATATTCATGAGATTATAGACGCTTTTCAGAACATGGACGAGATTCTGGCGGAGATTAACCGGAAGAATACGCAGTACCAGAAAGCGGCCATCAACCGGGCCAAATTCTATCTGATCGGCGGCGAGGATGTGCGGGGACAGTTAAAGGAGATCCTGTCCGCGGTCAACGAGAAGATCAATGCGGAGGGGATGGATCTTGGAGGCATCTATCGGATCGCTTATCTGGACGAACTGGTGAGGATCTACAGCGCCGGGGTGCTGGACGAGAAGTCTCTGTATGTTCCGCTGGAGGGAAAGAAGGAATTTAAGCCGACGGCGCTTCCTGACGACATGCCGGACGAGGCGCTCAGGCAGGCCAAGCTGCAGAAGATGATGGAGAAAATGGAGCGGGTCTTAAATCCGCACAAGATTGATCTTTATGTGCTTGACTGTCTGCAGGGGAGGGAAAGGATGCTGGCCTCCGAACTGCCGCTTGCAACCACGGAGGATTTCGTCTATTTGATCTACATCCGGCTGTACGGCCAGCGTAAGACGATGCAGTATAGAGTGGAAACCGCGCAGGATATTGCGGTGAACGGATACCGGTTTCGGGATTATGTGATCCGCAGGAAAGAGAAGTGAGAGGAAAGAACTTATGGACTTTTTGGAAGGGATGCTGCAGAAGGATAAGGACGAATTTACGCGGATCTGTAACCGTTTACTGAGCAACTGTTTCCTCTGCAGGCGGAACGAGGCGGCGAGAGGGGATTATTACTTTATCATGAGATACAAGGAGAAGTTCTCGCAGTATCTGGCGGTGATGGGCTATCGGCTGGAGATCAACGAGGAGTACGGCGTGGTGCAGCTGACCAATCCGCTGAATTACAACCGCTATAATATGAAGCTTTTTGAATCCATTATCCTGCTGATCCTGCGGATCTTATATGACGAGAGGAAGCGCGAGTTGTCCGCCAGCGATGAGGTGATCGTCAATATGGGCGACATCCATGAGAAATTCCTAAGCTTGAAGATCCGCGACAAGATGATCGACAAGACCACCCTGCGCAACGCGGTCAGCACCCTGCGGCGGTTTCAGCTGGTGGAGGTGCTGGATAAGGAGCTTTCTAACGAGGATTCCCGGCTGATCATCTACGATTCCATCCTGATGGCGGTGCGGGTGGAGGATATCAAGTCAGCTTATGAAAAGCTGGAAAACTATCGAAAGGGCGGAAAGTCGAATGAAGAAACTGACGAGAGTGAAACTGATCAACTGGCATAGATTTACCAATGTGCTGATCGATCTTGAAAATTCCGTCCTGATCTCCGGCGAGAACGGCGCAGGCAAGTCCACGCTGCTCGACGCCATCCAGTTTGTGGTGACCTGTTCCGCCAATTATTTCAACAAGGCGGCTCACGAGAACGGCAAGCGGAAACTGACGGGCTACATCCGCTGCAAGACCGGACGGGAGAACAGGCCCTACGAGCGGAGCGGGGAAATCAGCGCCCATGTGGCGCTGGAATTTTATGAGGAGAAACGGCAGAGATATTTTATTGTGGGAGCGGTGGTGGACTCCGCGTCGGAAGGGCAGGAGAAGACGGTCCGCTATCTGATGGACGGGGAGCGGCTGGAGGACGGGCTGTTTTTTCAGGGAAAAGTGCCCAGATCCATTTCCCAGTTCCGGGCGGGCAACGGGAAAAAGATCAAGACGTGGTGCACCACCGAGAAGGATGCCAGGCAGATGGTCAAGAACCGTTTCGGCCGTCTGGAAGATAAGTTTTTCAAGCTGATTCCCAAGGCCATGGCTTTTCGTCCCATCGACGATATCAAGGATTTCGTCTACTCTTATGTGCTGGACGAGAAGGAGGTCAATATCGATATCCTGCGGGAAAATGTGCGGACCTACCAGGATCTGCAGCGCACGCTCGCCAAGATCAAACTGCGGATGGGACGGCTGGAGAAGATCGAGGCCTTTCACAGGCAGGTGGCGGACGGGATGCAGAAGGACCGGATGTATGAATATTTTCTGAACCGGATAGAGGCGGATATTCTGACGGAAGAAATCCGGCAGCTGGAGAGCGCCATCGCGCATGATACTTACCGGCTGGAGCGGTGGAATAAGGAGATCGCGGTGGCGCAGAAGGAGAAGGAAGAAAGGCAGGCCATCCGGGACAATCTCTATGCGGAGCTGGCCGGCGACAAGGATTTTATCGCCAGAGACGAGCAGAAGAAGAAACTGCAGCTGTTGGAGGAGCGGCAAAGCCAATTGTCCGGGGAGCGCAGGCAGCTGCTCGAAAGCGTCAACAGGGCGAAGGCCGAGGTCAACCGGCTGCTGCAGGTGCCGGACGCGGACGAGTGCATCCGGACATACGGCGCCCAGCTGCAGGATCTGGAGAAGACGGTGCGCATCGACGATTTCAAGGACACGCTGCAACAGGTCATCGCCTACAAGAACCAAATGAGTGACAGGGTGTATAAGCGGCGTGCGGAATTGGACATGCATATTCGGGAACTGTCCGGACAGAAGAAGGAATGGGACTTAAAGATCGAGAACCTGATGAAGAAGAAGCTGTCCTACCCGGAGGAGGTCACCCGGGTGATGCAGGCCATTAGAGAGGAGTTCGTGCGGATCGGCAGGACGCCGGAACCAAGAATTCTGTGCGAGATGCTGGAAATTGCGGACGAGTCCTGGCGCAATGCGGTGGAAGGGTATCTGAACACGCAGCGCTTCTATATTCTGGTGGAGCCGGACAATTTCGATATCGCCCTGGGTACTTACGACAGGCTGCGCAGGGAGAAGAAGACTTACGGCGTGGGGCTGATCAATACCCAGAATCTGGACGGCTACGATACCGCGCCGGAGGGTTCTCTGGCCAAGATAGTCACTTCCGGCAACAAATACGCCAGGCGCTACATCAATATGGTGCTTGGCAAGGTTATTATGTGCGATCATTACAGCCATCTGAAAAAGTACAAGACGGCCATCACCAGGGAATGTATGCGCTATCAGAACCATGTGGCAAACGCCATCAAGCCTGCCATATTCGAGACGCCTTATATCGGCAGGAATGCCATCCGGGTGCAGCTTGAGCAGGCGAAGAGAAAGAGCGGAGAATTGGGGGATCAGATCAAAGAGAAGCAGAATGTCAAAGGAAAGCTGGAAGAACTGCAAAGACCCCTTTCCACGGAGACGGATACCGATATCAAATACCGGGTGGACGTGCTGACGGAACTGCGCAGCACGGCTAAAGAAATCAGGAACTGCAAGGACAATATCGCCACGCTGGAGAAAAATTCCGGCATGATCCTCAAACAGATCCAGCTGGCGGAGTTGGAGAAGATCATCCGGGAGAAGGAAGAGCAGATCGCTAAGGACAACCGCCTGGTGGGCCAGACCGAGCAGAACATTGAGAACACGAAAGGAAGGGTGGCGGATCAGCAGACCGCCCTGGCAGGGCAGCGGGCGCTCTGCGCAGAGTTTGCCGCCAGGCATGAAGAGGATGCAGTGCTCTGGGACCGCGATTATGAGAAGCAGTTGAAGGACAGAAGCCACGAACAGTTTCAGGAGAATTTCGCCCGCAGAAGGAAGGCCAATCAGACCACCATCGCAAAGTGCACGGAGTCTATGATAAATGCCATGGTGGAATATAAGACCGCCCACGACTTTGGCGCGGCGCCCACATTGGAGGGGTATCCGGACTTTGAAGCTGAATACGGGAAGTTAAAAAATTCGGAACTGCTCAGCTATGAGGAGAAGGTGGAGCGCGCAAGGCAGTCCGCGGAGGAGGAGTTCAGGGAGCAGTTTTTAGCCAAGCTGCAGGAGAATATGAAGAACGCCCAGACGGAGTTTAAGGAGTTGAACAGGGCGCTTAAGGATATCCGTTTCAGTAATGAGAAGTATGAATTTTTGTTTATGCCAAGCAAACGTTACCGCCATTATTATGAGATGATTATGGACGACTTCAACGCCGTGCAGGGGGAGTCTCTTTTCAGTGGTCTTTTTCATGAGAATCACAAAGAGGTAATTGACGAACTGTTCGACCGGCTGGCGCTCGACAATGAGAACAGCGCAAGGGCATTGGACGAATTTACGGACTATCGGACCTATATGGACTATGATATCCGTATCCTGCACAGCGACGACAGCTATTCGCTATACTCCAAGGTGTGCGAGGAAAAGAGCGGCGGGGAGACCCAGACGCCCTTCTATGTGACCGTGGCCGCCTCCTTTGTGCAGCTGTACCGCAACGGAATCGGCGGCGAGGCCGTGGGGCTGGTGATGTTCGACGAGGCGTTTAACAACATGGACGATGAACGGATCGGCGGAGTGCTGGAATTTCTGCGCAGGCTGCCGCTGCAGATCCTGATTGCGGCGCCGCCGGATAAGATCCAGTATATCAGTCCTTTTGTGGAGGAGACATTGCTTGTGATGACCGATGAGAAGGTGAGTTTCGCGGAGAGGTACTACAATGGTGCAGTATGACAAAGTGATTTTAAACAGGCTGCTCGACGCCTATGAATCCAGCCTGCTCTCCACGGGAGAGAACAGAAGGGAAATTCACATTGTATTTCGTTTTACGAAAAAGGCGCTGCCGGCCTACTTTGACGAGAGTTCTTCGGAATATGAGCGGATCCACTTTTTCATGGAAAATCTGGAAGAGAAGAAGCTGCTGCAAATCTGCTGGCAGGGAAAGCGTAAGGGGCATATTATCGACAAGGTGCAGCTGAATACGGAAAAGCTGGCGGATGCTTATGCCTATGTGCGGCGGGTGCCGAGAAACGATATGGAGGCGGGACACAGACAACTTCTGGAAGAGTGCCTTGCGAATGAACCGACGCCGGTCTGCCGGTCTCTGGCAGTTTATCTGTTGGAGCGTCTGGCGGCGCACAGATCCGTGAAGGAGTTCGTGCAGTTGGAGGACACTGCCTCCACCGAGCGGCTGCTTCGTACGATACAGGCCATCGAGCAAAATAGAGAGCAGTTGTATGTCAGAGAGTTTTCCATTCGTCACTTTCAGGATTCCAAGGCTTTCGAGAATATGGCGGGCAGAGTGGCCCATGTATTCAGGCGGTTTAAGGCCGGGTGCGAGGAGGCGGAGTTTGAGGAGATCCTGGCGGAATACGACATCTACCACACGCCCAACTATGTCTATCTGAAAGGGAATGCGACGCTTATAGTGGGAGCAGAGCGGATTGATCTGTCGGTGCTGCGGCAGGGGATCGGTGTCTCCGGGGAGGATATTGGCAGGATACGGTTCGAGGGTATGACAAAGGTGAAGCAGGTGATCACCATTGAGAATCTGACCACCTATTTCCGCTGGCAGGCAGAGGACGGCCTGCTGTTGTATCTGGGCGGCTACCATAACAGTATCCGCCGGGCGCTGATCATGGAGCTCTATGCGGCCTGTCCGCAGGCAGCCTATTATCATTTCGGGGATATCGATGCCGGCGGGTTCGAGATTTACCGCGACCTGCGGGAGAAGACGGGCATTCCTTTCCGGATGTATCGTATGGACTTAAAGACGCTGCAGGCTTACGAAAGCTACGGCAGACCTCTGACAGGGAACGACAGGAAACGGCTGCAGGGGATGCGCGGCAGAGAAGAACTTGGCGAGGTGATCGCGTATATGCTGGAGCATAATGTGAAATTGGAGCAGGAGTGCATCAGGGTATAGCC
>CAYXKS010000062.1:0-14277 GCA_964465725.1 uncultured Bacteroides sp. | reverse complement strand
GAAGCTTCTTCAAGGTCGAAAACGAAATATCTAATGTCGTTAGCTATAGTAAAAAATAAAGGAGAATGTATATGCGATTAGGATTATCGAGTCCATTAACACACACAACGCCGGAAGAATGGGCAAAGAAACTATTTGAGCTGGGATGTAAAGCCGTAAATTTCCCCGTGGATTATAACTGTGAGGAATCCCTTCTCGAAAGATATATCAATGCGGCACGAGAATATGATCTTGTGATTGCCGAAGTGGGCGCCTGGTGCAATCCGATCTCCCCGGACCCGGAAACAAGAAGCGCCGCCCTGTTCCGGTGCAAAGAACAGCTCCGGCTGGCTGACCGTCTTCATGCTCGATGCTGCGTCAATGTCTCCGGCTCCAAAGGAGCAAGATGGGACGGCCCGTATCGTGCAAATCTGACCGGCGAAACCTGGAAAGATATGATAGAAAGCATTCAGGAAATTATTGATGACGTGAACCCTCAGAATACTTTCTATACCATCGAACCTATGCCCTGGATGTATCCTCTGGGCCCGGATGAATACCTTAAGATGATTCATGATGTAGACAGAGAACGCTTCGCCGTACATCTGGATGTATTCAACTGGATCACATCTGCCGAGCGTTACTTCTATCATGAGGAATTCATGGAAGAGTGCTTTGAAAAACTGGGTCCTTACATCAAGAGCTGTCATCTGAAAAACGTCCATCTGTCCCAGGAATTTACTCTGCAACTCCAGGAGACGGCCTGCGAAAAAGGCGATCTCCATCTGGAAAAATACGCGGAGCTGATCGAACTTCTAAATCCGGATATGCCGGTGATTATTGAACATCTGGATAGCGATGAGGAATACCTGGAGAGCCTTGCCTATGTGATCCAGCGCTTCCGCAAAGCCGGGATTACCATATAACCTGACCGGATAAACTTATCCCTTGTGAGGCAAGCCTCTCTACAGATCCCGGCGTGCGGCTTTTCCACACCGGGTTCCTCACACGGCTAATGACTTATGTTCCATTTTGAAATATGCGATTGTGAAATAAAATCAGTGAGGGTATAATGAATAAAAGAATATGCTTGTAAAACAAAAAACACAAACACGTTTTAATAGATTGTGTGCCAGGTTCATGTTCGGGATGTGACTTGAAAAGATGTTCGCATAACAGGAGGGGCGTATCGTGGGAAAGGTCATTTTATATCACGGCAGTCCGGACGAAACGGTAACACCAAAGTTTGGATTGGGTGAGGAAAAGCACGATTATGGAAAGGGGTTTTACCTTACGGAGAGTTTAGAGCTTGCAAAAGAGTGGGCTGTTTATCGCCCAAATACATCGAACGGCTGGGTGCATGAATTTGAACTGGACACAGATGGATTGAACATACTGGATTTTCAGGAACACAGTGCCCTGACGTGGCTGGCTAAACTGATGAAACACCGTGACGCGGCTGATTCTAAACGATATCGTATATTATCAAGGCAGTTTATTGACAAGTTTGGTATATCGACGGAAGGATATGATGTAATCAAGGGTTGGAGGGCCAATGCATCATATTTCTATATCGCCAAATCCTTTGTCCGTGATGAGGTAGATATAGACATCTTGGAGGAATTGCTGGCTCTCGGTGGATTGGGTATTCAGTATTGTATTAAGACAGAGCAGGCGTACGAAAAATTGTCTGAGCGTTTTGACGCATTACAGCCTGTTGAATTCGCAGAATTTAATGAGAAGTACAATAAGAGGGATACCTGGGCGCGTGAAAATATGCGAAAGCTGATCGATTCAGACCGAAATCGTGTAATCAAAGTATTCAGCACACTGGTCTGAAAAATGGAGGTGAATGATATGGGTGCCTACTCCAAAGCATATTTGGAGGAGATAATCGAAAACCAGGGAAAACTGTTTGACTATGTAGCGATAACCTATCCCGATATGGATACAGAAGACTTTATTCGTTCTTATATGAAAAGTAACACAAGAAAATATGTAGACGAAGCACAGGCATTTGTCTGTACGATGGATGTTCAGACTTTATGGAAGTATTTTCTGCATACAGACCGATATGAACTGAAAAAAGGAAGTGCGCTGAACGGGTTTATTCCTGACTGGATTGGTGAGTTTTATGCTTATTACCAATGGCAGTACAATATTCCGAGCCGTGAAGTCATCGAAAAGGTACCCCTTGAGTATTTGAAAAAAGCATATGCTGGGCTGCATGATCTGGAATTGGAACTTGCTGTAAAGAAAGTGGGGATTGTATGAATCATATCATCTGTTTTCATAATCCGGATAAGGAAAACGGTTATCTGAGTAATTGGTATCCTTCCAGTTTCACGTCGGACCAGATATCTTTTTCGTCTATGGAACAGTTTATGATGTACCGCAAAGCAATTTGCTTTTGTGACAATGAAACTGCCGTTCAAATCCTTAAAACGGACGATGTAGTCCATATCAAGGAATTAGGACGGAGTGTATCAGAATATAACGATAATTATTGGAATGGCGTGCGGCAGATTACTATTTACGAGGGATTACTTGCAAAGTTTACACAAAATCAGAAGCTTAAAGAACAGCTTAAGGCCACGGGGGATGCTATTTTGGCGGAGTGTGCCGTAAAAGACTGTATTTGGGGCATTGGATTATCAATGAACGATCCAAACAGGCTTGACCAGACAAAGTGGAAAGGACAAAACCTGCTCGGATATGCCCTGATGATGGTACGATACAGACTGCGATAACTGAACATCTGGAGAGCCTTACCTATGTGATCCGGCGCTTCCGCAAAGCCGGGATTATTGTATAATTTCAATGTTCATAAATATTCTAAAAGATTGGGACAAAGACTGCTGCTTCACTGCCTTTACGTCCGATTCTCCTGTTGTACATACTTATACCTTCATGATACAATCAAACAATAAGCAGGAGACGACCAATGAAAGGAGAAGCCTACATATGAAGTACAGAGAACTTGGAAAGACCGGACTGATGGTCAGTGAGATCGGATTGGGCGGCGAGTGGCTGGAGCGCCACAATACGGAAGAGGTTAAGGCAGTTATTGAGACCTGTGAAAAAGAGGGAATCAATATTCTGGACTGCTGGATGTCCGAGCCGAATGTCCGCTCCAATATCGGCCTTGCGATCAAAGGTCGGAGGGAAAAGTGGATCATTCAAGGACATATTGGTTCAACCTGGCAAAACGGACAGTATGTCAAAACGAGAGATTTGTCAAAGGTAAAGCCGGCTTTTGAAGATCTTCTTTCGAGAATGCAGACCGACTATATTGATCTGGGAATGATTCACTTTATTGACGATGTGGAAGAATTCGACAACGTCATAAAAGGGGAATTTATGGAGTACGTGCGCCAGTTGAAAAAAGACGGCACAATCCGCCATATCGGCATAAGCTCCCACAACCCGGAAGTGGCAAAGCTGGCAGCCTGCCAGGGTGAAATCGAAATGATTCTGTTCAGTGTGAATCCGGCATTCGATATGCTGCCGCCAATATCCAATATAGACGATTATTTCGTGGAAAATTATGATGAAAATCTGGGCGGAATCGCACCAGAGCGGGAAGAATTGTATAAGCTCTGCGAGCAGAAAGGTGTAGGGATTACCGTGATGAAGGGATATGCCGGCGGCCGGTTGTTTGACGCCCAGACATCACCCTTCGGCGTTGCGTTGACACCGGTTCAGTGTCTGCATTACTCCCTGACAAGGCCAGCTGTAGCTGCGGTAATGGCAGGATTTGATACACCGCAGCATGTCTATGAAGCGACGGCTTATGAAACTGCATCGGATGAGGAAAAAGACTATGCCAGCGTTCTGGCGTCGGCTCCCAAACACGCCTTTTCCACAGGACAGTGTACCTACTGCGGGCACTGTGCACCGTGTCCGGTAAAGATCGATATTGCCATGGTCAACAAGCTATATGATCTGGCGGTAATGCAGGAGGATGTACCAGGCACGATTCGGGCGCATTACGAACAGCTTGCAGCAAACGCGGCGGACTGTATCGGCTGCAAGACCTGTGAGGGCCGGTGTCCGTTCCATGTTCCGATTGCGGAGCGGATGCAGAAGACGAAGGCGTTGTTTTCAGCCGGACCTGCCGATTGATTGTTTAGTTAATAGCAGAAGCGAACCTGATGAGCGTTCGTAAGCATTTACGAGATTACAAAAATCCTGGCAGACAAAAATTGTCCGCCAGGATTTTTATCCAAAAACTGATAGGTGTTACATTATTATCGTGCGATAAACTAAAAAACGCAATATTTCCACCGGAAGCAAACTTATTCCGGCAAAATATATCTCGTCCCCCTTGATGCGCCGACTTTAATAATCTGTCCTTTTTTTACCATATCATTCAATATAGTTCGCGCTCTTCTTTGCTTTACACCCAATAGTTTTTCTACTTCCACAGAAACTACCTGGCCCCTTTTTTCTATATATTCTAAAATCCTCCTCTGCTGTTCCACCTGTAAGAAAGTCTCCGGCACCTTTCCGGCACTTTTCCGGCACTTTTCCGGCACTTTTCCGGCACTTTCTATTATTTCTCCATCATTTGCCACTACTTTCATATCCCCTCCAGGATTTGGATAACTTCTATACAGATTGATACGAAGCGCTATTTCCATGTCTATAAATTCCGGTTCCCGTAAACCATACTCCTTCATCTCCCGGATCAATCTCGGAATTCCCGTTCCCCATCCTTCTATGAGATTCATATAGGAAAAAGCATGTGCCAGTGCACGATTTCTAATCTGTGAATACCCTTCCTTCATACGTTCCACCGTCACACCTGGCATAAGACCTCCCGGAGAAGTAATCTCCAGCCGATCATCATAAATCGCTACCTGCACATGCGCCGACTGCAAAAAGCTGCAATTCATTACTGCATTGATAATCAATTCTCTGATACTGTCTGGTGGAAGTTCATATATATCTTTACGATAAATTCCTTCTATTTTTGCACCAAGGTGAATATTTCGAAGTACAAACTGAAACGCATCATCTACCTGCTGCCAAAGCACTCCTTCATAATCTCGTTTATCTACAAAAACAGTACGGGTTGTTCCTTTAAACATGCCACACTGAATTTTAGAAAGAAAGTAATCCTTTCCGGTTAAAAATACATATGCATTTGTCGGGTAAACATTGCCATCCTTTCCTTCCGCTAAAATGCCCCAATTAAGCAACACATTTTTTGTCACGTCTTTCACCAGCTGACGCTGAGATTCATTCTTGCAATTAGCAATCGCAACCTTTTTCATGTTGTCACACAAACTCTGTATCTCCACATCTGTTACCTGCAAGTCTTGTCGAATAACCGAATCATATGAACGACCTTCACTCTCATAATACATTTCTTTTGTAATTGTCCCGTCTGCAAGCCTTGTAGTCCCTGATACCCGTATATATACTCCATTCATCACACCTTCTGCCCTGATATAGTATGGCCGCTGCTTACCGGCAGTGATCTCAACTACAATAACTGTTTTTCCTTCAATAGTCTGCGGATAAACATCGGGAATAATCGGTGGTTCACAGCTATCTGATATTGCATTTGTAATAGCATCCATCTCCTGAAAAATAAGGTCCTCAGCAATTCCTACAACGACCCTTGTCTTATCATCAATACCGAAAATAATATGCCCGCCCTTTCCATTCGCAAAAGCTACAACTGTTTTCATATACTTGATACTTTTCTCGGGACGACTTACTTTATATTCTACATTCTTCGATTCACCGGAAAGGATTTCTTCTATAATCATAGCTGAGCCTCCATCAAAATTGATGAATAATAATAGTATTGCTTCAATCAGTCAAAAATGTTGTTGTCCATATAGAATCTATTATCTTTATAATCATTTTAAGAGCGTTAGAATTTATACAAGGTATTATTTTTACAGATATATTTGAAAAATATATTGTTAACCATTTACCTCATTATATGCTTGACATTCTGTTTAACAATAGTATTGAATTTCTCCAAACTGCTCATACCATTTGTTGATTATAATACCACTGTTCGCTTCAATATATCTTATCATATTATTTAATATCTTTTTGGGAATACGAGAGTTATTATTGCATAGTAATGCCTTGCCTGAACTCGTTATCCAAATTTTTGTAGCATTGGCAGACGCCTTACCTTCTGCAATGTGCACATGTACTGGTTCAAGCGGATCATTTTCATTTGACCAAAAATATATAATATAGGAACCTATCCTAAAAATTTGAGGCATTTAAGATACCTCCTTCTTTAGAAAATTCCATAATCAAATGCGCATTATTCCGTATAAACTCTCTAAAATAATCCATTTCCACATCCGAATAGCCACTAATCTCTTCCCATGAATATTCAGGTAAATAACATGTCGCATTATGAAAGCCATCTTCTAAATCAGGTGTTTCTATATATACTTTTACCCTTCCGTCAGATAACATTTCTGAATGTGTTATCTCCGTATCATCATTTAGTGTTACATATGGGTACATCATAATATCAACCTCCAGTAATTGAAGCTCTCTAATCTATGCCTTAATAAGATCTAATAAACACCAAAAATATAATACAAACAAAGCGGCAAAATTGCTATCATTTTTTAAGATATTTTCGTCCAATATATTATTTTGTTTATCTAAACATAATATTCTCAATTACTAATGTCACATGATAACTTTACTGTACTATTCTTTAAATACAATCTGTCCATTCATCAACAATGGTAGCAAATATTTTCGCAATGATATCAACTCTTCATTTTCATTCATATGTACCTTTATCATTGCCCATATGGAATATACTTTTTGGTTAAATGTTAAAACACTTTTTTTATCCGGTACGGCAAACCTAAGCCTTTTTAACGTACTTTGGCTAACATTTTGCATTATAGTTCCACCAGATGTCGTTGCAGTTGTATTCTCATAGTCTTTTAATTGATAGACTAAATAACTACGATATAAATCCGATGGCAACTCCAACCTGATAATAAATCCACAATAAATTGTATTATCAATATCATCTAAAACTCTAACAGCACCCGGAATACTGCTTCGTGCAATCAAAATATCATTTCTTTTTAGTAAATAATTATCAGCAACATTAGCTTTCAAAACTATTTCATCCAGCTCTGACTTATTAACAAATAATAATGAGGATGATATGTTACGTACATTAACTATTTTGTACTTTTTATCGCCAGCTTCTTCTTTATCATAATTAATTCCATTACTCAATAATCCAAAATACTCAAGCCCTTTAACCTTCCACCCTTCTGGTATCTCCCTTTTCAATTCTTCATTCCAAACCATTTCCCCACCAGATGATTTGTACGGTTCTCCATCCTCATTTGGAAATTCAAACTGTAAAAACCAATAATCATAAATTGCTTTTGCCATGGATTCTAATTCTGTATTTATTTTTATGTTATTTTCAATCTTTGAATCTATAGCTGACAATAAACCAGTAATCTTATCCTGCACTGTCACATCCATTTTCGGAATGAGAAGTTGATTTATGTTATATATGGGTAACTTTGGCTGTGATGAACCAACTTTAAACTTTTCAATTATTTTTTGATTTAATGGTGATATCAAAGAATAATACAAAAAAAGGCTTCTGACTATATTAGTATCTAATTCATCAAATTTACAACAATTTTCTGTTAAATTGGCTCCATCGAGAGTATCTCCTATAATACTAACTATGCCCAATGTATTTCCTACTATTGCAAGAATCACATCGCCGCTTTTTACTGTATAGTTTTTAATCACATTCCAATAATCATCTTTCGCATATTGCATTTCTTTTGAAATATTTAAAATTCTCCCCTGATACATATCCAAGATTCTAATATAAGGATGGCTGTTAGCATCTATTTTGTAATGTACAGCCTTGTGGAATTCTCTTCCCTCCCCTAACTATACATACTTCCTCTATCCTGTAATATCTACTCATATCTTAATTCCCCCAACCTCTCCTTAATCTCCTCTTCCAGCTCCTTCCCTTCTGCAAACAACTCCTCAAGCCTTGTAGAATATGCCAGCATTCTCTTCTCGAACGCTTCCTGCGACAGTTCCACATACTCAATCTTCACTTCAAAATACTGACCTGCCGAAAGTGAATAATTCTTCTCAGCAATCTGCTCATAAGATACAGACACACTAAAATCATCCACTACTACCTGATTGATAAACGTGTCCTCAATCTTCTTCACTTCCTCAGGGCGCAGGACTGTCTTCTGGTTCTTCCCCTCTTTGCGCTTCTCTCCGAGTTTAGAAGCATCAATCAGCATAATATTCCCGTCCTGATTCGACTTATCAATAAAAAGTACCGATACATTCGTGCCCGTATTGGCAAAAATATTAGAGGGCATGGAAATCACGCCTTTCAGCCAATGCTTCTCAACGATCGTCTGACGCACGGTTTTTTCAATTCCCGACTGAGCTGTGATAAATCCCGTCGGTACAACGATTGCCGCTTTTCCATCCTCCTTCAGACTCCAAAGAATATGCTGTATAAAACAAAGATAGACACCCATAGATTCCTTTTTCTTATTCGGAATCTTAGGTACTCCCGCGAAGAATCTTTTTATTCCGTCCCTTATCTCCGAGTCCTCCCACTTCTGTTCAATAACATTTCTGGTAGATGAGAAATCCATCTTAAACGGTGGATTGGATGTAATAAAATCGAACTGTTTTACGCCGGAACTCGGATCATGAGGTACATTATAATGCGCAGGTGTTTCCAAAGTATCTCCCTCAATGATATTATCCAGACTGTTAGTGAGTCCGTTCAGCAACATATTTGTTCTGAGAAAACGGGAAGATTTTCCGGAGATATCTTGTGTATAGACCTGCGCTTTATCTCCAAAACTCCCTTTTCCCAGTGCATTTGCAAGATGCAGCACCAACGAACCGGAACCTGCCGACGGATCATAAACATCATATATTTTATCTTCCACAGGCGACATTTCAACCAGAATTTTGGAGATGATCGCCGAAATAGCCTGCGGTGTAAAATATTCGGCATACACTCCGCTGGCAACATTATAGTCTTTGATCAAATGCTCGAATATCGCACTATAAAAATCAAAATTGTTTCTAAACGCCTCACCAAAATCAAATTTATCCTGGCTAATGATACCAAATATATTTTTAGCGAAATTATTTCTCTTGGACACCTCTACATTTTCTGTTACTCTTGTAAAAAGCGGCTTTCTCCCTCCATCTGCCGTATCGATGCTAAATTCTTCGTTCTCCGGATAATTTGAAATTCTGTCAAGTGCATCATCAAAAAGCACATAGAAATCATCTCTTCCAACCTGATTGATCAGACACTCAATCGTATCCTCATATTTAAATGCTACATCCTGCGGATAGGAATCATAGAATCCTTCAAACATGTCTTCATCCTGAAGAACTCCATCTGCACTTATGCCCATTTCATTCGCAAATTCTTTCATATTCGCCACGAACTTGTCGTTCAGAAATTTATAGAGAAAGACAGATGTGATCACCACTTCCTCGCTTGCCTGATTTGCCAGTCCGTTGGTCTGACACAGCCCTTTCATCTCATCGATCATCTGCTTAATCTTATTTTCCAATGTAAATATATCAGGCATTTACAAATTCCTCCTGTTGTATCCCAGCATAATGTATATATGTAACCTGTAATTCCTCACATTATCACTGAAATAATTGTATGTTGGTATAAAGTTCATTTAAGAGTTGTGTATAAAATCCTTTGATTTTTCCGTATAATTTCTCTTTCAGAAGAATCTTAGTTACTCTTGATTTGACCGCATCTGCAAAATTCTTTCTGCCCTGAATCGTCACCACTTCTTTATCCAGGATATCTTCTATCATTTCATATACGATAACCAGCGTGCGCTCTATCTCTGATCTGTCTGCCGTATATAGCTCTACCGCATCCTGATAGGTCTTGACAAAAGCATAGTTTCCACCATAAATACCAGCTAACCTCTCATTCTCATAATTGATATTTCTTGCCCTTTCAAGCGCTTCCAACAGCTCATCCGTAATGGAATCAAGATCGTTTAAATCAGAAATAGAAAGATCATTAAATATTTTTTGCAGCAGTTCATCTAATTTTCTGATCTTAATATCGCCTTTATTCTTATTCTTTTTAATTTCATTCTGAATCTCCCTGACGACTTTGGAAAATCTCTGGAATTTGGGATTATCCTGTGTAATCTGTCCAAGATCCATAATAATAACCTTTACCTTAATAAATTCATATAGAATTTCCACTACCTCATCATTAGATATAACATCCATCATACCAACCGTATTTTGGGATAAATTGATGAAATCAATCCTGTCTTGGGTTGCCTTCAGAAGTTTCTTGTTTCTGTCAGAATCTATCTGGGCCGCATAATCCATTGCTCTTGAAAGAATAAATTCCGTCTGGCATTCTTTGATCCCATTCAGAAGCCGCCGGATTCTGAGCAGTGTTTCTTTGTTATAATAGCTCAACTGCCTTGAGAATCTTTCCGGATTGTCCATGGCAATAATATCTTCCAATTCTTCAAGATACTTATGGTATTTCTTATTGATATCCTCTTTGTCAATAACAAGTCCGGCAAGAGATCCTTCATTCTCTCCATTTTCATTAAGATCCGCTTCTAATTCTTTCATGTATGCCTCTATGGTTTTATCGTACTCCTGCTCAATATCTACAAAATCTACAATATAACCATATTTATATACTTTTCCGTTAGATGACTTATAGGGTCTGTTCACTCTGGAAATCGTCTGTAGGAGTGACTGCGCATGTGGGCCCCGTAAAAGATACATCTTTTTCAGCCTTTTTACATCATATCCCGTAGTCAGCATAAAATTGACGATCAACATATCTGGTTGATTTGTATCCCTGAAATCGAGCTGATTGTTTCGATTCATCTTTTTTTGCCTGGAATCATCGCTATCCGTTATAACAAGTCCGGTATTTACCTTGGAATTTTCCTTAAACCACTCATGAATTTTCTTTGCCTGCGGATTTGTCCTGCATACGACCATACCACCAATCGTAGGATCAGAATTCTGTAATCTGAAATTCATAAAATCCTTTTCAATAAAGGCTCCTAATGCGTTTACATATGCATCCGACTCATATACATCTCTATCTTCCAGTCTATTATCTTCTATTTCCAGGTTCTTCTTAATTTCCGACTTTGCTACGGTATCAATATTTTCTTTCTTGATTCTGAGCGTATAACCGTCAGCAATCGATCTATCATAGAAATACTTGTGGATATAATCACCGAATTTCAGATTGGAGCGCTCTTTGCGTGTAAGGAGCGGCGTTCCTGTTAGCGCAATATAAACGGCATCCAGATCACAGGTCATTAGATTCTTGAAGAATTCTCCCGTAGAAGAATAGCTTCTGTGTGCTTCATCCACAAAGAAAATCCGCTGTACATTTGCCTGATAATCGTTCTTTGCCTCCGGCATCTTTCCCTCAAACTTCTGTATATTGACTACACAAATCTCACCAATCGATTTACTATTGGTATCTGTCGAAAGTGTCTTATTCAACTCTTTTGTAAAAGCCGCCTTATCCACACAGTTAACCGTATTTAAGCCTCTGTTGGTGAACTCAATACTTGCCTGTGTAAGCAGATCAAGCCTATCCACTACGAAAAAAAATCTCGTACTGATATTTTTCTTTGCATAATAATCTTTGATCACGCGATTTGAAAAAGCAGCAATAGCCGTCTTACCTGACCCCTGTGTATGCCAGATAATCCCGCCCTTACCGCCGGATTCGAGTCTTTGAATGATTTTCCTTGTTGCAAAAAACTGCGGATACCGCATAATGTGTTTCTGTGGAACCTGTTCATTTATGAACATAATTCCATATTGTAAGAAATATAAGAACCTTTCCTTATCGAATACAGATGTCACAAAACGATTGCATGGCGTTGTAGTCTTCAAGCTTTCCATAAACTCAGGAGTATCTGCTTCTGACGGATGATAACCACAGTCCTTCATCACAAATTTGATCATTTCCATGTCAACGTCTTTGTATGGATATTCCGTTTGATACAGTTCATTATCCTCCCTAAAGAAGGAAAAACTTGTATTATTTCCGTTAGGCGTCGTATAAAAAGAACCGGCTTTTACATCCTCGGCATCATCATCTTCCTCGTACTCCATATTATTGGAAAACGCCACAAATTGAATAAGATTAAAGAATTTTCTATAATCCGGATTCTTTAACCTTCTGTTTATCATTCTGTCAAATTCCTTTTTAATACCGCCCTCATTATTAGGTTTCTTTACTTCAAGAAAAGCCAGTGGCATTCCATTAATCAGAATATTGATATCCGGTCTGAAAGAACCTTCCTCCGTTCCTTCCACTACACTAAACGGTAATTCATCCACTACTGCAAAATCGTTCCTAGAAATATCCGCAAAATCTATGAGCTTTACTCTGCCTTTAGGATCGATGAGCCAGTTATAGAACTCTTTCCCCAGATCATTATTCTTCAAAATATTATGAATATCTGTGACAATTATCTTGATCTCATCATAAGTAAACTTTCTGCCATTAATCCGCTCAAGAGCAGGCTTGAACCTATTGACAAAGATTTTCGTATTAAAATCTATATCAATATCATCTGCCTTAAGCGACTGATAGTTGTAATCCAATCTGAGAAACTGAATGGTAGCCGGAATCTTTACTCTTGTATCTTCATTGAATACCGTCATCGCACAACCCCCAAACATTCCTACATTTTAGTTCTTCTTATCTTTCATTGACTTTTCAGCCATTGTCCCTTAACTTTATAACATTTTTACCCTCTTATTACCTCTGAATACATTTTATCAAATCCACCATTCCGGCGTCAATTCGCCAAGCGTAACGATTCTCCTCTGCTCATAATCCAGCATAACCTCAATATTCTTATAAGCATCCGGCATTAGCTGAACCATAAGCTCCCGACACGCTCCACAGGGCGCGCCCACATGTCCATCAGACATAATCGCAAGCACCTTTTCTATTTCCTGTTCTCCATTTGTCAACATATTAAAAATCGCATTTCGCTCAGCACATATTCCAAGTGTTGAACAGGTATCCACACATACTCCTGTATAAATATTACCTGCACTGGTCAGAACTGCTGCCGCGACGCCACCAGCTTCCACATAATCAGAAATTTTTCTTCCGTTCTGTACTGCATGGGCTTTTTCATAAAGTGTGTCCCATATGTCCCATATGCGACCGGGCTGTATTCTCTCTTCATATTCCTTTTTCAGGATAGAATACCATACCTCATCGCATACACCCTGATTGTTAACGCCGCCTGCTCTCCACGTTCCCTCGTAAGTCATGCCACATTTCTTCATAACCTTGCCTGAATTTGGATTCCTGGGATCATGACACGCGTTGACACAGTTCAACCCGACCTCATTGAAAAAGAATGCTATCACTCCCCTTAATGCCTCCGCCGTAATTCCTTTTCCCCACCAGTCATGTCCAATGCAGTAGCCAACCGTTGCAGATTCCGTACTGACGTCTGTCTTCACAGCACTGATACTGCCAATCGGTTCGTGAATTTCTTTCAGCTCAATCGCCCACTGATAATTTTGAGGATCATCGTAGCCATCCTGCCAGGTCTTTGCCACATGTCGGGATACCTCCACACTCTCATGCACAGGCCATGTCAGATATTTCGTTACTTCGGGATCCGAGGCCCAGTTGTGAAACATTGACTCTGCGTCATCTACTTTAAATGGCCTGAGAATCAGGCGTTCTGTCCCGATTACTTTTGTCCCCTTATGATACATAGTAATCTCCTCCATGCATTTATGTTATCCCTGTTTTTTCACGTATCTCTGGTTTCTGCTGTTCGGTTTATCCGGAATGGTCATCTGCACAAACCCCTGTTCAATCGCTGGGTTCATATAATTCTTTCGGAAAGTCTCCCTCGATTTAAGACCCAACGCATTCATAATGGAAAGCGTCGTATATGGAATATCATACTCCATTACGGAAAGCATCTTCTTTACATATTCGCTTGTTTCCACATTTGATTGATTGATCTGCATAATCACATCATCTAAAATCCTGTCAATCTGCTCCAACATAAACTCTATAAACAGATCAGAATTTCCCTTGATATGGCATTGTGCAATCGCATCATAATATTCTTCCTGAAACTTCTCGATCCGACTCTCCAGTGGTATATATTCAAATATGCTTCTCCAGTGATACAGAAGCGCTGTATGCCACAATCTCGCCATCCGACCGTTTCCATC
>CAYXKS010000061.1:5731-14323 GCA_964465725.1 uncultured Bacteroides sp. | reverse complement strand
CATATGGGGAAGTGCTTTGCCATTCTGCTTTCGGCCAATGTGCCGGAAAATTGGAATCCAAAGTGCCGAAAAATTTACAGCCAAAGTGCCGAAAAATTATTAGCCAAATCACCGAAAAATTTATGGCCAAAATGCCGAAAAATAAATTGTAATATCTCTCTTTAAAGGGTATGCTATAACTATAGTCAATGATATCATACCATCGAAAAGGCGGAATGATTCATTTAAAGGCTGTGCAGGAATGGGGGATCAGAATGAAGAAGTATAAAGCAAGGATTGCAGATGAAATATTAAAAAAACGTCTTCTGGGAAAAGGGGCTGTTTTAATTGAAGGTCCTAAATGGTGCGGAAAAACAACAACGGCCGAGCAGATAGCCGGAAGTATTCTCTATATGGCTGATCCGGAGAAAGAGAAGCAGAATCTGACTATGGCAGAGATTAATCCAAAAAGACTTTTGAAAGGCGAAACGCCGCGTCTGATCGATGAATGGCAGATTGCGCCGAAGCTGTGGGATGCGGTGCGGTTTGAGGTGGATCATCGGGATGAGCTTGGCCAGTTTATTTTAACGGGTTCAGCGGTTCCGGCTTCTTATGAACATATTCATCACACCGGAACCGGGCGGTTTTCGTGGCTGTTGATGCGTCCTATGAGTTTGTATGAGTCGCTGGATTCAAGCGGAGAAGTGAGTTTGAAAGAACTTTTCGAATCGCCGGAAGAGATCGACGGGGAGAACTCGCTTGACCTGAAAAGGCTGGCTTTTCTTGTATGTCGTGGAGGATGGCCGAGAGCAACAGATCTGAAGGATGAAGTTGCCCTGGAACAGGCATTTGACTATTATGATGCTGTGGTAAAGTCAGATATTTCCCGTGTGGACGGTATTTCCAGAAATCCGGAACGGGTGAAACGATTGATGCGTTCTTATGCACGAAATCAGGGAACACAGGCATCGAACACGGTGATTTGTGCAGATATTGCTACAAATGAAGCAGAAACTTTCGATTCCGACACGGTTTATTCTTATATCAATTCCTTAAAAAAGATATTTGTGATTGAGGAAATGGAGGCATGGAATCCAAATCTCCGTTCTAAAACTGCCATACGGACTTCCAATACCCGGTATTTTGTTGATCCGTCGATTGCGGTTGCCGCGTTAGGGCTTGGTCCGCAGGATCTGATGGAGGATCTGAACACGTTTGGATTGTTGTTTGAAGCAATGTGTATCCGTGATTTAAGAGTGTTTGCAGACGTATTGAATGGAAATGTGTATCATTTCCGCGACAAAACAGAACTGGAATGTGATGCGGTGATTCATTTACGAAATGGCGCTTATGGTTTGATTGAAGTAAAACTTGGCGGAGACAAATTGATTGAAGAAGGAGCCGAAAACCTTAAGAAACTGAGGGATAAGATTGACACAACAAAAATGAAAGCGCCTGCCTTTCTGATGGTACTTATTGGTGTGGGTGATTATGCTTATCGAAGAAAGGATGGGGTGTATGTTGTTCCGATCGGCTGCCTGAAGGACTAAGAATGGAATTAAATTATTGAGCAAGGAAAGGTGATTGTTATTCTTATAGAGATTGCCTATAATAGAATTAAGGACGGAGGTGTAAGGATGGATGCACCGAATAAAGAAGAAATTTATACGATAGATGATATCTATGCATTGCCGGAAGGGGAACGCCGCACGCCGGGTTCTGTGAGGGGCATACCCCGCAAGGGGTATGTCTACTCGACCTTTTGAATTGAATCGTTCTGTCTTACAGCTTGCGAAATCAGGCGGTTTATGGCAGTATGGAGATACATGAAAAGGGGAAAACATAGATGACGGGAGGAAATGATATGAACGTTTCAGAAATTATGGTTAAAATGGTTAAATATTCAAAAGGAAATCATCATGATATTAATCATTTCATGAAAGTATACACCTATGCAAAAACAATTGCAGAATGTGAGAAAGTATCACCAGATGAGCAGAAAATTACAGAAATTGCAGCTATCATACATGATATTGCGTGTCCTTTGTGCCGCGAGAAATATGGAAATACGAACGGAGATCTGCAGGAAAAAGAAGGCGCTGTATTGGCTGAGAAATTTCTGCAGGGAACAGGGCTGTCAGATGAGATGATAAACCGTATCGTCTTCTTGGTTGCGCATCACCATACATTAAAGGGTGTTGACGGGATTGATTATCAGATTTTACTGGAAGCTGACTACCTGGTCAATGCGGATGAAGCCGGATACCAGGAGCCCAATATCAGAAATGTCATGGATCAGGTTTTTAAGACATCAACGGGTAAAATGCTTTTGCAATCGGTTTATGGGATTGTATAAGGAACTTTATATTCAGAAGATTTTTTCAGGACGATCCAAATAATATGGGCAGGTATAGTCAATGGGCCTGAAGTGTCTATTGAGGGATGGGGGCAAAGGTAATAAAATGGAAACATAAGTTGAATACTCATGGAGAGGAAGAGGTTATTGGAGAAGAACTGCAGAGGAAAAAAGATGCGATTCATAAAGATGCTGTTCCTGTTGTGGATTGGCTTTGTAGTAGTCTGTATGATTGCACCTCCTCTTTTTCATAAAACAGCTTCTGTCCGGGAAGCTGCACGTAGTGACACAGGGGGAAAACCGGAGAGAATACTCAGCATCGATGACAACAGGGATGCGCTGCTGTGGAGATTGCGGCTGATAGAAAAGGCGCAGGAGAGCATAGTATTATGCACCTTTGATTTCCGGGACGATGACAGCGGGCGTGATATGATGGCATCCCTCTTTCAGGCAGCGGAAAGAGGAGTGGATGTACGTATCATGGTGGATGGCATCAATGGGATGCTGTATCTGACGGGAAGCAGGAATTTCAGGGAGCTTGCGGGGCATGAGAACGTGCAGGTAAAGTTGTATAATCCGGTAAACCTGCTGATGCCCTGGAGGGTTAACTTCCGTATGCATGACAAATATCTGATTGCGGATGATTTCGCCTATATCCTCGGCGGGAGGAATACGAACAATCTGTTTCTGGGGAACTATGCGGATTCGTATAATGAGGACAGAGACATTTTAGTATATGAGACAGCAGGAGGAGAAGGGCAATCTTATCTGCAGCTGCAGGAATATTTTGAAGCGATATGGCGTCTACCATGCGCGAAACCTTATGAAAAGAAGGTATACAGGAAGGGGAGTTTAGAAGAGCATTACGGAGAAGTCAGGAAGAGATATCCGGAAGCATTTGAGGAGATTGACTGGGAAAAGGAGACACTGGAGGCTAAGGCGATTGAGTTATGTACAAATCCGATGGAACCGGAAAGTAAGCAGCCACTGTTGTGGGCCAGGCTGCTTGCCGAACTGAGGCAGGGAGAAGATATTCTGATACAGACTCCTTACATCATATGCAGCAAGGATATGTATCGGGATTTAACCGATTTAAGTCCCTCCGGAGTAGAAGTTATTACCAACGCGGTGGAAAGCGGCGCGAATCCATTCGGCTGCACAGACTATCTGAACCAGAAGGAAAAAATATACAGGACGGGGATACATGTCTATGAATACTTAGGCACACAGGCGCTCCATACGAAAACAATACTGACGGGAGAGAGCATAAGCATTGTGGGTTCCTGCAACCTGGATATCAGGAGCATTTATCTGGACACAGAGATGATGCTTATCATTGAAAGCGAGGAACTGAATGAAATGCTCCGGAATCAGGCGGAAGAATTAAAGAAGCAGAGCCGCCATGTGTATCCGGATGGAACAGCGGTAGACGGGATAAACTATAATGCTCTGGAACAGGGAGTATGGAAGAAGATTTTTTACGGAGTGCTGCGCGTGCTGGTCTTTCCTTTTCGGTATTTGTTGTAAATTATGTTATGTTGGATGACAGGAAAGTGTCTTACTGAATGTAGGGCACTTTTTTTGATAATTGTAACCTTTTGCCATTTTGTATAATCTAATCAGTATAACACGTGTGAAAAAGAGTGCTTGCAGGCTATTGCCACTGCAGGGGTGTGACTACAGGCCAAAAAGATAAGAAAGGCATGGATAGAAAGATGAAGAACACAGTAAGCCTGAAATTGGTCGAGAAGGCGGCTAAAGGAAACAGAGAGGCTTTTGGAGAACTGATTATCATGCATCAGGAATATCTGTATAAACTGGCATATATGTACACGAAGAATGAACAGGATTCCTTGGATGCAGTGCAGGAATGCGCTATGCGCGCAATGATTTCCATGGATAAGCTTCGCGAACCGCAGTACTTTAAGACATGGATTACACGCATACTGATCAACAGCATTTACAGGGCACAGAAAAAGTATAAGAACAGCAGCCCATTCGAGGACTATAACGAGGCAGCGCCGGAGCAGCCATTATCGATAGAAGAAAAGACGGATCTGTATGATGCGATAGACTTGCTCCCGCCATCCTATAAAACTATAGTTATCTTACAATATTTTGAGGGAATGAAGATCAAGGATATCGCACAGGTCATGAACATTCCGGAGGGCAGTGTGAAGGCATACCTGCATCGCGCCAAAGAGATGCTCAGGCGTCAGCTCGAAGACAGGGAGGCTATACAAGAAAGGAAAGTAGGTGTTTAGTGTGAAAAATTTAAATGCGGAGGTTTTTCACACGCGGGATTTGTGCCTGCGCGCACTTGACACAAATCTTGAATCCATAATATGGACCGGCGCAATAAAGCGTGCGCAGAAATGAGGATTAGAATGAAAAGTGAAAGATTTGAGATGATTGAGATACCTGCAGGTCTGTCACAGCGTGTACAGAAGGGAATACGACAGGGCGAGAAAATCTATATGCGTAACAAGAGAAAGAAGATTCTGATAAGAGTTGCGACAGCAGCAGCCGCGTTGTTTGTCTGCATGGGCGTTTTTGCATCGCAGCCTGTTTTGGCGTCGAAAATACCGGTGATCAGGAATATTTTCAAATTATTGCAGGGAGATTACTCCTATCAGGGAGATCTGGATTCCGTTGCACAGAAGTTCAGGGAGACGGAAGAGGCGGATGTCGGGCAGTCTTCGACAGGTGACGGACTGGCAGGAGAGAACGGTGCCTCATCGGCGGGTGATGCTCCAGGAATGAAAGAAAGCGGAGGCCAGTTATCAGATTCTGCTTATACTAAGACCGTAAACGGCGTCACGGTATCGGTTTCCGAGGCGTATTCTTCGGTGGAGGCGATTTATCTGTCGCTTATGATCACGAGTGAAGAAGCTTTTCCGGATACGATGATGGATACGGGGGAACAGCCGATTATCTATCTGAAGGGAACGGCAGATTACTCTTTCATGCCGGCTGGGGGAGAGGCGGCAGGCTATGCGAATGGTGGTTCGGGCCGGATCGAAGGTAAATTTCTGGATGAGCATACTTATGCAGGTATTTACCGCATTGATATTTTGGATATTGTCGGGAATGACGATGCCCTGAAGGAGACATACCGGGCGCTGGATGCCTTCGATATGGATTATACGATTAACCAGATTATCGGGGATAGGGCCGAACCGGAACCGCTTGATTATCGCGGCAAGACGAAGGAAGATCTGGAGGCAATGTCGGATGAAGAATGGAGTGCATTCATGAATGAGATCACGCCGCCTGACCGGAATCAATTTCCCAATAAATATGAAAACTGGTGGTTTGACGGGCCTTTTACATTTAAACTTCATATAGAGGCCGACAATGAGAACGCCCAGGTAGTTACGGTAGACGAGATGAATGAGACGGGCGCAGGGCTGTATCAGATCGTAAAGACGAAGTTCGAGATTACGGTGGAAGAAAAATGCAGCGAGGAGCGTGCCGAGAGCGGCGTATTTATGGTGGTACTTGATGCGGACGGAAAACTCCTTCCAAACGGAAGCAGTTCATTCGCGGACACTTATGCGATCAACGGAAGAGATGTGTCCAGGGTCTATGTATATGTCTGTGACTTTGCAGAGTATATGGACGACATCAAAGGACACCGGAATGATGACAATTTTAAGGAAATTCTGGAAGAACGGGCATTGTACGGGAAGGAAATTGTGTTCTAAGCTATTTTTGGATACAACCACTGGGTATGCCAGCCGGTACACTATGAGGCACTTATTGATAAAATATCCAATAATAAGGGATTTTGCGAAGAGCAAAGTGGTAGCGTTTACTCCGTCTGAACTGATAGCACGGATTTAGACCAATAGAATAGGATTGTAAAAAAGTCGAGGCAGTTATTCAACTCCCTCGGCTTTTCAAATGATGTCTGGCTATTTATCATTAGCGAAGAATATAAATTTATATATTGCATGCGGTGAACAGCTATTTTACAATAGAATCGAAATTCCTGTTTAGGAGGGGGCAGCCGTAGTGATCAAGATCCGGTGTGTAGTAGAACGAATTACATATCAGAATCCAGAAAATGGTTATTCTGTCCTGAAGTGCAGGGTGAAGGATTACAGCGATCTTGTTCCGGTAGTCGGGAATCTGCTGGATGCCAATGTGGGTTCCGTGCTTCTTGTAGAAGGAAACTGGAAGGTCGATGCTAAATATGGAAGGCAGTTCGTGGCACAGAACTGGGAAGAAACCCTGCCGGCAACGGTTTATGGTATGGAGAAGTATCTGGGTTCCGGCCTGATTAAGGGTGTGGGGCCGAAGTTTGCAAAGCGAATCGTGCAGAAGTTCGGAGTAGACACTTTCGCTGTAATCGAGGACAATGTGGAACTTCTGATTGAGGTGGAAGGCATTGGAAGAAAACGGGTGCAGATGATAGCCGAGTCCTGGGAGAGGCAGAAGGAAGTCAAGAATATCATGCTGTTTCTTCAGGAGCACCAGGTAAGCTCTTCTTTTGCGGCAAAGATTTATAAGCAGTACGGAAATGACAGTATTGCGGTTATGAAAGAGAATCCGTATAAGCTGGCAGATGATATCTGGGGCATTGGATTCAGGACCGCCGACCAGATTGCAGAGAAATTGGGATTTGGCAAAGAATCGTATGTGAGACTTAGAAGCGGTTTGATGTATACTCTTTCGGAGCTTTCCAATGATGGATATGTGTATGCGGAGAAACAGCAGCTGATCGATAAGGCATCTGAACTCCTGGAGGCATCTGCGGAAACGATTATCATGACTATGGATGAGATGTTCAGGAAGGAAGAACTGATCAGAGAGCAGAAGATTGCCAAGATAGATGATGAGGGCAATCCCGTGATTCCTGTTTATCTGCCGCCTTTCTATTATGCGGAGACAGGAGTGGCTGGCAAGTTGAAGAAGCTGGTTTCGATGCCTGCGGGTGACAGGCTTTACAAGAGACTCTTGGAGGCGAGGAAAAAGACAGGAAATCCCAATCTCTCTGTAGATGTGAACGTCATACAGGAGAAAACAGGGATGACCTACGATGAGATACAGGCAGATGCCATAAGGCAGGCGGCAACGGCGAAGGTTATGGTGCTGACCGGAGGACCGGGAACCGGTAAGACGACCACCACTCATGGTATTATCGCTGCATACAAAGCGTACGGATTAAAAATCCTTCTGGCGGCGCCGACAGGCCGTGCAGCAAAGAGAATGACCGAGGCGACAGGGATGGAAGCCAAGACGATTCATCGGTTGCTGGAGTGCAAACCTCCGGAAGGATACCAGAGGAATGAAGATAATCCGTTGGAGGGTGACGTCCTGATCGTGGATGAGTGTTCCATGATAGACATTGTTCTGATGAACTCTTTGCTGAAGGCAATTCCATCCACCATGCGCCTTGTGATGGTGGGGGATATAGACCAGCTTCCTTCTGTGGGGGCGGGGAATGTGCTGCGGGATATGATCGACTCCGGAGCTTTTCCGGTGGTACGTCTCACCAAGATATTTAGGCAGGCGCAGACAAGCCGAATCATTATGAATGCTCATCGTATTAACGAGGGAAAGATGCCGGACTTATCCAATGGTAAAAACGCCGACTTCTTTTTTATGGAAAATGAGGACGCAGAGGCGACAGTGCGTCAGATCGTGGAGCTGGTTCAGATGAAACTGCCAAAGTACTATCATGTTGAGCCTATGCAGATTCAGGTGCTGACGCCTATGCAGAGGGGTGTGGTGGGAGCGACGAATCTTAATCTTGCTCTGCAGGAAGCCTTGAATCCTGCGGAACATGAGGTTTTTATGCGCGGCCGGGGTGCAGTGACTGTCCCGAAAGACTGCCTTCGCAGAAGTGGATTTGTATTCCGGGCAGATGATAAGGTTATGCAGGTTAAGAATAATTATGATAAGGAAGTATTCAATGGTGATATCGGTGTAATTGCATCAGTAAATATGGAAGAGCGTACACTGAAGGTGGATTTTGATGGTCGGGTAATAGAGTATGATGTGACAGAGCTGGACGAGCTGGTGCATGCCTATGCAACCACCATCCATAAGGCGCAGGGATCGGAATATCCGATCGTTGTTATGCCGATTCTGATGAATCACTATGTGATGCTGCAGAGAAATCTGATCTATACCGGAATCACAAGAGCAAAGAAGATTTTGGTAATGGTCGGGACAAGAAAGGCTGTGTCCTGTGCTGTCCGAAATGTGACTGTCACAAAAAGAAATACTATGTTAAAAGAGCGACTGAC
>CAYXKS010000061.1:0-5631 GCA_964465725.1 uncultured Bacteroides sp. | reverse complement strand
CCGATGACAGAACAGCAGAAACAGTCTGCGATGAGCATTCTTGAGAAAAACGGAATATTCCGGACATTGGAATGTAAGGACGGCGCTTTTACAGATGAGGGATTTAAAGATTTTCTGCGAAAGCATGCGAAAAAAGAGGGTAACAGCGAATACCTCCGCTGGAGGGAGCAGATCGAGAAGTCACTGCATATTTTGCCGATGGAGGAGTATAAGGGGCAGCCGGCTTATAAGATTGTTTTCATGAGTCCTTCGATGGAAGCGCTGGAGGAACCGCAGAAAGTTTTGTCAGAGGATTTTGTGTTTTGTATTCAGGGAGAGGATCTTTGTGGAGTCGTGAACGGCGAGGCAGTGAACAGGAAGTGCAATAAAGGGAAAGCCGTAAAGATGGTGTGTGAACATTTACATATCCCTCTTTCCGATTCGATTGCCATTGGGGACAGCATGAATGATATAGAGATGCTTAAGACGGCGGGGATAAGCATCTGTATGGCCAACGGCAACGCAGAGTTGAAGAAACTGGTGGATGATGTCTGCCCTTCTGTGGAAGAAGATGGGATTTACGCTGCGTTTATGAAATATGGTTTGTTGGGATGAGTGTACACGCAACATGCAGCTTGTCTGTATGTGTGCATTGTGTGTATATGCGCAGGTATGAGCCGATGCGATACGTTTGATGCGGCTGATCTGATTGGTTTCATAATATCGGACCGTGCAGTTTATGAAGAGCAATATGAAAACGATTACATCACTATAGACAAAATTAAAGCCTGCGATTTGGAGAAACTGTCCATTTACAATGAGAAGTGTGGATGCTATATTTATAAAGGATTAGAAGTGTAAACGATTTCACATAATTCTCATTCGACTTCCTTGCACATGAAAATTTATCCTGCGTGTAAGGGAGGAGTAATTATCGTGGATTATACCAGAATTAAAATTTCAGCAGTAAAGGATGGCAGAGATGATGAGCAAAAAAAGGTTGAACAAAGCAAAAACAGCGCAGAGGACGGTAACCAAAACACCAGAGATCCGTCAGACAATCAGCACGGCGGCTAAGGAGGAGACAAAAGATCAGGTTGAGAGAGTCTTTGAGAAGAGACTTAAGAAGCATCATGATGAGCTTAAATGGCTTTATATGGAATTATATGAAAATGATTCCATGTTTGCAGAACTGTGCGACCATATGCACCAATTTTATCTGGAGAGAGACAGGGAACTGAAAAAGCTGGATGAAGACAGGGAAAAAGATCAAAACTGGTATAAGAAGAACGATATGCTCGGCATGATGTTCTACATTGATAATTTTGCAGGCAATATGAAGGGTGTGCAGGAGAAACTGGATTACATAGAGCAGTGCAATGTAAATTATATTCATCTGATGCCTTTTCTGGATACTCCTGAGGGACGCTCCGACGGAGGATATGCGGTATCGGATTTCAGAAAGGTACAGGAGAAGCTTGGCTCCATGGAAGATCTGGAGAATCTGACTGCGGCATGTCACAGGAAGGGTATCAATGTCTGCATGGATTTTGTCATGAATCACACATCAGAGGATCATGAGTGGGCGAAGATGGCAAGACAGGGCGACGGGGAGTATATGAGCCGCTATTTTTTCTATGACAATGCGGATATACCGTCCCAATATGAGAAAACTGTCCCACAGGTATTTCCTACAACGGCTCCGGGGAACTTTACGTGGCTTGACGATATAGGACATTATGTGATGACGACTTTCTATCCCTATCAGTGGGATCTGAATTACAGGAATCCACGGGTATTTAATGACATGATGTATAATTTCCTGTATCTGGCCAACAGGGGAATCGATATTATCCGGATCGACGCCGTTCCGTATATCTGGAAAGAACTGAACACGCCCTGCCGCAATCTGAAGCAGGTGCATACGATTGTGCGTATGATGCGTATCATCAGTGAGGTGATCTGCCCCAGCGTTCTTTTGCTGGGTGAAGTGGTTATGGAGCCTGAGAAGGTGGTGCCCTATTTCGGGACGGTGGAGAAGCCGGAGTGCCATATGCTATATAATGTCACGACGATGGCTACCACATGGCATACGGTGGCAACGAGGGATGTAAGACTGTTGAAACGTCAGCTTGACATCGTAAACGGACTGCCGAAGGAATATGTGTTCCTGAATTATCTTCGCTGTCATGATGACATTGGCTGGGGCCTTGATTACGGTACGCTTATGACAGAAGGGATCGGAGAGCGCTCTCACAAGCAGTATCTGAATGACTATTTCCAGGGCTATGCGGGGAACAGCAACAGCCGTGGAGAACTCTACAACGCGGACCCGGTGACGGGGGACGCCAGATTCTGCGGGACGACGGCGTCCATGTGCGGTATCGAGAAAGCCGGGTTTGAGCAGGACGATGCGGCGATGGAGAGAGCAATCAGGGCAGATCTGATGCTTCACGCATATATGTTCATGCAGTCGGGCATTCCTGTATTGTACAGCGGGGATGAGATCGGCCAGGTCAATGATTACACCTATAAAGATGATCCGAATAAGGCGGCGGATTCCAGATATATCCATCGTGGGGCGATGAACTGGAAGCTCGCAGAGAACAGAAAGGTATCCGGTACGGTAGAGAACCGTATTTTCCAAGGGCTTGAGAAGCTGGAGAAGATTCGCAGGACGGAGAAAGTCTTTGTGACGGATGCGGACACATGGACCATTGAGACATGGGATAATTCTGTATTGTGCATCGGCAGGTGTTTTGAGGGGGAGAAGCTTATCGGACTCTTCAATTTCAGTGAGTTCGACAAGACAGCGTGGATCAATGAGACGGACGGAGAGTATGTGGAGCTGATCTCAGGCAATAAGATGCAACCGATCGGGGTCAACATCCCGGCTTATGGATTTTATTACATGAAAAGGTGTGGCAGCGAGGATAGGCGTACCGGGGAGCAGATGAATGAATATAGAGAAGATTGCTGAGTTGGCAGGGGTTTCGAGTGCGGCTGTCTCACGTTATTTTAACAATGGATATATTTCACAGCAGAAGCGGGAAGCAATCCGGAAAGTGGTGGAAGAAACCGGCTACAGGCCATCGGTGCAGGCACAGACATTGAGGACGAAGAAGACGAAAATGATCGGGGTGATCGCGCCGAAGATCGACTCCTCTTCTGTTGGAAAGATCGTGGAAGGAATTCTTTCCGTAATCAATGAGAACGGATATCAGATGGTGTTGGCCGTAACGCAGAATGATCCGAAAAAGGAACTGGAGTATTTGAATGCCTTTAGCGAGAAGCAGGTGGACGGCGTGATTTTGTTGGGCACCGTATTTCAGGCCGGGCATAAGCGGGTTTTGAAGAATCTCACTGTACCGGTAGTGATCGTCGGGCAGAGGCTGTCAGGTTATAACTGTGTGTTCCACGACGATTATCATGCATTCTATGATCTTACCTGTCTGGTTTTGGACAAGGGGAGAAAGAGGCTTGGATATATCGGGGCAATACGGCAGGATATAGCGGTCGGTGAGGAGCGCTACAGAGCTTACTGCGATGCCCTGCACGACAGAGGACATGATGAGCTTGCGCAGAATTGCGTAATTGCCTCATTCACTGTTCAGTCAGGATATGAGAAAGCGGAAGAGCTGCTGCGTAAATGTGAGGATCTGGATGGGCTGATCTGTGCTACGGATGAGATGGCAGCAGGGGCGGCACAATATTTGAGGGAACATGGCATCAAGGTTCCGGAGCAGATTCTGGTGACCGGACAGGGGGATTCCGAGATCGCAAGAGTGGCGGTCCCTTCCCTGATTTCGATCCATTATTCTTACGAGAAAAGCGGTGAGACAGCGGTTCGTATGCTGATGGAGGCGCTATCGGAGAATCAGACGAAAACTGTTGCCCATGGAAAGAGTTCGCCTCCGGAAAAGAGGAGGGAAGCCCCTCAGGAGATAAAGCTGGGATATTATATTGTAGAATAAGGGATGATGTGTCCTGGCTTAACTTAGTGATATTGATTTATGCCGCTGGCTGAAGGGTGACGGGGATGGAGATTACGATGAAATTGTCCGGTAAAGCAGTCTATAAGGGAATAGCAGTCGGTCCTGTGATGGTCTGGAAGAAGGACGACTGGGAGGTCAAAAGAAGAAGGATCCTGGATGCGGATGCTGAATTGGCCCGTTTGGCGGAGGCGGGAGAACGGGCACGAAGCCAGTTACAGAGACTGTATGACAAGGCGATAAAAGAAGTGGGTGAAACCGGTGCGGCTATCTTTGAGGTGCATCAGATGATGCTGGAGGATGACGGTTATCTTGATGCCATCCACTATATGATACGTACACAGATGGTAAATGCCGAGTATGCGGTGGCGGTGACGGGAGATAATTTCTCTGAGATGTTTGCCAATATGGATAATGATTATATGAGGGCAAGAGCGGCAGATGTCAGGGATGTTTCCAATCGTCTGGTAAAGAACCTTATGGAGCGGGAAGATGTGGATTTCACATCTATGGAACCGTCTGTTATTGTGACGGATGATCTGACTCCCAGCGATATAGTTCAGATGGATAAGACGAAGATCCTGGCTTATGTTACAGTGCATGGCTCTACGAATTCCCATACAGCGATTCTTATCAGAATGATGAATATTCCGGCGCTGATCGGCGTGCCCATGAATCTGGATGAGATCCGGACGGGGATGAAGGCAGTAGTAGATGGTTTTAAAGGAGAGGTGATCTTCGAGCCGACCGCAGAAATATGCGCCGAAGTAGAAGAGAGGGTTCGTGAGGAACAGGAAAAGCTGAGGCTGCTGCGGACTTTGAAAGGAAAGGAGAATATTACTCCTTCCGGCAAAAAGATCAGTATATATGCGAATATCGGAAGTGTTTCAGACGTAGGTTATGCGCTTGAGAATGATGCCGCTGGAATCGGTCTGTTTCGCAGTGAGTTTTTGTATCTTGGAAAAGATGATTTTCCGACTGAGGAAGAGCAGTTCCGGGCTTATAAACAGGTCGTGCAGATGATGGCGGGCAGAAAGGTAATTATACGCACACTGGATGTAGGAGCGGATAAGCAGGTGGACTATTTCAATCTGGAGAAGGAAGACAATCCGGCTTTGGGCTGTCGGGCTATTCGTATATGCCTGGCACGGCCGGATATTTTTAAGACGCAGCTGCGCGCCATGTTGAGAGCTGCCGTATATGGCAACCTTTCCATTCTGTATCCGATGATTGTTTCCGTGGAGGAGGTAAAGAGGATTTATGAGATTGTGGATGAAGTGAAAGCAGAGTTGGATGAAGACCGGATTCCATATAGTGTGCCGGAGCAGGGCGTCATGATTGAAACGCCTGCGGCAGTTATGGTCAGTGATGAACTTGCAAAGCTTGTGGATTTCTTCAGCATCGGAACCAATGATCTGACCCAGTATACGCTGGCCGTGGACAGACAGAATGCGAAACTGAGCGATTTCTTTGATCCGCATCACGAAGCTGTTCTCAGGATGATCAGGATAGCCGTCGATAACGCACACAAGTATGGCAAGAGGATAGGAATTTGCGGCGAGTTGGGCGCTGACCTGGATCTTACGGAAGAATTTTTGCGGATAGGACTGGATGAATTGTCCGTGGAGCCTTCGATGGTGCTGCGGGTAAGAAAAGCGGT
>CAYXKS010000060.1:0-14462 GCA_964465725.1 uncultured Bacteroides sp. | reverse complement strand
ATGCTTGTCACTCACGATATGAAAGTGGCAGCTAAGAGCGACAGGATACTTTATATTGAGGATGGAAACATTAAGGGTGAGTTTTATCTGGGCAAATATACCAATACGGAGGAGACAAGACAGAGAGAGCGGAAAGTGTCTGACTGGCTTATGGAGATGGGATTTTAACAGATGGGGAAACGGTGGTTAATATGAAAGATATTCTTCTGGTCGAGGATCACGCGGAACTGAATCATTTGATACAGATGTTTCTGGAAAAGGACGGGTTTACAGTTAAAAGTGTATTTTCCGGGGAGGAAGCATTGGCTTATTTGGAGACGGAAAAGGTTAAGATGATTATTCTGGATGTAGTGCTGCCTGGGATGGACGGATTTGCCGTATGCGCCGATGTGAGGGCCAGGAGTAATATTCCGGTTTTGTTTTTGAGTGCAAGAGGGGATAAGGAGGACAAAATGAATGGCTTCCTGCAGGGAGCGGACGATTATATAGAGAAACCGATAGATATGGATATTCTCAGTGCCAGAGTGAGAGCGCTGATGCGGCGGAGTTATGATCTGAAACGGCAGAATATGGTGATACGGTCGGGAGACATTTCCATAGACAAGGAGGCGAAGCAGGTTTTTCTTGCCGGCAAAGAGCTTGCATTGACAGGAAAAGAGTATGAGCTGCTGGTGCTTTTGACGGAAAATCCAGGGAGAGTTTTGAAGAAGGAATATCTTTTCAGTAAAATATGGGGGATGGACAGTTTCAGTGAGAATCAGACATTGACGGTACATATTAAAATGCTGCGGGATAAAATAGAGGAGGATTCCAGGAAGCCGCGAAGGATTGTGACGGTATGGGGAACAGGATATAAATATGAAGAAATATGACAGAATTTTAATGATGACGCTGCCAGTATATCTGATTCTGGCAGTGGTATTGTGGTTCCTTTTTCGCAGAGGGGATGTGGCGGAACAGGACATAAGCTATAAAGTGGAAATTAATCAGGTGATGAAGGGCTTAGAGATGGAAGGATCATTTTCTGAGCCTGATTTGCGTAAAGGGGATTGCATCAGGGAAGTCACATTTCTGCCTGCGGATACAACGTCGCCGGAAGAGATCGGTAATTTTTATCAGAATCGTAACAGTATGCATATGACAGTGCGCCCGCTGACCGTGCGTGGAGACTTAATCGGATATGTGAGATTTGATTATGTGCTGGGGACAGGAGACGGGGATATATTTTATGTCATGGAGGGTATCTTGTTTTTCTTGTGGCTGCTGTTGTTTGTGGCGTTGTGGTACATCAGGCAGCAGATAATCCGGCCGTTTCACATGCTGCATGAGATACTCTGTGAGTTGGCAAGAGGTAATCTGCAGTGGGAGCCGGAGGAAAATCAGAATCGGTTTTTCGGAAAATTTGTGTGGGGGATCGGGATGCTGCGGGAGGAACTTGAGAAATCCAGGAAATGCGCATGGAAGCTGGAAAAAGAGAAAAAGATGCTGCTTCTGTCTATTTCGCACGATATCAAGATACCTTTAAGTGCTATCAAACTGAATGCGAAAGCGATACGGGATGGGATCTATGGGACGGAGGAGGAGAGAAAACATGGTGCGGAGCAGATAGAGAAACATACGCTGGAAATCGAAGCCTTTGTCAAGGAGATTGTCAGTACGGCAAGCGAGGATATCATAGCGGTTGAAGTGGAAAATTCGGAATTTTATCTGCAAAGTTATGTGGAGAAGATCAGGGAGTACTACGAGCCGAAATGCAGGATGCTGCTGACAGATTTTCGTATCGGTGAGTTCGACAACAAGCTTCTGAAGGGAGATGGGGATAAGGCGTTTGAGGTGATGGAAAATCTGATGGAGAATGCGCTTAAGTATGGAGACGGGAAGAAAATCCGGATAGAGTTCTGGGAGGAAGACTTTTGTCAGGTGATAGGTGTGTTTAATTCGGGTGGAGTGGTCACAGATGAGGAAACGGTGCATTTGTTTGACAGCTTTTACAGAGGAAGCAACGTAAACGGTAAGGATGGAAACGGGCTGGGACTGTATATCAGCCGGGAGATTATGAAGAAGATGGAAGGGGATATCTTTGCGGAGAGGAAAGAAGAGGGGATGAGGTTTTGTCTGGTGTTCAGGACTTCTTGAAAACTTGCATTGAAATATAGAGGAATGTTTGGCATAATAAAGAAGACACAGGGTTATATTTGCGTCAAAGCTGGTATGTAGGAACTCTTTGTGGTTAGGTAAACGATAGTGCAAAGTTGGATTTTGGAAATGGCCACTTGTTAACAAAGGAAAGATAAAGGAGAAAGTCAGCATGGGAAACGTGAAGCGGGTTTATGTGGAGAAAAAGGCACCTTTTGCAGTTAGGGCGAAGGAATTACAGGAGGAGATTGGGAGTTATCTTGGTATCGGCGGAGTGAAAGAGGTTCGTGTGTTTATCCGCTATGATGTGGAGAATCTGTCTGATGAGGTTTATGAGAAAGCCTGCAGAACGGTTTTTTCCGAGCCTCCTGTGGATATCTTATATGAAGAGGCGATAGAGATTCCGAAGGACGGCAGGGTGTTCAGTGTGGAGTATCTGCCGGGCCAGTTCGACCAGAGAGCGGATTCCGCGGTACAGTGTGTGAAGTTTCTGAAGGAGGATGAGGAGCCGATCATCAAAACGGCGGTCACTTATTTGATAACGGGTGATATTTCAGAGGATGAGTTTGAAAGGATCAAGTCATACTGTATCAATCCTGTGGATTCCAGGCAGACGGATATGGTGAAGCCGGATACTCTTGTCACGACGTATGACGAACCGGCGGATGTACCGGTGTTTGAGGGATTCGAGAGTATGGCGGAGCCGGGGCTTAAAGCATTGTATCAGTCGCTTGGACTTGCCATGACATTTAAGGATTTTCAGCATATACAGAAATATTTCCACGGTGAGGAGCACAGAGATCCGACGATGACGGAGATTCGCGTGCTCGATACTTACTGGTCGGATCACTGCCGTCATACGACCTTTTCCACGGAATTGAAAGAGGTTACATTCGGGGACGGATACTATGCGAAACCGATCAGGGAGACTTATGACAATTATCTCTCTACCAGATCGGAGATTTTCGGGGACAGACAGGACAAGTTTGTCTGCCTGATGGATCTGGCGCTGATGGCGATGCGCAAGCTGAAAAAAGACGGGAAGCTTAATGACATGGAGCAGTCCGATGAGATCAACGCCTGCTCGGTTGTAGTTCCCGTGGAGATGGATTATGGCGACGGGCCGGTCACGGAAGAATGGCTTGTCTTCTTTAAGAATGAGACGCACAACCATCCGACTGAGATAGAACCTTTTGGTGGTGCAGCTACCTGCCTGGGAGGTGCGATCCGCGATCCGCTGTCGGGACGTGGCTATGTGTATCAGGCAATGCGTGTCACGGGAGCGGCTGATCCTACGGTTCCTGTGGCGGATACATTGAAGGGAAAGCTGTCCCAGAAGAAACTGGTGCGCGGCGCGGCCAGCGGGTATTCTTCCTATGGCAATCAGATTGGTCTCGCGACGGGACTGGTGAAGGAAATTTACCACCCGAATTATGTTGCCAAGAGAATGGAGATCGGGGCGGTTATGGGCGCGGCGCCGAGGAAGAACGTGATCCGGGAGACTTCCGATCCGGGTGATATTATCATTCTGTTAGGCGGAAGGACCGGACGTGACGGCTGCGGCGGCGCGACAGGTTCCTCCAAGGTACACACGGAAAGCTCTATCGAAACCTGTGGCGCCGAGGTACAGAAGGGAAATGCGCCTACCGAGCGTAAGATCCAGAGGCTGTTCCGGCGGGCGGAAGTCAGCAGACTGATCAGGAAATGTAATGATTTCGGCGCGGGTGGCGTGTCCGTGGCTATCGGTGAGCTGGCGGATGGCCTGGTGGTAGATCTGGATAAAGTGCCGAAGAAATACGCGGGTCTGGACGGCACAGAGCTGGCAATCTCCGAGTCTCAGGAGAGAATGGCGGTGGTGGTTGCACCGAAAGATGTGAATGAGTTCCTGGGCTATGCGGCAGAGGAAAATCTGGAAGCGGTGGAAGTTGCGGTGGTGACGAAGGAGCCGAGACTCGTGCTGAAATGGCGCGGTAAGGAGATTGTAAATATAGCCAGAGCTTTTCTTGATACCAACGGCGCGCATCAGGAGACTTCAGTTGCGGTTGATATTCCCAGGGAGGAAGAGAATTATCTGCAAAAAATTGCCACGCCTTCCGTAGAGGAAGCCGTGCGGGCGAAAGATGTGAAGAAAGCGTGGCTTACCCTGCTGAATGATCTGAATGTCTGCTCCCAGAAGGGACTGGTAGAGATGTTTGACGCGTCGATCGGCGCGGGCAGTGTCTATATGCCTTACGGTGGGAAATATCAGTTGACGGAGACACAGGCGATGGTTGCCAAACTGCCTGTTTTGGAAGGTAAGACCGACACTGTGACTATGATGAGCTACGGCTTCGACCCTTATTTATCAAGCTGGAGTCCTTATCATGGGGCGATCTATGCCGTGACGGAATCCATGGCAAAGATTGTGGCGAACGGCGGAGATTATAAGACCATACGCTTTACATTCCAGGAATATTTCCGGAGAATGAGCGAGGAACCCAGCCGCTGGAGCCAGCCTTTCGCGGCGCTGCTTGGCGCTTATGATGCGCAGATGGGATACGGTCTGCCGTCTATCGGTGGTAAGGATTCCATGTCCGGCACATTTAACGATATTGATGTGCCGCCTACCCTGGTATCTTTTGCAGTGGATATCAGTAAGCAGAAGAATATGGTTACGCCGGAACTTAAGACGGCGGGGGACAAGCTGGTTCGCTTCCGCATTAAGAAGGACGAATATGATCTGCCCGTGTATGAGGACGTCATGAGAACGTATGACGGAATATTGGCGCTTATGGCAGAAGGTAAGATTACGGCGGCATATGCGCTTGATGCCAAGGGTGTGGCGGCTGCGATCAGTAAGATGGCGTTCGGCAACAAGCTGGGTGTGACAGTGGAAAGCGGCCTTGCGGTGGAAGAGCTTTTCAATAACGGCCTTGGTGAGATTCTGGCGGAGATGCCGTCAGGGGCTGCCATGGAGCTTGCCGGAACTGCTGGAGGTATGGCAGGAAAAGAATGTATGGCGGATGCCGGGAAGACAAGAAGGGAAGCGGAGGAAGGAAACGGAACGGCAGCCGAGATATGCGAGGGCCTGGATTATGTAATAGTCGGCACCATAACTGACGAGCCGGTTTTCACTTACGGAGATACCCGAATCACTATGGAGGAAGCTCTGCAGGCGTGGACGGATAAGCTGGATAAGGTATTCCCGTACACGGCAGGTAAGGACAAGAGCAAGGTGGATTCCGGTCTGTATGAGACAAAGGATATTTATATCTGTAAGAATAAGGTTGCGAAACCGACAGTATTTATCCCTGTATTTCCGGGCACGAACTGTGAGTATGACAGTGCGGCAGCTTTCGAGAGAGCGGGGGCGGATGTGATTACGAAGGTATTTAAAAACCTGACAGCAGAAGACATCAGGGAGAGTGTGGATGTGTTTGAAAAGGCGATCGGACAGGCACAGATCATCATGTTCCCTGGCGGATTTTCCGCGGGTGATGAGCCGGATGGCTCCGCGAAGTTCTTCGCGACCGCGTTCCAGAATGAGAAGATCAAGGAGGCTGTCAGCCGGTTGGTGAATGAGAGAGACGGACTGGCGCTGGGAATCTGTAACGGCTTTCAGGCGCTGATCAAGCTGGGACTGGTGCCCTATGGGGAGATCAGAGGGCAGAAGGAAGACTCTCCGACACTGACTTTCAACACCGTAAACCGCCATATATCGAAGATGGCATATATCAAGGTTGTTTCCAATAAGTCTCCATGGTTACAGGGTGCAGCGCTTGGCAATACTTATGTAAACCCAGCGTCCCACGGGGAAGGCCGGTTCGTCGCGCCGCAGGAATGGATTGACAAGCTGTTTGCGAATGGACAGGTCGCGACGCAGTATGCGGATATCGACGGGAATGTATCTATGGACGAAGAGTGGAATATCAACGGTTCCTATGCATCTATCGAAGGAATTACTTCGCCGGACGGACGGTGTTTTGGTAAGATGGCGCACTCTGAGAGAAGAGGGGACGGTGTTGCGGTGAATATTTATGGAGAGCAGGATATGAAGATTTTTGAGTCTGGGGTTGGATATTTCAGGTAATGGATCATTTTTGTAATAGTAAGGGCATCTGATTAATTTTTATACAGTACAAATCAATGCGGGAACGCCAGGGGAAATTATGGCGTTCCCTTACATATTAATCAAATATTAATAAAAAAAGGTTAAAGCAACAATACCTGACATAATTGCCCCTGAAATGTCAGGTTTGATTGGTAGACTTTCCGTTTCTCATCTTCTATACTTTTGTTATAAAATATTGCAAAAGTGGGAAAAGTATGAAAAAACCAGGTTTCCGGAAAGATAAGGGGTGCAGGTATGAGAAGACATTATCTTGACAATATAAGATGGCTGACCGTAGTGATTGTCGTCATTTATCATGTGATCTATATGTTTAACGGCATTGTGACAGACGGTGTGATCGGTCCATTCCACGAGAATCAGTATCAGGATGCCGTGCAGTATATTTTGTATCCGTGGTTTATGATCCTGCTCTTTATTGTGTCAGGGATGTGTTCGCGGTATTATCTGGAGAAGCACACGATTAAGGAATTCGTGTGCTCGAGAACCAGAAAGCTGCTTGTGCCTTCCACGATCGGGCTTTTTGTGATCGGCTGGGTGCAGGGCTGTATTAATATGGCAATCAGTGATGCATTCAGTTATATGCCGGATACGCTGCCTGTACCGGCGTTGTATTTTATTATGGTTCTTTCGGGTACTGGCGTGCTTTGGTTTATTCAAATGCTTTGGCTGTATTCCATGCTGCTTGCTCTAATCAGGAGGACAGAGCGGGGAAAGCTTTATGAAGTATGCGGTAAAGCGAATGTTTTTATGGTAGTATTGCTTGTGATTCCCGTATATTTCTCAGGTCTGATTCTGAATACACCGGTGGTGAGTGTGTATAGATTCGGGATTTATGGGGTCACTTTTTTTCTTGGTTATTTTGTCTTTGCACATGATGAAGTGATTGGGAGAATAAGCCGGTTCCGGGTGGTATTGCTCCTGGGTTCAATACTGTTTGCGACGCTGTATGTGTATCTGCACTTCGGAGACAATTATGCCGTAATGCCTGTGGTCGGAAGTGTCTCTGCGGTTATTTATGCCTGGACTACCGTTCTGGCAGTTCTTGGTGGAATGAAAGCCTGGGGAGACAGAAGAACGGCATTCACTTCCTTTATGGCAGAACGCAGTTTTGGATTGTATGTATTTCACTATCTTCCACTGTCGGCAACGGCATATATGCTGCATACTTACCTGGATGTTCCTGCACTGCCGGCTTATCTGCTCACGGGTGGAGCAGCATTTCCTGGAAGTTTTATTTTGTATGAGACAGTGTCCAGGATACCGATCATCAGATGGTGTGTTCTTGGCATGAAAAAGGAGAAACGTAATGTTTAAAGATAACTTATTCCAGATGCGCAAGATGAAGCATCTTACGCAGGAAGAACTTGCGGAGAAGGTCGGCGTTACAAGGCAGGCGCTTGCAAAATGGGAGGCCGGTGAGACGCTGCCGGATCTGGAGAAGAGTAGTCTTCTTGCCGAAATATTGGAGGTGTCGCTTGACGATCTGGCTAATTATGAGCCGAAGGAAAATATGGGGCTGGGAGTGCCGCCGAAGGGGAAACATCTTTTCGGCGTGGTGACGGTCCAGGATAAAGGGCAGATCGTCATTCCTGCCAGGGCCAGAAAAATGTTTGGGATATATCCGGGCGATCAGCTTGTTATATTAGGGGATGAGACGCAGGGGCTTGCCGTCATGAAGTCGGAGAGTTTTCTTGCGATAGCCGATATGATACGGGCAGAGCTGGAATAGGACGAAAAGACTTTCAAGAGGTCAAGGCATGTCTGCTTTTGTGATGGCGGGAGTTAAGGAAATTCTTGGATACTCGGCAGCAAGAGCCAGGTTAAATTTCCTGGCTTTTTATGATTTGTCTTATTGCATCGAAAATGTAAGGTTTCAATTCTTCAATTTCTGTCGGTTCTCCATACAGGATGGAACTGTAACAGGTGGAACTGACGAATTCAACGATCATATACAGAAGAATCTCCGGATTCTTGAATTTCCTGGGAGAGTTTTCCAGAATAGTGTAAATATTATAAAAATCTATATCGAAATTGTCACCGGAAGCAATCAGCTCGTTTTTAAAAACTCCCCAACTTAAATTTTTGGAAATAAAGTTAAGCAGTGATTTGTCAGAGTTAAATTGTTCGATAATGTTATCTGCAAGGAATATAATCCGGTCTTCCAATCCGGTTAACTGTGTCTGTGCAAGAGCTTCGTCTGCTATCGCAAAAATATGGCTGGCTTTATGGGCGATCAATTTGTTTCGGATATCATATTTATCTTTAAAATACAGATAAAAGGTTCCCTTGGCCACGCCGGCAGCCTCTACGATATTGTTTATCGTTGTCTTATTGATTCCCTGTGTCGTAAATAATTCAAAGGCGGTGTTCAGAAGAGCCTCCCGCTTCTTTTGCTTGTTAAGATCTGCTTTTCCCATGTTTTCCCCATTCTTATAGACAGTTCTTTATAAGAGCATCCCTTTACCAACAGTTTTCCTGATACAAACACTTCATAAATGTAACAGTTCAGACTTCGGCTTCTCTGTTACGGAATCTGTCAATTGAGCAAAGCTCAATTTTTCCAAGTCTCCTTCGGCTCTGTACACGGTGGACGTCGGATAAACAAGATGATCCATAGACACATATCCGGTAAATCTATTATAAATTACACCGTCGAAAAATCAATCTCTTTCCGGCTTTATATTTTTTTCATTTTTTTAAATTTTCTTTTATAAAGAAAATATTGACTAAAAGTCATTTTTGTGTATAATACATAATATAATAGAAAATGACCAAAAGTCATAAAAAGGGGTGTGCGTTATGGATACTTTCGGGAAAAAGGTAGTTCAGTTAAGGATTCCGATTCTGATTTTAAGTCTGGTACTCCTGATTCCATCTTTTCTGGGATATGTGGGGACCAGAGTCAACTACGATATTCTTTCCTATCTGCCCGAAGACATCGAGACGATGGTTGGGCAGGATATCCTGGTTGATGAATTCGGGACCGGAGCGTTCTCCATGTTTGTAGTGGAGGGCATGGAGCCTAAAGAAGTTGTGGAACTGAAAGCGGAGATCGAGCAGGTGGAGCATGTGGAGAAAGTGATCTGGTATGACTCTGTCATGGATATTTCGGTACCGATGGAGATGATGCCGGACGGAATCTACGAGGCTTTTAACAGTGGGGATGCCACTATGATGGCGATTATATTCGATGAGACCACATCTGCTGATGGAACTATGGATGCCATAGAGGAAATCCGAAGAATGGCCGATAAGAATTGCTTCTTGAGCGGAATGTCGGCGGTGGTGACTGATACGAAGAATCTGTCAGAGAAAGAGGCTCCAATCTATGTATGTATCGCGGTCCTGCTTTCCTGCCTGGTGTTATCGCTTACAATGGATTCGTTCCTGATTCCGTTTTTCTTTCTTTTGAGTATAGGAATGGCGATCCTGTATAACCTGGGCAGCAACATATTCATGGGAGAGATTTCTTATATCACGAAAGCGCTTAGTGCGGTTTTGCAGCTGGGAGTTACCATGGATTATTCGATTTTTCTCTGGCACAGCTATCAGGAGAACAAATCGGAGGAGTCAGATAAGAAAGACGCAATGGCGAGAGCAATCAGTGAGACGATTACTTCGGTGGTGAGCAGTTCCATGACGACGGTAGCCGGTTTTATCGCTCTGTGTTTCATGAGTTTTACACTGGGAATGGATCTGGGTGTGGTTATGGCCAAGGGCGTGGTATTCGGTGTAATCACATGCGTGACGGTGTTGCCGGCTATGATCCTTGTATTTGACAGGGCGCTGGAACGGACCAGGCACAAAGCGCTGCTCCCTGATATGAAAGGAGTGGGAGAATTTGTTACAAGGCATTACAGACTGTTCATCCTTCTGTTTGTAGCTGCTCTGTTCCCGGCCATATTCGGCTATAGAAATACGAAAGTTTACTACAATCTGGATGAGACTCTGCCGAAGGATCTTGCCAGTATTATAGCCAATGAGAGGTTGAATGAAGATTTTGATATGAATGCGACGCACATGCTTTTGATGAGCGCTGATCTTCCTGCGAAAGATGTAAAAAGTATGGCGGATGAAATGAAGGCAGTCGGAGGTGTGAACTGGGTGCTGGGGCTGAATTCCATCAAGGGGGACTCCATTCCGGATGAATTGATTCCCGAAGAGCTTAAAAGCGCTCTTGTAAGTGATAACTGGCAGCTTCTTCTGATCGGTTCTAAGTACAAAGTAGCGTCCACGGAGGTTAATGATCAATGCAGAAGGCTCAGCGCTATCTGCAAATCCTATGACAGTAGGGGAATGTTGGTGGGCGAGGCACCTTGTACCAAGGATCTGATCGAGATTACGGACAAGGATTTCAATACGGTCAGCGTGGTTTCTATCGGCGTTATTTTTATCATTATTATGCTGGTATTCAGATCGGTCTCTCTGCCGGTCATCCTTGTTTCGGTTATAGAGATGGCAATCTTTGTAAACATGGGGATACCCTACTACACGAACACACAGATCCCCTTTATTGCATCGGTTGTGATTGGAACGATCCAACTGGGTGCAACGGTGGATTATGCGATACTGATGACGACCAGGTATCGGAAAGAACGGTATGATGGGACGGACAAAAAGACGGCTGTCACGGATGCCTGCCAAAGCAGTGTGAAATCGATTGTTGTCAGCGCCTTGTCTTTTTTTGCGGCGACCTTCGGTGTCGGGCTGTATTCCAATATTGATATGATCAGTTCGCTGTGTACGCTGATGGCGAGAGGCGCCTTGATCAGCATGGTGTCTGTTATTTTTATTCTGCCGTCCATGTTTATGGTGTTTGACAGAATTATTATCAGGAACAAAGAAAAAGACGGAAAAATCGGGCTTTGCTCAATTGGCAGATTCCGTAACAGGGAAGCCGAAGACTGAAATGTTAATAAGATGGTATAGGACAGGCAATGTCAGGCGCTGTGTATTGACTTAACTTAATGACATTGATAGGACAGGAGGTAATTTCATTATGAAGAAAAAGAATTGTAAGCAGAACAGAAGAATGATCTATAAAAAGACAATGTGTCTGACACTGAGCACAGTAATGGTATTGGGTCTTGCGGGATGTGGGCAGGAAGAGGCGAAGCAGGAGACGCTGCCGGATGATGTACAGGAGCAAGTGTTAAATGATGTGTTGAATGCGCAGGTAAAAGCTTCTCACAGCAGTGAAGCGGGCAAGGAGGAAACGGTTTATGTACTTGCGGATGCAAACGGAGGAGTGAATCAGGTGATCGTCAGCAACTGGCTGAAGAATGCCGACGGAGGGCAGAGCCTGGCAGACAGTTCGGAGCTTACGGATATTGAGAATGTGAAAGGATATGAGACTTTTGAAAAAGACGCGGACGGCAATATTATATGGCAGGCAGACGGCTCAGATATCTATTACAAAGGAACCACAGACAAGGAACTTCCTGTGGAGGTGAAAATCTCCTACCAGCTTGACGGACAGAATATTTCTGCGGATGATTTGGCTGGAAAGAGCGGAAGGGTGACGATCCGCATGGATTATGAAAATAAGGAGACAAGGAAAGTCAGGATCGGAGAGAAGGAACAGGAGATTAAGGTGCCTTTTGCCATGTTATCCGGAATGCTTCTTCCACAGGATACGTTTTCAAATATCGAGGTGACGAATGCGAGGCTTCTTTCGGAAGGGAATAACAGTATCGTGGTAGGCCTTGCTTTTCCGGGGCTGAAAGACAGCATTGATGCGGAAGGATTGAAAGACAGACTTAAGGATGCAGAGGATAAGGAAGCGTTTGAGGACTTGGAGATTCCGGATTATATAGAGGTGTCAGCGGATACGGAATCATTTGAGCTTGGAATGACTATGACAGTGGCGATGAGCGATATTCTGTCAGATATTGAGCTGACGGATTCACTCGATCTTTCCGAATTAAATGATTCTATGGATAAACTGAGGGATGCAACAGATCAGCTGAAGGACGGCACAGCAGAGTTAAAAGACGGCAGTGGACAGCTGAAGGATGGAACCGGAGAACTGGCGGCAGGCGCGAATGAGCTGTGGGACGGCACGACAGAACTGAAAGATGGTTCCGTACAGTTGAAAGACGGTGCGGTACAGTTAAAAGATGGAACGCAGGAACTTTATGAAAAATCGGGTCTACTGAATAATGGTGCTCTGGCTCTTTACGACGGTACGGTAGCTCTGCAGGCCGGAACGGGGACGCTGGCAGAGGGAGCGGGCGCGCTGCAGGTTGGTGGGCAGAAACTGGCCGATGGAACAGGCAGTCTGGCGGCGGGAGTCGTACAATTAAATAACGGTGCAATTCAGGTCAAAAATGGTGTTAATCAGATGGTTGGACAGATCAACAAACAGATGGGTATGCTGAAAGCGGCTGTTGGGATACCGGTTAATCCCAATTCACCAGATGAAGTGAGTAATAGCTTGCAGAATCCGCAGACCTTGTTACAGTTATCCTATGCCTTGAACCAGGTGCTTAATAGTCCTTCCGGAGCAAGTGCACAGGCGGAGACATCCGGCGATGATATTCTTCAGGGTCTGACGCAGCAGAGGGCACAGGTGCAGGCGGCTTTGGACAACGCTAATGCGAGTCTGGCAGCAGCGCAGGATCATACAGCATCTGCACAGACGGAAATGGCGGCAGCCTGCCAGGGAAGTATTCAGGAATATATGACTGTGTCCGGAACACACACGGAAGACAGTTATGTGGAGATGGAGGTAAATGTCAATGTACCTGCCATTGTGTCTGTAGAAAGTGTAGCGGAGGATTCGGGAGAAAGCACAGGAGAGGAATCCGCTGCGGAGACGGATGGATCTGAAACAAACGCAGGAAGTGTGACAGAGGAAATATCCTGGCAGCAGCAGACTGTCATGGGAACCGGTGTTGTGCCAAAAGAAGTGGTAGATTTCGAGAATGTACAGATACAGACAGTGAATGCAGACGACGTGCAGCAGAAGGCAGCTGCATATCAGAGTGCGGTGGAAGAGGCGGCCAGGTATCAGGCAGAGATAAATGCATATGCCATGCAGCTTGCGATGATTGATGAAGAGATTGCCCTGGTCGAAGCCAATACGGCACAGATGGCAGGGCAGCAGGCGGCTCAGGCTCAGGCATTGTCCGCAGCAGGAATGTATGCCGCGGCTCTGGATGGAGCATTGACACAGATATACACCAGCATCAACGTTGACAACTCGAAAGATATGGCTGCTTTAATGAGCGGAGTCGAGCAGCTTGCAAACGGAACGCAAAGCGCACTTTCCGGAGCACAGGAGTTGAACCAGGGAGCAAACGAACTGAAGAACGGTCTGGTCAGCCTGAACAGCGGCGTCGGTGAATTGGCAGATGGCGCCAGCGCGCTGAAAGACGGAGCGGAAGAATTAAAAGGCGGTACCGGGCAGTTGGTGGAAGGCACAGGTACATTGAATGACGGAGCCGGAGATCTGAAGGACGGTATGGAAACATTGGATGACGGAATAGGGACGCTGAAAGACGGAGTGGGGACACTTAAAGACGGAGTGTTCACACTGGATGAAGGTATGAGTAGCCTTGATGAGGGTGCACTCGAACTGCTGAATGGTATGTTTGAGTTTGATGAGGAAGGAATCAGCAAATTGACGGAGCTTTTCGGGGATGACGTGCAGGATGTGGTTGACAGGCTGAAAGCGGTAGCTGATGCGGGAAAAGAATACAATACTTTTACCGGGCTTTCGGAGGATATGGATGGCAGTGTGAAATTTGTTATCAAGACTGAGGCTGTGGAATTAAAGTAAAAGAAATATCAGAGCCGGGAGTATTATCCGTCAAAAACATCAGTGTTAACTGCATGAAGCATTTTCAGGGCTGACTTTGCCATTTCGCTGTCGGGGAATTGATGAAGAACTTTTTCATAGTACTCGACAGCTTTTTGGCCTTTTCCTGTCTGTACATAGCAGAATGCGGCGTTGGTCAGTGCCATTTCCGGGTAAGAAGTCTTGCTTGAAGAGCAGCACGATAAAGCGGTATCGGTCAATCCAGGGAAAGTTACTTTGGCACGATTTTGGATTCACCATAGCAGAAAAATAAATCCTTGTCAAGCAAGATAAGGGTCGCTATAATGATATCAATAAGGTTGTTATCCGTATATACATTTTATATTTATATGATGAAGGCCCGTCTTCCGTCGAAGTACTAGGAAAATTCCGTAGTTTCTGGTTAGCCCTTTC
>CAYXKS010000059.1:0-14490 GCA_964465725.1 uncultured Bacteroides sp. | reverse complement strand
CCCCCTTTCTTTCTACCCTAAAAGAGTATCACATAAAAGACTAAAAGTCAAATATATTTTACTTTTAGTCTTTTATAAGTGATGTATATTATTTTTAGTGATCAGTTATTACAATCCTTTTAGTGTTTTTGGCCAATTTTTCTCATAACATGGTTGATTATCTCAAAAAAGCCTGGATTTACGGGCATACAAGCAGGATTTCAAGCTGAATTTACTACCTATTTACTACTTTTGAGGGAAATAGCCTTGATATGCCGCCCGGAATCCTGCAAGCCCAAACACCAGCACACAGCATTGAGAAAGAATAAATGAAAACTGAATACGACGCAAACGCGGCGTTTCTCTATCCCAACACGGGAGAACAGGAACGCCGCTTTTTTTATGCCCTCATGTTACGCAGTAGGGGCGAAAAAAGCCTTGCTATATGCACCGAAGCATAAATTTGCGTCTTCCTGCCCTTCCTTGATCCTCATTCAAACAATATCATCAATGTGATTACATAAACCTAATGCCCCAGCATTTCCTCAATGAAAATCCCATATCCCTTCGTAGAATCCTGGACCAGCACATGGGTCACTGCTCCCACCAGTTTACCGTTCTGAATGATAGGGCTGCCACTCATACCCTGTATGATCCCTCCCGTCAGTGTCAACAGCTTTTCATCCACAACCTGGACGACAATCCCCCGGTTAATATTATCCTGCTCCAGATTCACCTCCACGATCTCCACATCATAGAACTCTGGTTCCCCGGTAACGGAACAGATGATCTGGGCTGCTCCCAGTTCAATCTCCTGTTTCAAAGCGATGGGAATCGGTTCAAATATTGATTCCTCTCCCACCTTTATATCACATACGCCGAAGATACCCTCCTCAGTATTCTCCTTAATCTCTCCTATTACATTGTCGCTGTCATATTCGATGTAACCGGTCAGTTCTCCCGGATTGCCATTAGAGCCTCTGGTAATTCCCACAATTTCTGTCTTGTAAAGAGTTCCCTCCTCCAGATTCATCAGCAGAGAAGTATCCACATCATTGATCCCATGTCCCAAAGCACCGAAGGAATTATCTATATCTTCATATGTCATTGTCCCAATGCCCTGAGCATTGTCCCTGATCCATATTCCCAGTTTCCATTCCATATTTTGATTTGCATCTGGCTTCGTCATAACATCTGTTATTTCGTTATTCCTCTTGATTGTTAGAATCAGATCCCCTCCTTCTGACTCCTCCACCATATTTATAAAATGCTTTTTATTCTCTATATCTTCCCCGTTTACCTTCAGGATATAGTCGCCCTTCTGAAGCACATATTTGGCTGGAGATACTTTTTTCCCCTCGCAGCTCTCAAATTCCCCGATTCCCACCACAAGGACGCCACTGGTCTTAACATAGATGCCGATCGGAATTCCGGACGGGATAAGCATTTTATCCTGGATTACTTCCACATCCACATTTTTATAAGGAAGTATTCCAAATAATTTCAAATCCATCTGGTAAGTATCAATCTCATTTGCTTTCACTTTAACTGTATGTGCAAAATCTACTGGAATACTCTCCACACTGTCTGAACTGCTCTCCACGGCCTGTTCCATTCTGCTGCTTACTGCTGTTCCCGGCAAAGAAGCCGCAGGTGCGGCATCTTCTTCTTTGATTCGATATATTTTTCCTGACACAGGAACTTTAAAATCAAGTTCCTGTTCCACACCGGCACGTATTTTAATGGTTGATGGAATTTTATTCCAATAGGTCAGATATACAGTTACCATTAGTGCAATGACCGCTGCCGCCAGCACCGAATATAGAAAGATTCTGTATACCTTTTCCTGCTTCTTAGTCATATCTATGGATTTATTTGTCGCTCCGTTCAATGTTCACATCTCCCATCTTTTCCATAAAATATTGAAATCTATAAAATACTCAAATCTATAAAATATTCTAGTCTTTAAATATTCTAGTCCATAAAACACACGAAAAAGGACATACACAAAGCATGTCCTTTCTAGTATGTGAAAAATATTCGATTTTAATTTAGTATTGTTTTGTTTTTCTTGCCAAATCTTTCATTTCTTTTGCATTGTTCACGACATTTTCCGTTATGCTGCCGCTTCCCAGCATTCTGGCAAGCTCCGCAATGCTCGCTTCTTCAGCAAGCGATCTGATATCTGTGACGGAACGGTTGTCTTCCACTCTCTTCTCAATACAGAAATGTTGGTCCGCCATTGCTGCGATCTGAGGCAGATGCGTGATGCAGATCAGCTGATGCCCTCTTCCAAGAATCCCCATTTTTTCGGAAACTTTCCACGCCGTCTTGCCGCTGATTCCGGTATCAATCTCGTCAAAAATCAGCGTCTCGATTGCATCTTTATCCGCCAACACAGTTTTGAGCGCCAACATAATACGTGACAATTCACCGCCGCTGGCCACCTGCGCCAGCTCTCGCAGCCGTTCTCCTGCATTAGTCGAAATCATAAAAGTGACTTTGTCAAAACCGTTACTGCTTATCATTTCTTCCGAGGCCACAGTTTGAATCTCAAATGCAACTTCCTGGAAATTCAGATCCACAAGCGCTTTCCTCATCTCCTCTGACAATCGCTTCGCGCTGCTCTTCCGGATTTTGGATATTCTGGTACAGACCTTCAATACTTTCTCCTTTAAAGTATCTGCACGTTTGCTCAAATCCATACGATAAGCATCATAGTCTCTGTATTTTGTAAGCGTTGCCTCCGCCTGGTCACGGTATTTCAGAATATCTTCTATCGTACTGCCATATTTTGTTTTTAAATGATTAAGCAGGTTCAGCCTCTTCTCCGTGCGATCAAAAAGTTCCCCGTCAAACTCCAGTTCAGACAGATAATCGGCCACCGCCCTGTTATAGTCATTGAGCAGACTGTCAATATCTAGAAGCTGTTGTTCAAACTCCTGAAGCGCTGTATCATAGGTTGACACAGTCCTGATTTCTCTAAGTGCACGGCCTACACTACTTCCCGCTCCGTTCTCCTCATATCCACAGAAAACATGAGCTGTCCCCATCGCATCCTGAATCTTCTGTCCATGGACAAGTTTCTGATAGGTCTGCTCGACTTCTTCATCTTCTCCCGGAACCAGAGCCGCATCCTCAATTTCCTGACATTCGAATTCCGCCAGCGCAGCTTCTCTCTTTCTAGTCTCCTCATCCACCTCGCTGCCCGTCAGTTCTTCCATAACCTTACGGTACTGACCATAGATATCCCGCAGCGTTTCCTTAAGCGGCTGTAATTCCTCTCCCGCATAGGCATCCAATATTTCCAGCTGTTTCACAGGTCTCAATAATGACTGATGCTCATGCTGTCCATGAATATCGATCAAAATCTCTCCCAACTGCTTCAACTGTCTGGCAGTTACGGTCTCCCCGCATACCTTACAGACATTGCGGGTCGGCATGATTCGGCGCTGCAGGATAATCTGTCCATCTTCCACAGGAAGTTCCAGCTCACGCACCGCCTCCAGCTGCTGCGGCTGCTCTATCGTAAAGACCAGTTCCACCAGTGCATACTCCGCACCGGTACGGATCATGTCCTTATCCGCCTTAGCGCCCAGCGCAAGGTTAATGGAGCCAATAATAATAGATTTACCGGCTCCTGTCTCTCCTGTAAGGATATTCAGCCCCTCACCGAAGTTGACCTCGATCTCATCGATCAGGGCCAGATTTTTCACATGTAAACTCTGTAACATTCTGTCACCTCTTATGTATTCTCTCCGTTACGTTTCCCTGAAAAACCGTAACTTCTCCCCGGACATGACCAGCTTTAAAGCGGTCACTCAAAAATACATAATTATTTACGTACAGATACCCGTAATACAACTCCGCACGTTCTTTATATATTATTGTTCTATCATTCTCTGTAATTGATCCATGACCTGCGAAGCGTCGCTCTCACTCCGCATCGCCATCATGATGGTATTATCCCCCGCAATGCAGCCCACGATTTCATCCAGTTTCAACGCGTCCACCGCTGCCGCCACCGCCATTGCCATACCTGAAACTGTCTTCATAACCAACAGATTCTGAGCCAGATCCATAGATAAATATCCTTCCTTCAACACCCGGATATATTTATCTCCCAGATGGGTTTCATCGCGGGTAAAGGCTATATATTTCTGCCTGCCATTTCCTCCGGAAATCTTCGACAATTTCAATTCCCTGATATCTCTGGACACTGTTGCCTGCGTCACCTGATATCCTGCGTCACGCAGCCTGTCCGCCAGTTCTTCCTGTGTCTCAATCTCATACTGTCCAATCAATTCAATTATTTTTTCATGTCTTTTCTTTTTCATAGTCTTATCATCTCGTTATTATATTAATTCTATAATAAAAAATTATATTATCATCACAATAGTGAGTCGCAGATCACTTCAAAATCAATGTCTCTAAATTAAGCCAATACACAATGACATGCGCGTCCGGCTTAACTCAACTTCTCATTCACTCATCTTCTTGTGCAGCACCGTCAAAAAGCTCTCCGTATTCAACTTCAGAATTCCTGTCGTCTTATCCGCCCGTCGCACTATGATGCTGTCACCCGTCTGCAGTTTACTCTTGCAGCTCCCATCAAAACATGCTTCCACCGTCTGCAGCTGACCGTCTTTTCCCGCCGGAATTTCTATCCTGATCTCATCGTCGGGTGCCAGAACGATACTTCTCGTGTTCAGGGTATGCGGACAAATCGGTGTCAACAACAGAAGTCTGGCTCCTGGTTCTACGATAGGCCCTCCCGCCGACATATTATATCCTGTAGAACCCGTAGGAGTTGCCACGATCATACCATCCGCGCTGTAGCTGTTCAGGAACTGTCCATTCACGTAAATCTGAAAGATCAATACCTGAAGAGATCCACATCTGGATATCACGATATCATTCAAGGCAAAGTTATCCTCCGACACTGTCTGCCTCTGCACTTTACCCTCCAGCATCATTCGCTCTTCCCGTGTGAACTGATCCGCCAGAAGCTTATTCAGCGCCTCATCTATGGCGGCAATCTCGACCTCCGCCAGATAGCCAAGCGTGCCTAGATTAATGCCCAATAACGGCACATTCTGATCTACCATATTTCTGGCCGCACGCAGGAGCGTACCGTCTCCTCCAAGTACCAGAATACAATCCGCTTTACTATCCCGAGGCATATTTGGTTTACATAACTTTGAAAATGGAGCTATATTATTCGTACAGGATACTGTCGCTCCCCTTGATTTCAAGTATTCAGTTATCTTCCGGGTATAAAATCCATCAGGATCTTTCACCTCATTTGCGATCAGATAAAAGTGCTTCATTTGCCTGCTATTTCGCCTCGTCCAGAGCGCCATGTGCATCCGACACAACAGACAGAATCAGTTCCCTCATCTGTTTTTCACCGGATACGCCTCTTTTTTCTTCTATGATTGTTCGAAGCTCATTTTCCGCTTCGGATTCCGTCAAATGAAAAACATCCTCAGGAATAATTTCTTTCTTTTCCAGATAGACCAGATATTCTATATTGCCTTCCGGTCCCTTGATTGGAGAGTAGGTCAGCCCCTTCATCTCAAACCCAACCAAGTCTGCGTAATCAATCACTTTGCAGATTACTTCCTTATGCACAGCCGCGTCACGAACAACTCCCTTTTTCCCTACTTTATCTCTTCCCGCCTCAAATTGAGGCTTGATCAAGCATACCATATGTCCCCGATCCCGCAGCAAATTCCTGGCTGGAATCAAAATCTTAGTCAAAGAGATAAAGGAAACGTCTACCGATGCAAAGTCGATCTGATTATTGATATCTTCAGGCGTCAAATAACGAAAATTCGTTCTTTCCAGGCAGACTACCCGTTCGTCGTTGCGCAGCTTCCAGGCCAACTGTCCATGCCCCACATCGACGGCATACACCAAATCCGCTCCGTTCTGCAACATACAGTCTGTAAATCCTCCTGTCGAAGCGCCGATATCCATACATATCATATGTACAAGCATGATTGGAAAAAGCTCCATCGCCTTCTCCAGTTTCAGGCCGCCACGGCTTACATACTTTAGATTGCTTCCCTTTACTTCTATATGAATTTTACTTTCATCAAAGGTCGTTCCTGCCTTATCTTCCCGCTGTCCGTTTACAAAGACACTTCCCGTCATAAGAATGGCCTTGGCCTTCTCCCTGGAAGGAGCAAATCCCTGTTTTACCAGAATAATATCCAGTCTTTCTTTCATATGTCTGCTCACTATTAATAAATTTCATAATCCATAGGTGTTCTCTTTATACTTACACCTCATGTCTTTCCAGACACAAACGTTCTGTGAAAAGTACGGTGCAAGTATTAGCGCATACTATAGTTTTTTACATATCTAAAATCCTGTCATGGATACATACCGGGTCAGAATTTTAGTGGTGATGGTATCTGCATCTATTCCAATCTCCCGCTTCAACAGCTCCACATTGCCATGTTCCACATATTCATCCGGAATCGCTATATTGAGGACCTGAGACGGTGCGCCTATCTCATCCACATACGCCCTGACTTTCTCACCATATCCACCGCTCGCCACATTCTCTTCCATTGTCACAATCAGCCTGTGCTCTCTGCACGCCTCACGGATTGCCTGCTCATCAATCGGTTTCACAAACCGCGCGTTTGTCAGCGAACAGGAATACCCCCTCTCTTTAAGCTGATTTCTTACCTCCAATGCGACCGCCACCATACTGCCAACTGCAAACAGAATAATATCTTCCTCTTCATAAATTGCTTCGCTTTTGCCATATTCGATGGGTGCCCGATTATCCTTAAGCCCGTCAAACGCCTCTCCTCTGGGGTAACGAATTGCCATCGGCATTCCGGACGCAACCGCAAATTTCATCATATCGGACAGTTCCCATTTATTCTTAGGCGCCATAATATGCATATTCGGTATAGAAGACAAATAAGACAAGTCAAAAATACCCTGATGAGTCTCTCCGTCACTACCTACTAGCCCAGCCCGGTCGATGGCAAAAACCACCGGCAGATTCTGAAGACACACATCGTGCAGAATCTGGTCATAGGCTCTCTGGAGAAAAGAAGAATAAATTGCAACGATTGGCTTAAGGCCGCCTGCTGCCAGTCCTGCAGCAAATGTCACTGCATGTTCCTCTGCGATCCCCACATCAAAAAATCTATCTGGATACATATTCCGGAAGCGTTTCAATCCGGTGCCATCCGGCATAGCCGCCGTGATAGCAACCACCTGTTCCTCCCGCTGCCCCAACTTACACATAACTGTAGAGAAAATATCCGTGTAATTGGCCTTATTGTGCGGTTTACTCGGAATACCCGTCTCAATATCAAAAGGCTCTGCTCCATGGAATCTAGCAGGATGTCTCTCAGCCGGCGCATACCCTTTCCCTTTCTGGGTAATCACATGCAGAAGTACGGCCCCTCTGATTTTCCTGGCTTCTCCCAGAAGACGAACCATCGCTGAAATATTATGTCCATCCACCGGTCCCAAATAAGTAATGCCCATATCTTCAAAAAACATCCCCGGAACTACAAGATGCTTGAAACTGCTCTTAGCCCTTCTAATCTGAGTAACCACTCTATCCCCGTATGATTTGCCGAGAAGAGACTTATAAACACCTTCTTTTAAATCCAGATACATATCAGCAGTTCTGATATTATTCAGGTATTTGGATACTCCGCCCACATTCTCCGATATAGACATGTTGTTGTCATTTAATACAATAATAAAATTGGTCTCCAGCCGTGAAGCGTTGTTGAGCGCTTCATACGCCATACCACCTGTCAGGGAACCATCACCGATCACCGATACAACTATATTCTTCCCTCCCTGGATATCTCTTGCCTTGACCATACCCAGACCGGCGGAAATGGAAGTTGAACTGTGTCCCGTATCAAAACAATCACATTCGCTTTCTTTCCGCTTCGGGAATCCGCTCATACCTCCAAACTTACGTAAGTTGGCAAAACCATCTCTTCTGCCCGTCAATATCTTATGCGTATAAGACTGATGCCCTACATCCCAGATAAGTTTGTCTTCCGGCAGATTCAAAAATAAATGCAGTGCCATGGTCAACTCTACGGCGCCCAGATTCGATCCCAGATGCCCGCCGGTCTCGCTGATGGACCGGATCAAAAACTCTCTGATTTCCTGTGCCAGAATGCCATAATCACTTTCCGCAATCTGCTTAATGTCATTCGCCCGTTCAATTTTCTCTAAAAGCATAGTACCCTCCGTCATACGTCACACTGTCGGATGGCAGACTACATGACCGCCCTGATTTACAGCATTCCGCATGATTCCTCCTGACCATTACTTCTCTCTGTAGATCAGCTGTTTCACCAATTCTTCCAGAAACAGATTCCTCCTCGGAAAAGAACTTAAAATCTCTATCGCTTCCTCAGATAATTTCATTACCTGTCTTCTGGACTCCTCCAACCCATGCATGGCAACATAAGTCAATTTGTGATTCTTTTCATCACTGCCCACCTGCTTGCCAAGCACTTCCAGAGAACTTGTCACATCCAGAATATCGTCCTGGATCTGAAAAGCAATACCGATATTGTAGGCGCATTTCTCCAATGCTTCGATTTCCTCTCGAGTCGCTCCCGCCAATGTGGCGCCGATCGTCATAGCCGCCTGAATCAACGCAGCTGTCTTATGCTCATGAATATAGAGAAGCATTTCTTCTGTCACATTCTCACCCAGCTTCTCAGCTTCCAGATCCGCACACTGCCCGCCGATCATTCCGTCTATACCGGCCTTATCGGCTAATATTCTCATAGAAGACGCTATCCTTTCAAACTCTTCCATCGTCGATGCTCCCTCGAAAGCGCGCACTGCCGTCTCAAAAGCATAGTTCAAGAGTCCATCCCCCGCCAGAACCGCCATTCCCTCTCCATAAACCACATGAGTCGTCTTACGCCCTCTGCGATATTCATCATTATCCATCGCCGGAAGATCATCATGCACCAGAGAATAATTGTGTATCATCTCCAGCGACGCCATAAATAAAGGCAACGTGCGCTCTATCGAAGCGCGGCAATCCGAAATATTCGCAGATGTTGTCTGCTCCGAAACGTTCTGAATATCAATAACACTATCTATGTCCGTAAACAATGCCGCGCTCTCTGCCATCATCAGCGGGCGCAACCGCTTACCGCCTGCCAGAATAGAATAATTCATAGCTTCCACTACCTTACTATGGAATCCTTCTTCCGTCGGAAGGTACCTCTGCAGTATTTCTTCCATTCTTTTTGTTTTCTGTTCCAGTTCTTCCTTAAAATTCATCCAATCCACCATTCTCATTGATCTGAAGTACTTTCTTCTCGACTCTGTCAATCGCATTATTGCAGTGTTGTAATAACTGCATTCCTCTGTTGTACTCCTGAAAAGATTCTTCCAGTGTTATCTCCTCTGTCTCAAGATGAGCGATCACTTCTTCAATCTTCTCAAACGCCTCTTCCAAAGAAAGCTCCTGATTATCCTGCCCTTTTTCCTGTTCTGTGTATTCCATAGCTGTCCCCTCTTCCCAGAAATGACTTAGTGCAACTTCATGGCTTATTCTACTGTTCCTCTTCTCTATCTGGGAAGAATGCATGCTTTTTGCATTCTTCCGGACATGACTTAGTTGTTCTTGGGCTGCGTACTTTGCAGCCCTAGTACAACTTCATGTCCTTTTCATGTCTTTTTGTAACCTTCGCTTGCAATCTGCCATCCTTCACATATACTGATATTCCGTCTCCTATCGAAACCTGATCGATCGAGGTGACTGTTTTTCCCTCCTCATCCGCAACATAGGAATAGCCCTGGTTCAGCTTGTCCAACGGTGACAGCCCTTTCATCTGCTCTACATAGAGCGCCAGCCTGTGTCTGCTGTTCTTCAGATGATTATCCATCAGCCCCTGCAGATGTTCTTCCAAAGATACTGCCTGTGTCCGCTTCATCCGAATCATATTCAGGGGACTTAAATACCGCATCCGCACGCTATACTGCTCTGCAATCTGTCGATAATGTCTTATCGTCCTTCTGCACAGATGCTGCATCGTATATGCATATTCTGTCATCTTATCCTGTAATTGATCAATATCGTATACTGCAAGTTCTGCTGCCGCTGATGGCGTCGGCGCGCGCAAATCTGCCACAAAATCAGCAATCGTCGTATCCGTCTCATGGCCTACGGCAGAAATAATCGGTATCGAACAGTCGAAGATTGCCTGTGCCACTACTTCCTCATTAAAGGCCCACAAATCTTCAATGGAACCGCCGCCTCTCCCAACAATAATTGTATCCACATTCAACCGCTCCAATGCATGAATACCATTAACAATACTGGCCGGAGCTGCCTCTCCTTGTACAATGGCCGGATACAGTATGATCTGAACATAAGGATTACGCCTGCCTGCAATATTCATGATGTCCCTTACGGCTGCTCCCGTAGCTGCCGTCACAACGCCAAGTGTATGAATATATTTCGGAATCGGCTGCTTATACTGTGCCGCAAACATGCCCCGCTCTTCCAGTTCCCGCTTCAGTTGCTCATAGCGCTCATAAAGCGCACCCGCACCATCTAACTGTACCGCTCTGGCATATAACTGATATTTGCCGTCCCTCTCATAGACATCTATGCTGCCGCTCACCACCACCTGCTGTCCTTCTGCCATCTTAAAGGTGAGACCACTCCGGTTCGAGGCAAACATAACACACGCAATCGTTCCTTTTACATCCTTTAATGTAAAATAAATATGTCCAGAAGGATGATACTTGCAATTGCTGACTTCGCCTTTCACCATAATCGACTGCAACATATAATCCTGCGTGAACATATTTTTAATATAAGAATTAACCTGTGCAACTGTATATATATTACGCATATCAACACCTGGCCGTCTATGCAAATTTTGCCAGAATTCCATTGACAAATCCTGACGACGCGTCCTGTCCGAACTTCTTGGCGAGCTCTACCGCTTCATTGATCGCCACACTGGTAGGAACCGAATCGTCATATCTGATCTCATACACTGCCAGCCGGAGGATTGTCAGATCCACTTTACTCATCCTGTTCGTATTCCAGCCTTTCGCTTTCTCATTCAGTTCCTTGTCTATCTCAGGAAGTTTCCCGGAAATTTTGTTATACTTATCAGAAATATAGTCGGCATCTTCTCCCTGCGCAGCATCCTCCTGTTCAAAGAAAAGTTCTTCCTGCTCCGGCATATCTTCCGGATTATTAAATTCCACTCGAAACAATAACTTAAAAATCTGTTCACGCAGTTCTCTTCTGCTCATATTGCCCCCTCGCCATGCCAGGTACGATCTCATTTGTTACTTCTGCATTCTATTTATCCTTAGACACATTGATTCCGGCAATACGAATATTGACATCTGTCACTTCCAGTCCCGTCATATTCTCAATCGCGCTCTTAACCTTGCTCTGGGCACGCTGACAGGTTGCCGGAATATTGAAACCATACTCCATGACTATTGCAAGTTCCACCTTGACTTTCTTGTTGAATATCTCTACTCTGGCTCCCTTGGCAAGTCCCTTGACACCTACTCTACTCAGAAGTTCATTCGCCATGTTTCCGTTCATAGCGGCAATCCCTTCCACTTCTGTCGCCGCCAACGCCGCAATCATAGCAACTACATCATCTGCAATCTTGACGGTACCTATCTTTTCATCCTCCTGTAACACGTAAGTATTCTTAGATAATTCCTGTTCCATATTAATCTCCATTCCGCCGCCTCTGGCTGGCGACATTATATCCGACTGCATAAATATGATATATATCTGAATAAGTATATCAAAATTTATCAACCTTGCCTAGTACAATTACTATGAAAATCTGAGATTTTATAATCACAACCAAAAACTCATGCTGTACTGTTCTTCGTTGTCTGAGTAAGATACCACCCCGTCCGGACAATTCAAATACTTGAATATTTCCTGCCTTGTAATCAGGGCATCCTGCATCTGCTGATATACGCCTGCGCTGATACATTTCAGTGTCACGTAGGCGCTGCCTTTCTCATACTCTTCCTGAAAGATTCTTTCCACCTGTTCCTCATTCCAATCCGTGAAATAGAATCCCTCCCTCACATAATAATTCGCCTCCATGGAAGTACACTCAGGCAACTCCACCACATTGTCCAACGTATGCGTGAGGTTCATCTGCTCCGTAGGTACACACAGGTAATCGTAATTGATGGTAGGAATCTTCTCCTCCGGATAACTTTCTGCACTACCCACTGCCTGATAGGAGGCATCTCCCCAGGTCGTATCCACATAATAATATTGTCCGTCAATCCTCACCAGATTCCAGGCATGCCCCTCGCCGCCTGCCACACGTCCAAGTACCATCGTCGAGAATACACCCACCTTATTCAAAAGATACTGCGTCGCCTTGGCATATCCCTGACAGACCGATCTTCCTTCGATAAAAACGGAACAGATATTCTGATTATCCTCTACCATAGCATCATACTCTGTATGATAAATCAGATATTCATATATATATTTTACCTTCGTATATTCGTCTGCTCCCTCAGGCATTCCGGCCAGGCATTGGTTTACATAAGTATCTATTCCCTTTTGTTTCACCGCAATTTCTTCCTGATTATATCGGTAAGATCCCGTAAATGTAATCTTCCTCAGGATATCTCCCAGCGTATACTCTGTATAAGTGTAACCCTCTACATAGAATATCTCCGGGTGATCGTTCAACACACACTGAAACACATGAGAAATCTCCTCCTTGTCACAGCTCGACAGTTTCACATCCTCCTGGAACTGCACCAAGGCATCCCTGATTTCCAGATAAAGCTCCTGCTCCTCCTCAGGCAGCATGCTATAGGCATAGCCTTCCTCTTTCTCCCTCTGGATCACTTGCTCGGCTGGTTCTTTCTCTTCCTGCATCGCACCCAGATCTTCCTGTACATACAGATCACTCTCCTGCCTGGGCAATATCTGCCACGCATAGGCCACATATCCTGTGACAATCAACATACCAGTTAACAATAGCAAGCCTGCTTTTTTCATATGCACACCTCTCATCACAGCCGACGCATTACCTGTTTGTCAGTTCCTGCCGAATTCAGATAAAATTAGCCCTTTGTTTCTGTCCAGTGTCATGCCGATACTCCATTGATTGACAAACAGCAACAATGGGTTACCCTTCAAGTCTCTGATTTTCTTCATATCTGAAGTTCCGGTCAGTTTATCCAGATCAATATCCTTATTCTCAATCCAACGGATATATTCATAGGGAAGATTCTCCAATTTGATCTCTACATTATATTCATTCTCCAAACGATACTTCAGGACATCAAACTGCAGTACGCCGACCACACCTACAATAATTTCTTCCATACCCGTATTAAATTCCTGGAAAATCTGGATAGCTCCCTCCTGCGCAATCTGCGTGATTCCTTTCACAAATTGTTTCCGCTTCATAGTGTCTATCTGCCGCACTCTCGCAAAATGCTCCGGTGCAAAAGTAGGTATCCCCTCATAGGCAAACTGTTCTTTCGGCATACAGATCGTGTCGCCGATTGAAAAGATACCCGGATCAAACACTCCGATGATATCTCCGGCATAAGCCTCACTCAAAATCTTACGTTCATCCGCCATAATCTGCTGTGGCTGCGACAGGCGCATAACTTTCCCACCCTGCACATGCTTCACCTCAACATTCGCATCGAACCTGCCAGAACAAATTCGCATGAAGGCCACTCTGTCTCTGTGCGCCTTGTTCATATTAGCCTGAATCTTAAAGACAAACGCTGAAAATCCATGTTCTACAGGATCAATCAGCCCGATATCCGCCTTGCGCGGAAGAGGGGTCGTGGTCATTTGCAGAAAATGCTGCAGAAAAATCTCCACACCAAAATTGGTAAGTGCCGACCCGAAGAAAACCGGCGTTAGCTCTCCTGCCTGTATCTGACCAAGATCATACTCCGCGCTTGCACCGTCCAGAAGCTCTATTTCATCCATAAGCTGTGTCTTGAAAGCTTCTCCAATCTGTTCTGTCAACAGCTGCTCATCTTCCACCGGTATCCGGGTAGCATGTCCTTCCTTAGTCCCTTTCTCCGTATCAGAATACGTGATGACACTCCTGCTCGCTCTTTCATACACGCCCTTGAAACTCTTTCCTGAACCAATCGGCCAGTTGATCGGGCAGGTGGCGATCCCCAGTTCCTTCTCAATCTCATCGAGCAGTTCAAAGGTGTCATTGGCATCTCTGTCCATCTTATTGATGAAAGTAAAAATCGGAATATGGCGCATGACACACACCTTAAATAATTTACGGGTCTGCGCCTCCACCCCTTTTGACGCATCAATAACCATAACCGCCGAATCTGCCGCCATGAGTGTTCTGTAAGTATCCTCTGAGAAGTCCTGATGTCCCGGTGTATCCAGAATATTGATGAAAAAACCGCCATACTCAAACTGAAGTACCGAGGATGTAACAGAAATACAACTTTCCTTCTCAATCTCCA
>CAYXKS010000058.1:8511-14580 GCA_964465725.1 uncultured Bacteroides sp. | reverse complement strand
CTTCATTGGGTCGTAAATGCGCAGTTAATGCGCATTTCGACTGTGAATAGTAACCCATAATATTTCTTTAAGATACTCCGCCCACAACAAAGTCTTCACGCATCGGTGTGAAGATATCCAGGAGAATTCCTTCTTTCAGGCAGACACACCCATGCTCGATTCCGTCCTTTTTCAGCATACTATCTCCCGGATTGACGATTCTCTTCTCGCCAGCAATCGTAAACTCAAACTGCCCGCTCACCACATAAGTAATCTGCGTATGAGGATGATGATGCAAAGCTCCCACTGCACCCTCAGCAAAATGATTCTCCACCACCATCAGTTCATCAGTGTAAGACAGAATCTTCCTGTTCACACCGCTTCCGGCTACTTCTAGCTCAATCTCCTCATTTTTGTTCCAAATGCGATTCTTTTCAGTTTTCATTACTTTTTCTTCTCCTTTCTCATCTCTATACTCACTCTTTCTATGCCTGCGCCCAATACTCTTCCAAGCACAAAAGCGCCATGGATCCCCTCTTGGTCAAATTTGCACTTTCCCACAAATCTTCCTTCTATAGTATACCATAGATCGGCTGCCCTGCGCAGGTTTTATTCTTTGCCACAATATCTTGTGGCGCAAAATTTTCTGGAAACTAGTTTTTTTACTGACATTGAATCCCCGTTTTTTTTATGCTATATTAAAATCTGACTAAGAAAGTCAATTATAGTAAACGACATAACAGATTCCTGTTTCCGGCTCTTGCAGAAGCCATATATGAAAGCTACTAAAAGATCGAAAACGAAATTCCTAATGTCGTTAACTATGGATAGATTACGGAAATATATCAAAATCAAATATACACATTAACAAAGCAAACGGGGTTACATATGAACGAAAAATTTTTTGATTTGAAGAAAGAAAAACAGGACCGTATGATCAACGCTTCCCTGAAGGTGTTCGCCGCAAACGGCTACAAACACGCCAGCACAGACGATATCGTAAAGGAGGCAGGCATCAGCAAGGGTCTGCTCTTCCATTATTTTGAAAGTAAGCTGGGACTCTACACATTTCTTTATGATTACAGCACTCGTTTCATGAAATTGGAATTGACTACAGGAGTCTTGTCTTCCGCGGACGACTACTTCGAGATCAGAAAACAGATCGAATTTGCAAAAATGCAGGTTCTGAGAAACTATCCCTATATGCAGCGTTTTCTGGATAGCTGCGCTGTGGAAAATGTCAATGAAGCTCTGATGGCTACCGAAAGACAGAGGAATGTCCTCTCTGACGTCTATGCTGTCTTAAAGAATCAGGCCGACCGCTCCCGCTTTCCGGCTGACGTGTCCTATGAGAAACTGGATACCATGCTGGACTATACGATCAGCGGCCTGATGCATACCCATTTCCGTGACGACTCTTTTCAGCCGGAAATGCTGTATCAGGAGATCGTATCCTACCTGAACATGATGAAACTGATCGTGTACAGAAGCTGACCGGTCACAGCCAAACTTCCCGCAGCAGTGCCAGCCCCTCCTTGATTTCCTCCTGTGACAGCGCCCCGTAGCCCAGAATCATCATGGCTGCACTGCTGTCTTCTTCCATCCTGAAATGGTGCATCTGATAAACTTTGACACCGACGGATTCTGCCTGACTGGCCAGCTCTTCCTCTGTACGTCCCTTCTTGTCCGTCAGAATCAGATGCAGGCCTGCATTGCTGCCTGATATCCTGAAAGCCCTGCCAAAAGACCGCATTTCCCCCAACAGCAGATCATGTTTCATGCGGTACTGTTTCCTCATCTTATTCAGGTAACGCTCGAAATACCCGTCTTCTATAAATTCATTGAGTATTGTCTGGTCGATTCGGGATACGGTGGAAGAATAAAAGCCGCACTCCCTCCGATAACCTTCCAGAAGCGAATAAGGCAGCACCATATAACTGATACGGATTGCCGGCGCGATCGCCTTGGAAAAAGTTCCGATATAAACCACATTCCCATTGCGGTCGGACGCCTGCAGTGACGGAAGCGGTTTCCCCTTATAGCGAAATTCACTGTCGTAATCATCCTCGATCAAGTATCGTCCTTCTTCCTCCGCAGCCCACTTGAGCAATTCCATCCGCCTGCCAATCGGCATGGAAATCCCCGTCGGATATTGATGGGACGGCATCACATACGCCACCCTCGCATCCGTCTGCCGAAGACAATCCACCCGAATACCATTTTCGTCCATCGGGACAAAAGAAACCGGATATGCACAGGACCTAAAAATCTGATAAGCTCTGACATAGGTAGGATTCTCCATCGCCACGTGTACGTGCCTGCCCAGTATTTTCTCCAACAAAAGAAGCAGGTAATCATTCCCTGCTCCTATAATGATCTGTTCCGGCTCACAGTTAACACCTCGTGACCCATGTAAATAACGGCATATTGTTGTACGTAGCCTTAAATCTCCCTGAGGCTCCCCAAGTGAAAACATATCGCTGTTGGCATCCACCAGGATATTCTTCGTGATCTTCTTCCATGTGGCATAAGGAAAAAAATGCATATCAATCGCATTGGGAGAAAAATCATACCTTGCCGCTCCCTGCCTGTCTATTTCACATCCACTGCTCTTCTCACCTGTGGAAGGTAAATCGATCAAACACAGCCCTTCGACTGCACTGACAAAATAGCCCTGGCGGGGTCGCGCTTCAAGATACCCTTCCGATACAAGCTGTCCATAGGCCATATCCACCGTAGTCCGGGAAACTTGCAGTGTCCCAGCCAGGAAACGAGCCGAAGGCAGCTTCTCATTCTGTAGAAGATTTCCTGTCCTGATCTCGTTGCGGATGAATTCATAAATCTGCTCGTATAATGTCTTATTGCTCTCCGGTTGCAGTTGAATATGGATCGGTAACTCTTTCATTGACACCTCTTATCGGCCACAAAGCAGCACACCCCGTTGTTTCCTATTTCTCGGCCGCATTTTTCTCCTTGACTTTCGCTACCAGCATTTCCTTCAAATCTCTCGTCTTATCTTTCATGCGCGGATTCGCCGCTGACTGAAGAATGCCGGCGATCATTTTGCTGGATACTTCATACTTCTCGAAACGCATAGCCATAACAGCGATCAAATAATCAACCGTAGATTCATCCATTCCGCACATCGGGAAACTTTCCGTAGTTCTGGCACTAATGAAGCCATCCAACGCATTACGCAGGAATTCATTTTCTTCCTCCTCGCACTGTTTCTTCTGTGCCTCATACTCCGGCAGATTTTTGTCCAGATGTTCTGCCTTACCGCGCAGAATCCACGCTGTTTTCAGGCAGATATATGCTTTCTCGCTGGCCTTCGCCTGCTTTACGATGGCATTGGCAAGCGCAAGCTTATACCGCTCCAGCGCCTCGTCATATGTATAGATTTCCCTTGCTTCCTTTTGCGGCTGAAATGTAGAGGAGATTTTCTCCTTGATATTTCTGGCCTGCGGTGAGGTGACAAATTTAAAGAATCTGCTCAACGCCGTATATCCACAGAAAGGACACATAATTACATCATATTTCAACTGATCGAGCTGCTCATATCTCGGTCTTAGGTCCATATCGCTTCCTGCCAGCTTCACCTTTCCGGCCCTGACTGTTTTATTCTTAAATTCCTTATCACATATAGGACAGGTGCAGGACTTGTCAAAAAGGTAATCCTGCTCCTGCATAACCGCCTTCGGCTTCTCTTGCTCTGCCGCCTCCGCCTTTTTCGGAGCCTCATACAACTCCATATCCTCCAGCTTACCCAAGCCAAAGCGTGCTAATCCCGCCAGTATTCCTGCCATAAATACATCCTCCTGATTCAATTTACTGGTTACTATCCGCAGCCTACGCTGTTCATAGTAACGTCATTTGCGCATTCCATGCCCTGTGGCAAGGCACAAATACCCTCATCATCTACTTTCACGGGCCGTTCTTCCTTATTTTTTCGGAAGGACATACGAACTTTTCAATGATACGATTCGGTTGAATACCAGTTCTCCCAGTCTCGAGTCCTTGCAATCCACACAGAAGAACCCCTGTCTGACAAACTGGAAACTATCATAAGCCTTCGCATCCCTGACAGAAGGCTCGATATAACACTCCTTCAAAACCGTCAGAGAATTCGGATTCAGATTCAGGCTTCCGTCATCGTTGTAGACACCCTTCTCTTCATCGATAATGTTCTCATAGAGTCTTACCTCTGCCCTGACAGCATCCGGCGCAGATACCCAGTGAATCGTTCCCTTCACCTTACGGCCGTCCGGGCTGTTACCACCTTTGGAAGCGGGGTCATAGGTACAATGTACAACTGTCACTTTGCCATCGTCATCCTTTTCATAACTCACACACTTCACGAAGTAGGCTCCCATCAGGCGTACCTCATTACCTGGAAACAATCTGAAATACTTCTTCGGCGGCTCTTCCATAAAATCTTCTCTGTCAATGTACAGCTCTCCGGAAAAAGGAACCTCCCTTTTTCCAAGCGCCTCATTCTCAGGATTATTGACGATTTCCAGAAGCTCCGTCTGTCCTTCCGGATAGTTGTCAATCACCAGCTTCACAGGATCAAGCGCTGCCATCACACGCGGCCGCTTCATCTTCAGATCTTCCCTGATACAATACTCCAGCATCGAATATTCCGCCGACGAGTTCGCCTTGGACACACCGCATAAATCAACAAAGAGTCTGATTGACTCCGGTGTAAAACCTCTTCTTCTGAGCGCTGCGATAGACACAAGCCTGGGATCATCCCATCCATCCACGATGCCGTCTTCCACCAGTTTCTTGATATATCGCTTTCCAGTGACTACATTGGTCAAATACATTTTCGCAAATTCGATCTGTTTCGGCGGATGAGGATATTCCAGTTCCGTTACCACCCAGTTATACAACGGCCTGTGATCCTCAAATTCCAACGTACAGATGGAATGCGTTATGCCCTCAATGGCGTCCTCGATGGGATGTGCATAGTCATACATCGGATAGATACACCATTTATCCCCTGTATTGTGATGAGACAGATGCGCCACACGGTACAGAATCGGATCTCGCATATTGATATTCGGAGAAGCCATATCAATCTTAGCGCGCAGTGTCTTCTCACCATCGGCATACTTGCCTTCTTTCATTTCTTCAAAAAGCCTCAGATTCTCTTCCACACTTCTGTCCCGGTTCGGGTCATTGATTCCCGGCTCTGTCAGAGTACCGCGGTACTCTCTCATCTGCTCTGCAGACAAATCAGAGACATAAGCCTTGCCTTTCTTAATAAGCTTAACCGCACCCTCATACATCTGCTCAAAATAATCGGAGGCAAAGAACAGCCTGTCCTCGAAATCCGCTCCCAGCCATCTCACATCTTCCTTAATCGAATCCACGAACTCACTCTTCTCTTTCGTAGGATTCGTATCGTCAAAACGGAGATTAAACTTGCCGCCATATTGTTCCGCCAGCCCGGAATTCAAAAGAATGCTCTTGGCATGGCCAATGTGAAGATATCCGTTGGGTTCCGGTGGAAACCTGGTATTTACGGTATCGTAAGTCCCCTCAGACAGATCCTTGTCTATGATCTGTTCTATGAAATTCCTGGATACCACTTCCTTCTCTTCCCTATCTGCTGTCTGTTCTGTCATATTCTTCTCATTCTCACTCATAGATTCTCCCTGCTCCGCCATATTCTCACAGTATTCGGCAGATCATCTTTCTATTCATAAATACTCCTCTGGCGTCTGTCTTTTTTTGTCAGACGACCAAACACACATATTTATCCGTATTGTACCACAATCACTTCAAAATAGAAAGGAAAAAACTTACGCCGTTTTTCTTTCCAACTCCTCAACTCTTCTTGCCAATTCATCAATCAGCTTCAATAATAATGCTGTATTATCATTTTCAAGTTTAGTTATTCTATAGTACTGCGCCAACTCATCAAGGTTCTTTTGCACCTTACTTATTTTATTGTCTAAAATACTCCTTGTGCGCTCCATCTCCTCTAAAAGAAGGTTTTCAGAGGTTGATATTCTTTCATCCATCTCCTCCAACAGGCGGTTCTCGGTGTCTGTTATTCTTTCATCTACCTTCTCCAACAGG
>CAYXKS010000058.1:1164-8411 GCA_964465725.1 uncultured Bacteroides sp. | reverse complement strand
TTCTCCAACAGGCGGTTCTCGGTGTCTGTTATTCTTTCATCTACCTTCTCCAACAAGCGGTTCTCGGTGTCTGTTATTCTTTCATCTACCTTCTCCAAAATTGCCGCCCCGGATCTCGATACCACCGACTCCATCATATTCTTTAAAACATCATAATCTTTTTGCTCAAGCATACCCCATCCTCCTTTCCCTGCCTACATTATAACAAATATGGTCAGTTAATCAAGCCGTTTACCTCAGCTATTCTCCCAGCCTACCGGCCTTCCACCCCGCTTAATACCAAATTTCTCCCGCATTGCCAGAAGCCTCTGTACCTGATCGTCTGTAAGCAGGTTCTGCCTGCCAAGGATTTTATCTGTAATTAAAAGAATATTGGCATAATACTCCATGGACTCCAGCCGATAATACGCCGCGTAAGGTTCCCCGGCCCATGTTACCGCTCCGTGGTTGGCCAGCAGAACTCCATTATGTGTATGACAATAAGGGGCAATCGCTTCCGGTACTTCTTTACTGCCCAGCTCCGCGTAAGGCGCAACAGGAACGTCTCCCAGAGTAATGACTGCCTCCGCCAGAACAGGCGCCGAAAGGGGAAGCCCGGCGATTGCATAACAGGTACAGATCAGCGGGTGGGCATGGCATACCGCTTTGATGTCCTCATTCTCCTGATAAGCGCGCAGATGCATTTTCAGTTCCGAGGATGGCTTGTATGTTCCTTCCAATATATTACCGTCCAAATCTACTTTGACCAGCATCTTTTTCTTCATATATCCCTTGGAAACGCCTGTCGGCGTTGCCCACACCTCATTGTCTCCGGTTTTCACGGATATATTCCCGTCGTTTGCCGCCACGAAATTGCGCACATACATACGCTGTCCGATGTCGATAATGGCCTTCCTGGCCTGTTTTTCTGATAAGTATTCCATATTTATATATCCCTTTTTCTATGATAGACGCCTTAAATACTCTTTCTGTTAAAAATCTCCCGCAGAGATTCCGTGTAAGGTGCTCTCGCAATGCCGTACTCTGTGACAATTCCCGCAATCAGATCATGATCCGTCACATCGAATGCCGGGTTGAATACCTTAACGCCGGCAGGCGCCATCGGTTTCTCATACCACATGTCCGTCACCTCATGGGCCGGGCGCTGTTCTATCGTTATGTCCGCTCCGGTAGACGTACTCATGTCGATCGTCGATGTAGGCGCACAGATATACACCGGTACATGATATCTCTGCGCTACCGTGGCCACCACGGAGGTTCCAATCTTATTAGCCGTATCTCCGTTGGCCGCCACGCGGTCACATCCCACAAACACCGCATTGACCCAGCCGTTGCGCATAACCGTGGCGGACATATTGTCGCAGATCAACGTCACGTCCACACCCGACGCATACAATTCATATGCCGTCAGCCTTGATCCCTGTAAAAGGGGCCTCGTCTCATCCGCAAACACCCGGAAATTGTACCCACGCTCCTGTCCAAGATAAATGGGCGCCGTTGCAGTACCATATCTACACGTGGCAAGCTGGCCTGCGTTACAGTGAGTTAGTATGCCGTCACCCGGTTTCACCAGCGTCAGACCATACTCACCGATCGCCCTGCACACACGAATGTCTTCCTCTTTCAGCCTGACAGCCTCTTCCTTCAATTTGATCTTTATTTCCGATACAGGCATTTCCTTATTGTCTGTGCAGACCTTCTCCATCCTGTTGAGCGCCCATGACAGATTGACTGCAGTCGGGCGGGCGGAATTCAAGTACTCCTTCTGCCTGCAAAATTCCCGGTAAAAAGCATCATACTCTTCTGTCTGAATCTGTTTCGCCAGCAGGTAAATACCAAATGCTGCCGCGACACCGATGGCCGGCGCCCCTCGCACCTTCAATAAATAAATGGCATCCCATATCTCCTCGCCGGTATGTAAGCTGATCAGTTCGGCAGTCCCCGGCAGTTTCGTCTGGTCCAGAATTACCAGCGCATTATTGTCATCATCCAGCGCTACCGTCTCATATTCCATAATACTCTTGTTTTCTTTTCCCTCATTCATCATCTACTTTTCCTCGTTTCTTTTTAAATAGTTTCTCTGTAAGTATAGTGAACCAATGTCATTAAGTTAAGAAAATTATATCAATACACAGCGCCTGACATTGTGTAGTTGTCCTGAGGGCCGTTGGAAAACGTCGGCACTTAGCTAAATAACATTGATAGTGAACAGCATAAAAAATATCTGACTCAGACTCCTGCAGGGGCCATATACGCAAGCTTCCGCAGGGCCAAAAACAAAATTTCCATAACAGTGAAGCCACAGGCCGAACTGTTACGAATTTCCAATGTAGTTATAGTTAATGACATTAGAGATTTCGTTTCCGGTCTTGTAAAAGCTTCCATTTATGGCTTTGACAAGAACCAGAAACAGAAATTTGTTATGTCGTTTACTATAATTATAAGCTCACGTGAACCACATTAAATAATAACTGACCGGGAATAATTTCTCCAGCACCGCAAAAACAGGAAGATAGGCTCCCAGTCTTATGAAGACCGGCGAACAGATCAGACTTCCCATTGAAAGAAGCGGAATCGCCACCGCTATCGTCTCCTGCCTGCGCAACACCGGTCTGAGTATCACACAGTATCCCACAACCGCACACTGATAAAATATCAGGCCGACAATCTGTTTCAACCATACAGACGCACTCCATGTGGTCAGAACTCCGTTAAAAGAAAGAAACTCCCCACAGGAATGTATGCCGTCAGAAATCCACAGACAAAACAGAACCGCAATCGAAACAAATACAGTCGAAAGCCATATATTGACCAGATAGGTTAATATATTGGGTGCAATACGAAGAAATCTTTTTTCCCGCTTGTCACTCTCGTATTCTAGCATACCACACATTCCGGCGATAAAAATGAGTACCGCAAACACGCCTTTTATAGGAAATACAGTGTTATTGACGTTATTGTCATTTCCATCATCACTGTCAGAAACATATTGACTGTTTTGGTCGTCATATATATACCGAAACTCAAATGTACTGTCGTCTGTCAGATGAGTATAATAGGCATCCATCGCAAAATCAACGGCAGACGCTGGGAACTGTCCCATATATTCCGCGTAATTCTCCTCTGAATATAACCTGAAAATCACACCGGCGATCCGCTCCTTCGCCATTCCCGTTATGCTGCTGGCAGATGTCTCATACACTTCAATCGTCTTTCTCCAATCGCCGCCAAGCACCCTCTCCTCGATATCCGCCGGAATTGCAAAGCCACAATCGGCTTCCCCGCCGGCCACCATACGCTCTGCCAGACTTCGGTCATCACAGAACTCAAATCGTATTACACTGTCTTCTTCCTGTTCCGACAGCGACGTAACGATCTCGTCCCTCCATGCGCCATCCTCCACACAGACTGCGGCCACAACACCGCCTCTCTCATCACGCTCCATGACTCCGACTGCATACCCTATGACAGGAATCAGCGCCAGCAATCCGATATATACCGGCTGTCTCAGCATACGCTTCGCAAGCAGGCATATCCATATTCTATATTGTCTGATAACAGAAAAAATATTGTCTCTCATTTTCCAAGTCTTTTCTTATACCGCTTTTTATCCCGATCATTCATGTGCAGGAATTCTTCAAAAATGCTATTCCACCGAATATTGCCGTATAGCCGCAGAGCACTGCCGCACATTGCCCTGTGGCCCCGGTAATCCGCCCTGTCAGGAATCCTCCGGCTGCCTGCATCAGATATGTCGTGGGAAGATATTGCCCTGCCGCCTGCATTCCTTCTGTCAGAAACATAGACGGTATAAGACCGCCTGACAGATAAACCATCCCGACAGAAAATACAAACACCAGCAAGATTCCGCTTGTTCTGCTGCCGGCCAGTCTGTGCAACAGATAAATAATCGTGCCAATCGATATGATAATCAACACTGCAAGCCCCATTCTCGATCCCGCTGACCCTTCTCCTGTACCATATCCTGTCAGACTCCTCACTGCATCCGGTCCCAGAAGTACCGCCGTCAGCCGGATAACAATGCAAAGTATCCCCAAAAACACCCCTATGCACAGAACTGCGCACACCCACTGACAAAAGCTCTGCCAGATCCGGCCTGTTCCCTGCCTTTCCAGCTGTCTTCGAAATGCTGCAGGCTCACTCTGTACAATGGGATACATGGCCATTCCCACCAGCAAAAGAAACAGGACCATACCAGATGCCAGATAGAACTGCACACTGCTCATTGATCCGAATGCGGATACATTCTTATCATCATAAAGTGCCAACCTGTCCAGTGCAAAAGCCAGATTGTAGCTGTCGATCTCCGCTTCTATTCCGGACAACCGATCTGTCAAGCCATATTCGCGCACGGTATCTACAGCCCCGTAGATCTGTGCCTGTGCCACCCGCAGAAGCCCTTCCCCTGACGCCGTCAGTTCCCGAAAAAGCATGGCCTCCAATCCGGCATGTCTGGGAAAATAAATATCCACTGTCGGGTTTGCGCCGTTCATGATCCCTTCCACCAGTTGTTCCGGCAGAAGTATGAGTGCCGCCACCTCTCCTCTTTCCAGGCAATCGAATCCCTCATCCTCCGCCATTTGCCGGAAACTACAGATCTGCGACACACTCTCCATATCCTCCACATAAGAAAGCGCCATCTTCGTCATCATATTCTCTTCCCGCACCACAACCGCAATGTCCACATTCACTGCCAGAGGATTTTGCTCCATACTTTTGACACCACAAAAAGCAATCGCGCCTATGAGAAGGATAAGCAGGACTGCCTGTAGCAGCATGCGCGGAAATATCTTCAACGCCTTCTTTACTTCTATCCACAGATACTGAAGTTTAAGTTTCATATAACTTCAATTCCTCATTTCCATCTGTTTCTCCAAAATTTCTCATTTCCGGTCCAGTTCTTCTGAATTCTTCATTTCTGGCCCGATTCTTCTGAATTCTTCATTTTCGGTCCGGTTCTCCTGAGTTCTTCATTTCCGGTCCGGTTCTCCTGAGTTCTTCATTTCCGGTCCGGTTCTCCTGAGTTCTTCATTTCCGGTCCGGTTCTCCCGCACTGATGTCCGTGTACATGTCAAGCAAACCAACCGTCTCCGAAGCCGGTCTGCCGTACATATTGCAGCACTTGTGAGAAACCTTCTTCGCTTCCTCCTCATTCTCATCAAAACTGACGCTCATCCGGTATACACCCTGCATAAATTCCGAGTCCAGATGCTGCAACAGTTCCTCTATCATCGCCTCATCTCCCTGGCTTCTTTCTTCGTTCCTACTCATATAATATAATCTCCTTTTTATTTCCATCATGGCTTGCATCTTATACCATTCCGAACACAAATGTCCTGTGAAAATCTTTTCGTCCTTTTTATGTTTACCCCTGGCTTTCCTGAAAGAACTTAGGAATTGTCCGAAAATAACTTGTGCAGATGACGCAGGATAAATTCGTACAGGCAAGGCGGAAGAGGGTAGCGTACCGAAGTACGCTTATTGATGGCGCTATGTGCCAGTGGCACATGTTCAGCGCGGATCGAAACGGAGTGTAGACCAACGCAGACTGTGCGGATTTAGACAAGTCAGATACACAAGTTATTAATGGACAGTTCCTCACTACCACAGGTAATCCAGAAATCCTCCATATTCATCACTGATCTCATAGAGAATATCCAGCCAGTCATCCTCCGTCATCTCGAAAAACGCTGTTCCTTTCTTCACCGTGCTCGTAACCTCTCCTTCCAAAGGCTCAACCGAAACATCCCCGGTTATCTTAAACATTTCCTCCCCATCCATATGGAAAGATATTTCTTCCAGATCCAATTTCAGACTGCGCCCTCTGACAATATCATCCAGACTGCCTTCCAGAATCAGCTCCATATCTTCCTCGTCGTCCCACATAGAAAAATTCATATCGAACTCATTTTGTACAGCATCGCTGTTCGACACCATTTTCATCCTGAGAAGAGAATCCTTTTCCTCCATAAGCTCCAAATCCATATCCAAGCCGTAAGCATCCTCTGACGGTGTATGGAGAACCTGAAAATGTATGGACCGTTCAACGCCGTCTCCGCTTTCCACCACGAGTTCACCCTGCATCTTATCAATACTTCTGACATCCCCCAGGAAATGAAGCGAAGCTTCCATGGACGCTGTCCCATCCAGCATCTTTACCGGAGCTTCAAAGGCAATACTGTCTATACGGTTCTGCCTGTCAATTTCAAACAGCACGCTTACATCCGAGTCAATCAGCCGGTCATACTCCTTCCACCATTCTTCCTCCCCGGCCACCTCATAAAGAGCTTCATAATTGTCCATTATATTTTTAAGAAGGTGATCCATTTCTCTGGCAGGATATACAATACGGTAAAATCCCTTCTCCGCTTTCTCCAAAACGAGCTTATCCTTCAGATTCGCGATATCTTCCTCATAGCGTTCGGCAAAGCTGCTCACGTCCCGCCATTCCCGCAGGGAAAGTCTTTCATCCTCATCGGCAAATAAATGAATTGAAAAGTCCTCGGCATCGATTATTCCGGTAAGCTCCGCCAGAAAAGAGCTGTTATACTGCCCCACCACGTTTTCATTGTCAATATACATATTTTCCATAAATAGCTCCGGAATGGAAAAACAGAGCGCCTCATCGTCCGCATAAATATTCAAATGCGCAAGTTCGTAATTCATCATACTAATGCTTGTATCCGCACTCAATTCCTTGTTCGGGACATCCTTATAGCATTCCGTGTCAACGCCCACAGTAGTCCCATACAGACTCTCCGAAGTAAAGTTCATCTTTGTACTGATATGGCTTCCTTCTTCCACCATCATCAACATAATATCCTCTGCGCCGATCTTTTCCGCCAGAGGATTTTCAATCTCCTCGATCTCCCTGCTTAAATTGAAAAACGCTCTGCCCAGCCTATATGCCGGCGTACTTCTGAAATAAGCTATGCCGATTCCGACAGCCGCAAAAATGACGACAACAGCACACACTGCAGCAATCAGGATCTTGACAGCAATACCGCTCTTCGGCTTTTCTGGCGCATACATTGGCCCCTGGTACTGATAATTCTGTCCATACGGTGTTTCTATATTCTGTCCCTGGTGTGAAACAGAATTCCCGTATGGCGTTTCACCCTTCTGTCCTTGATACGAGTCAGACTGCCCATATGGCGATTGCATGCCCTGTCCTTGATATGGATTATTCTGCCCGTATGGTGTCTCTATATTCTCACCCTGATGTG
>CAYXKS010000058.1:0-1064 GCA_964465725.1 uncultured Bacteroides sp. | reverse complement strand
CCTTGATATGGATTATTCTGCCCGTATGGTGTCTCTATATTCTCACCCTGATGTGGAGCAGACTGTTCGTTAGATCCTTCCATACTTCTTGTATTTTTCATATCCGGAATTGGTATCTCGGAAGGTAAATAATTTTCGTTCTGATTTCTTTTATCACTTTGACGATTCAAATCCATTTTCTTTTCCCCTTATTTTTCTAAGGAACTGTCACGAAATAATGTGCTATTGAAGAAAAAGGCAAGCAAAATATGTATATTATTTCGGGACAGTTCCTAAACAGCTATACAATATATCTGGGTTGATACCAATATACCTACACCATTCTTCCCACCAACGCCTCTCCGCGCAGACGATTGTCTACCTGTTCCAACTGTCCGTCTCTCATGATATACAGCTTGTTACACAGCGCCAATTCTCCTTCTTCATGTGTTGTAATAACTACCGTGCCTTTCCGGTCCAAATACGCCCTCAGGTATCCTCGGATATCTTCTTTACAGACCAGATCCAGCGCCGCACTCGGTTCATCCATCAAAAGTACAGGCGGCATTCCCGCCATCGCAATTCCAATACTGACTCTCTTCTTCATTCCGCCTGACAGTCTGCACACTTGTTTTTTGCTGAATTCTCCGATTCCAAGCAGACTTAAGAAGCCCTCATTCAGCTCCCTCTGCAGCGCTTTGCTGTCAGGATACCATAAACGCAGATTATCATATACCGATAGTTCCGGTATCAATGGATTCTCCTGAGGCACATATCCTGTCATCCTGCGGATCACTTCCCGGTCACAGTGCATCCTCCCCATCCTGCCATCGCTCCACGCTTCTCTTCCGTAATAGAACACCCTGCCTGATCTCGGCTTCAAAGTTCCCGCCAGCACTGATAACAGTGTAGATTTACCACACCCGTTAGCCCCCACGATTCCAACACATTCACCTCTTTGCGCCGTAAAGGATACTCCTTTCAGAATGGTTTTTCTCCCGTATGCACTTGTCACACCTTCTACTGTAATCATATTTTCCATATCTTTATCATAGCACAGATCAGGGCAGAACAAAAGCCGGGAA
>CAYXKS010000057.1:0-14711 GCA_964465725.1 uncultured Bacteroides sp. | reverse complement strand
AATGCGCTTTACAATGGCGAGGCCAAGCCTGTTTCCTTTTGTAGTATGGGAGGCATCGCCCTGATAAAACTTCTCAAAAATATGCGCGGCTGTCTCCGGTGGGATTTTCTCACCCTAATTGGAAACCGAAACAGATGTCTTCCCATTTACCTGCGTTATCTGTATTTCGATTACGCCATGAGCGGGGGAGAATTTAATAGCGTTGTCTATTAGATTGATCCACACCTGCCGCAGCATTTCCTCGTTGCCAACCAGAGAGAATTCCCCGCAGTCAAAATATATCTGGATATCTTTTCCAGACAATTTTTTGTCTAAAAGGGCAATTACAAGCCGCATCTGTTCGCTGAGATTGAAGCGGTGTTTATCAGTCAGAATTGCCTGCTGCTCAATCTTTGAAAGATAGAGAACATTCGTGGACAGGTCGGCAAGGCGCTCTGATTCACTGATAATAATATCAAGGTATTCGTCCCGTTCTTCTTCAGACAGATTATCCCATTTCAGCGCTTTGGCAAAACCGCGAACAGAACCAATGGGCGTCTTGAACTCATGGGAGAAATTGTTGACAAAATCACTGCGCAGCATTTCCACACTGCCAATCTCACGAGCCATATGGTTGAACTTGCTGCTTAACTCCCTGAATTCTTCCGGGCCTCTCAGGTGGAGGCGGGCGCTGTAATCCCCATAAGGAACAGGGGAAAACGATCGTCCTGATCACCCACTCGCCGGAACTGGCAGAAGAGACAGAGCGGGTCATTACGATAAAGGACGGGAACATTACCGGGGAAAGGAGCGGCAGTCAAAGGAATGATAATTTATGAGAATATAAGGCTTGCATTCTTCAGCCTGGCAGCGAATAAAATGAGGGCGCTGCTTACGATGCTGGGCATTATTATAGGGATCGCCTCAGTCATTGCCATTATGACGGTGGGAAATTCCATGACCTCATCGGTTACTGATTCCATGTCCTCTATGGGCGCGAATAATATTACTGTAGGACTAAAACAAAAGTCAGATGAGGAAGAAACGACAGAGGAAGGGATGGAATTCGGTGATTCGGGCAGGGTGAGGACTGCCGGGGAGGACGACTATTTTACCCTGGAAATGCTGGATCATTACTGTGAAACCTATGGAGATTCTATTACCGCGATATCCGCGTCAGAAAATATGGGCAGCGGACAGATCATAGACGACAGCCTCTATGCGAATGTTTCTGTAACCGGGATCAGTATGGGATATTTTGTGGCAAATGATATTTCTGTTCTGGCAGGACATATTTTTCATAGGAGGGAAATGGAGGATGGCGGAATGGTAGCGATGGTGTCCGACAAGGCAGTTTCCAATCTATTCGGCGGAGATAAGGAGGCGGCGATCGGGAGCAGCATTCAGATCAGCCTGAATGAAAAATTTTATAATTTTACAGTGGTGGGCGTATATGAATATGAACAGTCCTCTTTTGGCTTTTCTGCTTCGTCCGACAAGGATATCACGACGGAATGCTATATTCCCCTGCGTACCGCCAAAGAATTGAGCCATTCGACAGGCTACTTACAGTTTACGGTGGTGACAGCTTCCGGAGTGGATGCGGATGCATTTTCTGAAACTACGGAACAGTTTTTTAACACCTATTACAGAAATAACAGACATTTTGAAGCTTCCGCTTTCAGTATGGCTTCTATGGTAGAGACGATGTCAGACATGCTCTCCACCATCACCACGGCAATTTCGGTAATTGCCGGTATTGCGCTTTTGGTAGGAGGGATTGGCGTAATGAATATCATGCTAGTTTCCATTACGGAAAGGACAAGGGAAATCGGGACAAGGAAGGCATTGGGAGCGCCGAACAGCTCCATACGATTACAGTTCATAGTGGAATCGATCGTGATCTGCCTGATCGGAGGAATCATTGGGATACTATTAGGAATCATCCTTGGCATCGCATTTTCGAATATGCTCGGAACCGCGGCTACGCCTTCCATAAACAGTATTGTTCTGTCTCTTGGCTTTTCTATGGCGATCGGTATTTTCTTTGGGTATTATCCGGCGAATAAGGCGGCGAAAATGGATCCGATTGATGCGCTGCGGTATGAGTAAATGGAAGAACTCCTCAGATGCTGCTTGACGAAGCCTTTCCTTTTTCTGTAAACTGATATAGATGGGTTTTGATCAGGAAGAAACAGCAGATAAGAATGGAGAACTACATAATGAAGGCAATGAGCTATGAAGAAAAATACAAAATGATGACGGAAACGCCGGTGAGCCGCCTGATTTCCAGACTGGCGGTGCCGACGATCATCAGTATGCTGATCACTTCGATCTATAATATGGCGGATACCTTTTTCGTCAGTCAGCTGAGTACAAGCGCCTCCGGCGCGGTGGGCGTGAACTTTTCCCTGATGGCGATGATCCAGGCGATCGGTTTTACGCTCGGTATGGGAAGTGGAAACTATATTTCCAGGATGTTGGGGGCCAAGGAGCAGGAGAAGGCGCAGAGAGCCTGTTCGACGGCGGTATATACCGCTTTTGCCTTCGGCCTTGCGCTGGCGGTTCTGGGGATCTTAAATATTGACGGCTTGGTCCGTGTCCTGGGTGCGACGGAGACGATCGCCCCTTACGCGAAGGATTATGGGCAGTATATCCTGATTGCTGCGCCTTACATGACCGTTTCCTTTGTGTTCAACAATCATCTCCGCTCACAGGGAAATGCCGCTCTTTCCATGATAGGCATCACCACGGGAGGCGTGCTGAACGTGATTCTGGACCCTGTGCTGATTTTCGGTTTCAACATGGGGATTTCCGGAGCGGCGATCGCCACGATTTTCAGTCAGTTTGTAAGCTTTGTCATCCTGCTGGTTCTGGTGATCCGCTCAGGCAATGTACTGAAGCCGCTGCCGAAATACTTCACATTTCAGGGCTGGGTATATGGAGAGATCCTTTCCGCCGGACTGCCGACCCTCGGACGGCAGGGGCTGGCAAGCGTGGCTTCTGTCCTTCTGAATGTGGCGGCGTCTGGTTTCGGGGATGCGGCGGTGGCGGCCATGTCCATCGTGACAAGGATCATGATGTTTATCAATTCCGCCCTGATCGGTTTTGGGCAGGGGTTCCAGCCGGTATGCGGATTCAACTTCGGGGCGAAGCGGTATGACAGGGTGCTGGAATCTTACTTTTTCTGCCGCCGTGTGGCGCTTGTCTTTCTGCTGGTGATGGGGATTGTCATGTTCGCGGTTTCCACGCCGATCATGCGCCTGTTCAGAAGGGAGGATGCGGAGGTGGTCAGGATCGGTGCGCTGGCGCTGAAGATGCAGTGCTGCCTGCTTCCGTTTCAGTCCTATGTGATCATCGGGAACATGCTGACACAGTCTATCGGCTACAGCTTCCGGGCAACGCTCACGGCCATCAGCAAGCAGGGGCTGTTTTTTATCCCGGCGATCCTGATCCTGCCCCGGCTCTTCGGAGTGACTGGCCTTCAGCTTGCACAGCCTGTAGCGGACGGCCTTACCTTTATCCTCACGCAGGTTATTGTGGTGATGGTGGTTAAGGAACTGCGAGAAATGGATGAGGAAGAGAGAAGGCGGCAGCGTGGAGAGGTGAGTTGATATGCAAGTATCTGCGCAGATACGCTGATGGAGGTAATGGAACCCGGGGAATGACGGACAGTCAGGGTCCAGATGGGGATTTATAACAGGAGAGTATGGAAACATGTCATTGGTAAGCATTATCGTCCCGGTTTATAATGCCGGGAAGACAATTGACAGATGTATCGGCAGCATCCTGAACCAGAAATACAAGGATTTCGAACTGCTGTTATTGGATGATGGGAGCACGGATGATTCTGGAGCGATCTGCGACGCCTATGCGGAGAAGGACAGGCGTATCCGGGTATTGCACAAAGAGAATACGGGAGTTTCCGATACCCGGAATCAGGGAATTGCAATGTCCAGGGGTGAATATATACAATTTCTGGACAGCGATGACTGGATCACGCCGGATGCCACTGAGCTTTTTGTGTATGCCGCCACTGAGAATGACTGCGATATGGTTATCGCTGACTTCTACAGGGTAATCGGAGAGCGCGTTTCACAGAAGGGAAGCATGGAAGAAGAAGGTGTCATGAACCGTGTGGATTATGCCGTCAATATGATGCAGAGGCCGGCGGATTTTTATTATGGCGTCCTATGGAATAAATTATATAAGCGTTCCATCATAGAAGAATATCAGCTGAAGATGGACAGTTCCATCAGCTGGTGTGAAGATTTTATGTTCAATCTGGAATATGTCCGGCATACCCGCACCATTTATGCATTGAAGGTACCAGTATATTATTATGTAAAGACAAAGGGTTCTCTGGTTTCCCAGGGAATCAGTATGAAGAAAACGATTCAGATGAAACGCACGGTGTTTGCCCATTACAATGACTTCTACAAGGATGTCTTTGACGATGCGGATTATGAAAAGAGAAAAGGGCAGGTATACCGGTTTCTGTTTGACGCCGCCAGCGACGGAAGCGTATCTCCTTTAAGCATACCGCCAGGCAATTACAGATTAGGTGACGAGAGGACGAATGTGAGTGAAGGCGTGCAGGAAGGGGAGGGGATCTTCTTCGACATTTACAGGGAAAGGAAGCTGCAGGAAAAGCTGTTTGATATCGTGGCGCTGCGAAATGACCTGACGACCGTCGATGTGAAAGTACTGTACTATCTGAGCCAGCCTCATGAGAACTGTACCTTCAGGGAGATGGCGGATATCCTGAATATTTCCAGAAGAGGACTGTCCGTGTCAATCCAGAGGCTGCTTGCCAAGGAAATGATTGCTGTGTCGGAGAAAGACAAAGGGAAGACGAAAGGCGGAGCAAAGGAAAAACAGAAAGGGGAGAGACAAAAGGGGGATAAACAAAAGGGAGACAGGCAGAGAGCAGGCGGAAGGGAATATGTGGTGACACAGGAAGCGGAGAACGTTTTGTCGGAGATGTTGTTTGTATTGTGTGATTTCGAACAGATCCAGTATGAGGGCTTTTCGCAGGAGGAGATAGAAGTTTATGAGAAATTGAATGAGAAGCGGAAACGAAATATACAGGAGGCGCTTAAAGCGTGAAAAAGAGATGAAGATTTTCTATGGCGCCAAAGGACGCCGCCTGAGAAAATCTAAGTCATCTCTCAAAGAATCGTCTGCGGACGATTCTTCTGGAAAGGAGCATACACCATGAAAAATCATACAAAAGCTGCTCTCCTGATTGCAGGGCTTGCAATCATAGTGCTTTTGGGACTTGCCGGATGGTCCCTTTATAAAGCGGACTACAGAATCACCTTCATCGGGAAGGAGGAATCGCGGGACGGCAGAACAGCGGTCACTTTTCAGATGCTGGGAGATGCGGGAGAATCCCCCTTTACCGGATTATTTTCCAGGGGCTCCGGCCTTGTGCGTACAAAGGGCAGAGTGGTGATCGAGAGAGACGGCGAGGAGATAAAGGCGGAAGATTTTACGGTCTTTAACTGGGGTGAGCCGCTGCAGGAGGAGAACTGGGAGGTGCAGTTCTATCCGGCGGGCGTGGAGATCATCCTGAAGGATCTGCCTTATGAAGTGGCAGCCGGGCCGGCTTCGGGAAGCGGAGAAGAGGACGGTGCTCTTGACACGGCGGAGGGGGAGCAGCATATCGTAGTCTTATACGATGAGGAAAATCTGTTTACAGGTTACGACGAGAAAGAGATCGCTTCTTGGATCGGGGACCGGTATGATGGCCAGGTATCCTATTTGCAGGAAGAAGACGGCAAATACTATTTTCAGGCAGACGGTTTCACATTTTCCGTGGACGATGATTTCCGGATGACAGATGACTTTGAGGAGTCTTATTTTGCGTACCTGGCACAGCAGTTTTCCTATAATCATAACCGGATTACGGAATTTGAGAGGAAAGAGGATGAGAATGGGGAGACAGTCTATGTGCCCATTGTCGGGTTCCATGGCCGTCAGCCGGGAGAACTGGAATCCTTCAGCAACGCCTGTTGCGATCTTGTGGAAGAATTGCAGGAGATTACAGGATTCGGTGAAATAGGCTATTTTTCTGAGGAACATAGGTGTTATCTAGATATCACACCTTATCTGGATCATTATGACAGGACGGAATTGTATAATGCCGTTTACCGAAGCATCGAGCAGGACTCGCTGAAAGAATGGCAGGCTGAAATGGATGAGCGAGACATAAGCGGCGAAGAGACGTCTTCTGGTGCGTCTTCCACGGAGATCATGGAAGAGATGCCCGAACAGTGGAGAACATACGAAGCAGAGTGCTTTTACCAGAAAAAAGATGGTACACAGCTTCGTATGGTTGGCGTGGACAGGGCGGCCGGCAGCAGCTATTATGTGCTCCTGATGGCTGAAAACGGCATAAATACTTCGGTGGTAAATATGGATCCCTATCTGGGACATGGCGGTTATGCGAGATGGATTGATTTCCTGGAAGACGAGAAGACAGGTTTCTCCTGTCTTGCCTACAGTGGCGGGAGTCTTGGCCGGCTCTTCCGGACGGAGGACGGCGGAAGAAGTTTTCAGGAGATCACCTATCCTTCCGCTGGGATAGAATTGCCGGACGGAAGCCTGTACAATCCCTTCATCATGCCCGACAAGGTATGGGAAGAGGACGGGAAAGTATATATGATGGCCGGCCAGGGACCGGAGGGAGATTATTATGAGGATGGTGTCTGGGTTTACGGGCTGTATGAATCGGAGGATCTGGGCAGGAACTGGAGCTATGTGGGGACGGTGGAAGGAGAGGATTACCGGAAGTGATCATTATGGATGGAACTGCAGAACGATTTTGCCCTCTTTTCATCAGTTTTATCAGGTGCAGCGGGTGTGTGATAGATGAATAGATTTGATAGCTCAGGTTTTTTTTGCTATACTTTAAGGCAGTGAAGAGAATACGTTATAGTAGTGTTTTATAATATATTATAAAGAAGGGAGAAAATCATGGGAATTATTGAAAAAATGAGACTGGATGGAAAGAGAGGATTTGTGACTGGAGCGGCAAGGGGAATAGGTAAGTGTACCGCGACGGCATTCGCGGAGGCAGGTGCAGATGTAGCAATTGTGGATCTGGATTATGAGGAGGCCGTGAAGACGGCTGACGAGCTTGCGAAGAATACCGGCAGGAAAGTGATTGCGATAAAGACAGACTGTACGGATAAAGATCAGGTGGATGCGATGGTGGCGCAAGTCGTGGAGGAACTGGGAGGACTTGAATTCTGTCATAACAATGCGGGTATCTGTATCAATGTTCCGGCGGAAGAAATGACTTACGAGCAGTGGAATAAAGTGATCAATGTCAATCTGAACGGTATTTTCCTTACTGATATTGCAGCCGGAAAATATATGCTGGCACATGGCGGCGGCTCCATTATCAACACGGCCTCCATGTCGGCGCATATCGTCAATGTTCCGCAGCCGCAATGTGCGTATAACGCATCCAAAGCGGGAGTGATACAACTCACGAAATCGCTGGCGATCGAGTGGGCGAAGAGAGGGGTTCGCGTCAACAGCATCAGTCCGGGATATATCGGTACGGAGCTGACCCTGAATTCCCCTGCACTGATCCCGTTGATCGAGAAGTGGAATGAGATGGCTCCTCTGGGAAGGATGGGGAAGCCGGAAGAACTGGAGTCGATCTGCGTATATCTGGCAGGTGATACGAGTACTTTTACGACGGGTTCCGATTTTATCATTGATGGGGCATTTACCTGCTTCTAGGACGAACGTTCCCGGATGGTGACAAAGGTATTGCTACGATTGTTATATAAATATAAGATATCCCGAAAGACATCCTGTCCCAAATATGCTATCATAAAACAACAGACTCAGATAAGAAAGCGGATGATTTTCGGTTATATGCCGTCATCACGGGAAATATGGCTGGGTGAGGATAACTTGACAGAGAGGATGGTGTAAAAATGACAGAACAGGAAAAAATGAAAAAAGGATATCTTTGGGGAGACGACGAAGAGAATATGGCACTGCAGGCCCGCACGAAGGGCCTTTTGAGGAAGTTTAACAGCCTGCCTCCGGAGAGTATGGAGGAGCGGGCAGAGCTTCTCAAGGATATATTCGGAAGTGTGGGAGAAAATGTATGGATCGTGCCTCCACTTACGGCAGCAGTAGGAAAGTATGTGACGATTGGAGAGGGTACCTATGCGAATATGAATCTGACTCTGATCGACGATTGGCAGATAACGATAGGAAAGAATGTTCTTTTTGGCCCTAACGTGACGTTGTGCACGACAGGACACCCTGTTCATCCCAGTCACCGTGCGGATGGTATGTATTCATTCCCCATCACAATAGGAGATAATGTATGGATTGGAGCCAATGTGGTGGTCCTGCCCGGAGTTACGATTGGAGATAATTCCGTGATTGGAGCCGGATCGGTTGTGACGAAAGATATACCGGCCAATGTCGTGGCGTTTGGGAGTCCCTGTAAGGTATTCAGGGAAATCAACGAGCATGATGCGGAGTACTATTTTAAAGACAGGCGGTTTGATGAACAGCCGAAATAAGTGAAGTTGAATATTATATAGTAGTTTTTGAAGCGCAGGCTGTTTGGCCTGCGCTTTTTAAAATACAATTTTCTATCTGTCATAACTTGGACAAAGGTTCATATATTGAGATAAGGGGGAATGCGGATGAGGCAGGAAGAAGTGTTGCGCATGTTTCCACAGGCTATGCGTGCCAGATGGGAAAAGACTGCCAGACAGGCTGACAGGCTGCAGGAGATCCGGATGCGTGTAAATGTACCGGCCACTGTGCTGATTGACAACAGAGAATGGTTTGTGGATGCGGAAGGCAGTTTGGTGGACAGGCAGCCGGAAGGGGCCGACAGCAGTCCGGAGGAACTGGAGGCAGTCTTAAAACATTTGTGTCAATATTCCGTATATGCATTTGCGGATGAGATACGTCAGGGTTTCCTGACAGTACAGGGAGGTCATCGTGTTGGATTAGCCGGGCAGGTTATTCTGGAGGAGGAAAACAGAATACGTAATTTAAAGTACATACGTTATTTAAATATTCGTATTGCGCATGAGATCAAAGGAGTGTCCGACGAGGTGTTGCCTTTTCTGTATGACAGGCAGGGACAGGTATTGAATACACTCTTGATTTCACCGCCGGGATGCGGCAAGACAACCATGCTGCGGGATATTATCAGGCATTTGTCTGATGGTACGAAGTATGGAAAAGGCATGAATGTAAGCGTGGTGGATGAACGCTCGGAGATTGCGGGTAGTTATCTGGGAATTGCGCAGAATGATGTGGGAATCCGAACGGATGTCCTTGACGGATGTCCGAAGCAGGAAGGGATGATGATGCTGATCCGGGCCATGGCTCCTCAGGTTCTGGCTGTGGATGAACTGGGGAATATAGGGGATGTGCAGGCACTTCAAATGGCAAGTGGATGCGGATGCAAATTGATTGCAACGATTCACGGCGGATCACTGGAGGAAATAAAGAATAAAAAATACATGTGTAATGTTATTGAAGATCGGCTTTTTGAACGGTATTTGGTTTTGACAAAGAAGAATGGAAAATGTCAGATAGAAGGAATTTATGATGGGGAAGGACTGCGATGCTTAAGGTAATCGGAAGTCTCTGCATCCTGGCAGGTTGTATCGGATGGGGCAGCAATAAGATAAAGGAAGAAAAAAATAGAATACGACATTTACAGGAACTGATCCGCATTATACGGCGAATACAGAATGAAGTTACCTATGGTAAACACACTATGCCGGAGATTTGCCTGATTTTATCAAAGAGCAGTAAAGAGCCTTACAGGGAATGTTTCCGGTCGATCTATGAACTGTCCGGAAGACAGGATGGGGCCTGTCTGGAACAGCTATGGGAGCAGCAGGTAGATCAGTATCTGCAGAGAGTATGCCTTCAGGAAGACGAAAAGGAGATATTGAAGAGGCTGCCACAGAATTCAGGGATACAGGAAGAAAAGTTTCAGGCGGAAAGTATTGGCCAATCCATGGACTTGCTAACCAGGAAATGCGCGCAGGTTGAGGATGCATACGAGAATAAATCCAGAGTGATATTCAGCCTGAGCATTCTGGCAGGAGTGTTTTTGACTATCCTGTTGTTGTAGGGCGGGGGTACATAAGGAGGATACATGAGTGTAGGTCTTATTTTCAAGATAGCGGCGGTTGGCATTCTGGTCACAATATTAAATCAGGTTTTAAAACATAGCGGCAGAGAGGAGCATGCGTTTCTGATCAGTCTTGCGGGGTTGATTCTTGTCCTGACATGGCTGATTCCCTATATCTATGACTTGTTTGTGATGGTGCAGGATCTGTTTACGCTGTAGGGAATGACAGACAAGGAGAAAAGATTGTGGAAATAATTAAAATTGGATTTATCGCCATCGTGGGAATACTGTTAGCGGTTCCGCTGAAAAGTTATAAAGCGGAGTATGGCATTTATATGGGGATTGCTGTATGTCTTGTGATTTTTGGATTTGCTGCACAGTATTTTGCGGGTATTTTGTCAGCAATGGTACAACTGCAAGGATATCTGAAAGATAACTATAGCTATTTAACAGTACTGCTGAAGGCTGTGGGGGCAACCTACGCATGTGAATTCTGTGCCGGTATTTGCAGGGATGCAGGGTATGGCGGTATCGCCGGACAAGTTGAGATGCTGGGAAAACTGTATATTCTGCTGATTGGAATGCCGGTGCTGATGACATTACTTGAAAGTATACAGTCAATTGCCGGATAGAGCAGATGAAAGGTAACAGTGAAGCTGAAAGCTGAACTGTTACGACGGGAGGAATCGGTGTGGGAACAGAGGAGAGTAGTTTCCTGTGGGACGAAATAAATATGGGCGAAGCCATGGCGGACTTTCAGAAGTTGTTTCCTGAATATACTTTTGACGGGAAGACGGTTATGGAATTTATCCTGCAAGGCAGGATAGGGGAGGCTTTAAAAGAGTTAGGAAACGGAATAACGGGTTTGATTCATGCGCAGACCGGTGAGATCAAAACTTTGTTTTTGGCCATAATGGTGTTAGGGATTGTAGCCGCACTGTTTGTGAACTTTGCTGATCTTTTTCAGGATCATCAGGTGTCGAACATTGCCTTCTATTTCGTGTATATGCTATTGATTGCTGTGTTGCTCAGGTCTTTTGAGAGTGGAGCAGCTATTGTGAGAGAGATACTCGAATCGATCACAACCTTTATGAAATTATATATTCCGACTTATATTGCAGCGGTCGGGAGTGCATCGGGTATTGCATCGGCAACGGCATATTATCAGGTTCTGCTGTTCATCGTCTACCTGATAGAGTGGGGATATCTGTCAATTCTTCTTCCGGTGGTATATACATATGTTCTGTTGACGGTGATCAATGGAATATGGATGGAGGAAAAGCTGACGCTTCTTCTGGAATTGCTGGGGAAAGGTGTCAGTGTCAGTATGAAAGCCACGTTGGGCCTGATAACAGGATTCAGCATATTACAGGCAATGATATCGCCTGTTATAGATTCTTTGCAGTCCTCAATGTTAAAGAAAGCAGTGTCAGCGATTCCGGGGATCGGAGGCTTGACGGAAGGAATGTTTGAGATGGTGGTCGGTTCGGCTGTCCTGGTCAAGAACAGTATTGGACTATATATTACCTTTGTTTTGATTCTTCTGTGCTGTATACCTCTTCTTAAGCTTTCGCTGTTGGCCGGTGTCGTCAAGATCAGCGCTGCCCTGATGGGGATGATCAGTGACAAGCGAATGACAAACTGTGCAGACCGGGTGGGTAATGGGAATATCATGTTGTTAAAACTGGCTTTATCTTCGGTGGGAATGTTTGTGATACAGATTGCGGTGATCACTTACACTACGAGTGGAAGAATGTAACTGTCAATGCTTTCTGTGAATGATACGAAATGGAGGAAGATATGCTGGAGAACATCAAACGGATCGGACTGTTTATGATTGTGGCCCAGACCTTTATACAGTTTGCAGCCGGAAAACAGTATGAGAAGTATATGAAAATAATTTCTGGTGTTATTGTATTGCTGATGTTTGTGAGCCCCTTTGCCTCTTCCCAGGAGAATCTTGTGGAGCAATGGGAAGAGCAGGTGGGGAGGATGACAGAAAAGATAGAAAACAGTGTTACCATGCATCAGGGAATAACGCTGGATACAGATTATGGATTGGCTGGCCGGACGATTCAGCAGCTTGAGGAAGAAATTAAATCTAAGTTGAACAACGAAATGCAAGGAGATGAATATAAAATTTCTGATGTTATGATTGAGTGGAGCGATGGCGGTGCGGGAAAATCAGGAGCGGAACAGGAAATGTCAGTCAAAGGGATCAAGGTGATTCTTCAGCAGCCTGGGCAGAGTGGGAACGACGAGGTTGAGGATGCCGTGCCGGAACCAGTTGTTATAGAGGAGATCAGGATTGGAATGAACACAGAGCGTGCTCAGGATGGGCAAAGCGCAGACGAGAGGGTGGAGTATGATGAGAAACAGGAGAAGGAGAACAGGGATTACAGGAACTTTTTTGCAGAGATTCTGGGAATAGATGCAGATAAGGTGGAGGTGGTATACGGTGGATGAGCTCAGGAAGACAATAAAGAAGATCACGGGCGGAAAGAAATTACAGAAGGATCAGTGCCTTATCATTATTTTAGTCGGTGTGCTGCTTTGTGTGATCGCTATTCCGGTTGAAAAAAAAGATTCAGAGTCCGATTTATCGAACATAATAGATGATACAATCGATAATCATACGGACCAGGAAATAACAGATGACACTTCGGACTATGCAGGATACTGGGAACAGAAGCTGGAAGAAGCGTTAAGATATGTGGAGGGGGTCGGGAAAGTCAGAGTATTAATCACTCTGCAGAATTCGGAGCATAAGATCGTTGAGAAGGACGGACCGGAGGAATATTCCAATACCGATGAGGCGGATGCTGCTGGAGGTACCCGGATACTTGGGGAGAGCAGACTCGATAAGAGTACGATCTATACGTCTGACGGACAGGGTGGGAATGTACCTTATGTAGTCATGACGATAGAGCCCGTAGTGGAAGGTGTTGTGGTGATCGCACAGGGGGCAGATCAGATGAATGTCCGTGAGAATATAATTGAAGCAATTCAGGTATTATTTGATATAGATGCGAATAAGATAAAAATAGTAAAGATGAAAAATAATCAGTGAAGGGGAGAAAGAATTGAAAAATATGATTAAGAAGAACCAAATGATGATCACTGCACTTGCAATTATGATTGCTGTGGCGGGCTACCTGAATTTTGCAGGTACGAAAGTAACAGATGAAGACCTTGTGTCGGTCAATGGCGGGATTGCCACGGATGATTTGGGAAATCTGGCGATGGAACAGACAGAGACAGAATATGCCGGACTGACGGACCTGTCAGAGGAAGATCTGGAGCAGGCGTCCGGGGACATCGAAAGTCTGGACAGTGATGTGACTGTAGCGGTGAACGGAGGCGTTGACGAGGAACTTGCAGAAGCGCTGGCAGAGGAGCAATTGGAAGAGGTGCCCGGTGAAGCTGTGTTTGCCTCAGGCAATGTTTCTGAAATGTCAGGAGCCAAGTTACAGAAGGAGCAGACCAGGGCGCAGAATAAAGAAACGCTTTTGGAAATTATTAATAATGCCAATATCAGCGATACACAGAAACAGGAAGCGGTGAACAACATGATCTCCATGACGGATATTGCAGAGAAAGAAACTGCTGCGGAGATTCTGCTGGAGGCTAAAGGATTTACGGATGCCGTCGTCAGTATAGACGGAGAGAGCGTGGATGTGGTTGTGAATACACCGGAGCTGACCGAGGCACAGCGCGCTCAGATTGAGGATATAGTTATACGGAAGACTGGCGTGAGCGCTGATTCGATCATTATCAGTACGGTCAATGCAAATTAAGTGCACATTTGAATTTTTTATGATAGAATGTATCCGTATAGCATCTTATAAGCCTGTCACAAGGTTGCGGGATGATATCACAAGGTATGAAGAAACACCTATGGCAACAGCTCTGCGCACTCGCTGCGCTGAGCGTACACGCGCCATGCAGCTTGCCTGTATGTGTGCATCGATACTTGCACCGTACTTTTCACAGAACGTTTGTGTCTGGAAAGACATGAGGTGCAGGTATGAGTTTAGCTATAGAGTCGGAATAGCCTGTATGAAAAAGACATTGAAGGGGAAAATACTATAATAGGACAAATAGAACGTTGTGGACTGCTGCCCACCTATTCAGAGAGTTTTCAGGAGGAAACGTCCGGAGGATTCGCGCATTGGTGGGCAATACAACATATATTATAATCCTGTCGAGCATCCAGGCTATAGAATTTGGAGGATAAATGACGTGGGTAATTACGCGGACGAGATTAACAAAAGAAGAACTTTTGCGATCATATCGCATCCGGATGCCGGGAAAACGACCTTGACAGAGAAATTTCTGTTATATGGGGGTGCAATTAATCTGGCAGGCAGTGTGAAAGGAAAGGCGACAGCCAGGCACGCTGTCTCCGACTGGATGGAGATTGAGAAGGAAAGGGGTATTTCTGTTACATCCTCGGTACTTCAGTTTGAGTATGGCGGTTTTTGCATCAATATTCTGGATACGCCGGGACATCAGGATTTCTCGGAGGATACTTACAGAACACTCATGGCGGCCGATTCGGCGGTTATGGTTATTGATGCGTCAAAAG
>CAYXKS010000056.1:12172-14875 GCA_964465725.1 uncultured Bacteroides sp. | reverse complement strand
TTTGATTCCGGTGTCGGCGGGCTGACGGTGGCAAGGGAGATCATGCGTCAGCTTCCCAATGAACGAATTGTATATTTCGGGGACACGGCCCGTGTTCCGTATGGCAATAAATCCAGAGAAACGATTATCAAATTTTCCAGGCAGATCGTACGGTTCCTGCAGACACAGCAGGTGAAAGCTATCGTGGTTGCCTGCAATTCGGCAAGTGCATATGCGCTGGAGGTGCTGGAAAAGGAAGTGGATGTGCCGATCATAGGAGTGATTAAGTCAGGCGCCAGGGCGGCGATCAGTACAACGAAGAACAGAAAGATCGGCGTTATTGCCACGGAGGCTACGATCAGCAGCGGCATATATAACAGATACATAAAGGAGAATGACAACAATTCGACTGTGCTGGGCAAGGCGTGTCCGCTGTTCGTTCCGCTGGTGGAGGAAGGGCTTTGGGAAGATCCCGTGACGGACGAGATTGCCAAAAGATACCTGACAGAGCTGATTGATGTGGGAATTGATACATTGATCCTTGGCTGCACGCATTATCCTTTGATCCGTTCTACGGTGGGAAGGATAATGGGGCCGGATGTGGCGCTGGTCAATCCTGCATATGAGACTGCGCATGAACTGAAAGGGCTCCTTAAGAATATGGGATTGGAGAGTGAGCACAGGCCGGGGCTGGGAACGGAGCTGTACCGTTTCTTTGTCAGCGACGCAGCGGACAAATTTCAGAAGTTTGCCAATTCCATCTTGACTTATGGGATATTATCTGCGAAGGTTATCAATATAGAAGAATATTGAAGGGCCAATTAATATTAGAAGAATATGCCGATGACAGTGAATGCGTTTGCAATGCTGCATAATCGGAACGAACTACGAGGAGGTTGAAATGAGTACACATATTAAGAAGATGACAGAAGGAAAGCCGACTTCCCTGATTCTGTCATTTGCCCTGTCCCTTATGGCAGGAAACATCTTTCAGCAGCTGTATACGGTTGTGGACACGATGGTAGTCGGCAAAGGGCTCGGAGTGCGGGCACTGGCCGCATTGGGAGCGGCGGACTGGATGAATTGGATGCTGCTGGGTATTATTCAGGGACTGACTCAGGGATTCGGCATTATGATGGCTCAGGAGTTTGGAGCCAAAAGAGAGGACATGCTGCGCAAGGTTATTGGCAATTCAGTCTGTCTGTCGGCGATATCCATGGTTATACTGACGCTTGCTGGACAGATTATGATCACACCGGTACTGCATCTTTTGCAGACGCCGGAGGATATTATAGGGAATGCGTCTCTATATCTGAGGATTATGTTCGCAGGGATTCCGATTGTCATGCTGTATAATCTGCTGGCATGTATTCTGCGTGCGCTCGGAGATGGGAGAACGCCATTGAATGCCATGATAGTGGCCTCCTTTACGAATATTGTGCTGGATATCCTGTTTGTCCTCGTGTTTCATTTTGGTATTGCGGGCGCGGCGGCCGCGACCCTGATCGCGCAGCTTACCTCCGCGTTTTTCTGTATTTACCATATCAGGAAGATAGAGATATTAGCCTTTCAGAAAACAGATTTCAGATTCCATGAAGGTATGACGAAGAAGCTCCTGATTCTTGGCTCACCGATGGCGTTTCAGAATGGTATTATTGCGGTGGGCGGCATGATCGTACAGTTTGTCGTGAATGGTTTTGGGGTAATCTTCATTGCAGGTTTTACGGCTACCAATAAGCTGTATGGGTTATTGGAGATCGCGGCCACTTCCTATGGATATGCCATGGTTACTTATGTGGGGCAGAATCTGGGCGCCGGAAAGATACGCCGTATCAGGCGGGGCGTTCGCTCGGCGGTTGTTATCGGGACTGTTACGGCGGTCATTATCGCCGCTGTCATGCTGCTTGGAGGCAAATATATTCTGAGTCTGTTTATTTCGGGTACGCCCGAAGAATATGAGATGACAATGTCGATCGCCTACTATTATCTGGCGATTATGAGTATCTTCCTGCCGGTTCTGTATCTGCTTCATGTAGTGCGTTCGTCAATTCAGGGAATGGGGAACACGGTACTGCCGATGTTGTCCGGCATAGCAGAGTTTATCATGCGGACGCTGAGCGCGCTTCTTCTTCCGCTGCTTGTGGGACAGAACGGTATCTTTTTTGCGGAAATTCTGGCATGGATTGGGGCCGATGTGATTTTGGTAACCAGCTATTTCGTGAAAATCAGAGGATACAGGAGTATGGAGCAGCAGGAGGTTTGAACTGTTACCGGTTTATTAAAAATAGAAAGCAGGAATTTACATATGACTCAGGAAGTGTTACTGACCCTGAAAGGGCTGCAGTTTGATCAACGTGAGGAAAACTCGGATAAGATAGAGATGGTGGTAGTCGGCGACTATTACAAGAGAAATGGCAAGCATTATGTGATCTATGAGGAGATTACGGAAGGGTTCAGCCAGGCCACGAAGAACCGGTTGAAGTTCAGCGAGGATATGGTGGAGCTGTCCCGGAGTGGGCTGGTGAATGTCCATATGGTTTTTCAGGAAAACAAGAAGAACCTGACGAACTATAATACTCCTTTCGGACAGATTCTGATAGGGATCGATACCAAGAAAGTACAGATAGAAGAGAAGCCGGACAATATCGTTGTAAATGTGGACTATGCGCTTGATATCAATTATGAATTCCTGTCCGACTGCCACATCACCGTCAATATTGACTC
>CAYXKS010000056.1:5321-12072 GCA_964465725.1 uncultured Bacteroides sp. | reverse complement strand
TTATGCGCCTGATTTTTGTCCTGCACTTTCGAAGAAAAATTCTGCACAATCTGCACATATTATTTCGTGACAGTTCCTAAGCGGAGCAATTTCTTATATCATGAAAAATATTTTAACATTGATTGAGATAATAGGCAAGGAAATTTAGAAAGAGAACCGTCAATTTGCGGACGAATTGTGGATGAATTTAAAGAACCTCTTTTAAGAAGAAAGAATTTATGATATATTATTTTAATATGGGTTCTGGTGGTATGCAGAATACAGAAGAAAGATGGAGGAATATTATGAAAAGAAGTAAAGCAGGGGTGTTAGCGGCAGCGCTGGCTGTATCGACGCTGCTGACAGCATGCGGGAATAAAGAATATTTGAAGGACATCAAGGCATCTGATTATGTGACACTGGGAAATTACATCGGAATTGAGGCGTCGGCAGCGGAGCCCGCCGTAGCGGACGGCATGGTGGATATGTATATTGATACGTACATCAGGGCATCCTATGCTGCTACGGAAGAGGTGAAGGGCAGGGCCGTGGAAAACGGAGATATCGTAAATATAGATTATACGGGCTATATTGACGGAGAGACTTTTGACGGCGGTTCCGCGACAGGTGCAAGTCTGACGATCGGTTCCCATAGTTTTATCGATGGATTTGAGGACGGATTGATCGGTGCTAAGACAGGAGAGAATGTGACCTTGAATCTGGAATTTCCTGACCCTTATACGCCTAATCCTGATCTGGCGGGTGTGCCGGTTGTGTTTGAAGTTACAGTGAACAGTATCAGCGTACAGAATCTGCCGGAGCTTACAGACGAATTCGTTACATCTTTGAACATAGAAGGAGTTGGCACGGAGAAAGAGCTGAGGGATTATTTATATGATAATTTTTATCAGAGCGCGGTGCAGACGTACGAAAATGATATCGAGCATGCTTTGACGAGCGCCATTATGGCTAACTGTACTTTCAAGGAGCCTCCGAAGAAAATGCAGGAGCGATTTGCCAGGAATATCGAGGATGCCATGAGTGCGCAGGCGGCCGTGCAGGGCCTGAATCTGACAAGTTATATGCAGGCATTTTACGGCATGGACGAGGAAACCTATAAGAAGCAGTTTGAAGAAGATTCGGTAGATTTGGCCCAGCAGTATATTATGTATCAGGCGATTGCCGATGCGGAAGGCCTGAATCCTACGGAGGAAGAGCTGCAGGCGGAGATTGATTACAGGGTGGAAGCCTACAATTATGAATCGGAGGAAGAGTACAGGAAGAGCCAGGATATTGAGCTTTTGAGGGAACAGATTATGCGGGATAAGGTTATGAGCTTCCTGAAGGAGAATGGGAAGATCGAGACGGTTCCCGCGGATGAGGAATAAACTGGCAGCAAACTATTCAGCAGAAAAGATGTAACAGCGAAGCTGCAGGCTGGGTTGTAATGAATAGATATGTTATGAATAGATAGAGGAGAAGGAGAAACAGAACTATGAGCAGTATGAATTTAACAGATATCAGGGATTTGCACCGTAACAGCGGGGACTATATCGATAAGGAAGTAACAGTCGGAGGCTGGGTGAGGAGCATCAGGGATTCCAGGACATTTGGATTTATTGTCGTGAATGATGGTACCTTTTTTGAGCCTTTACAGATCGTATACAATGATACGCTGCCGAATTTCGAGACGATTTCCAGGCTGAATGTAGGCTCTGCGATTGTGGCACGGGGCAGAATTGTGGCAACACCTCAGGCGAAGCAGGCGTTTGAAATGCAGGCGGAGGAGATTCTGGTGGAAGGTGTATCCACAGCAGACTATCCGCTGCAGAAGAAAAGGCACAGTTTCGAATATTTGAGGACGATATCCCATTTGCGTCCCAGGACGAACACTTTTCAGGCCACTTTCCGGGTTCGCTCTCTGATCGCTTATGCGATCCATACCTTTTTCCAGGAGAGAGGATTCGTGTATGTGCACACGCCGATCATTACCGGAAGTGACTGCGAGGGTGCCGGTGAGATGTTCCAGGTGACGACGCTGGATCTGGAGAACCTGCCCAGAACTGAGGACGGCAAGGTGGATTACAGCCAGGACTTTTTCGGCAAAGAGACCAATCTGACGGTCAGCGGACAGCTGAATGTGGAGACTTATGCTTTTGCATTTAAGAATGTATATACGTTTGGGCCGACATTCCGTGCGGAGAATTCCAATACGACAAGACATGCCGCAGAGTTCTGGATGATCGAGCCGGAGATTGCCTTTGCGGACCTGACAGATGATATGATGCTGGCGGAGGCGATGCTGAAACACATTATCCGTTATGTGCTGGAAAATGCGCCCGAAGAGATGAATTTCTTCAATCAGTTTGTTGATAAGGGGTTGATCGAGAGATTGAATCATGTGCTGAATTCCGATTTTGCGCATGTGACTTACACGGATGCGGTTAAGATTCTTGAGAAGCATAATGATGAGTTTGAGTATAAAGTGTTCTGGGGATGTGACCTGCAGACGGAGCACGAGCGGTATTTGACGGAGAAGGAGTTTAAACGCCCTGTTTTTGTGACGGATTATCCGAAAGAGATCAAGGCTTTCTATATGAAATTGAATGAGGATGGTAAAACCGTGGCGGCTATGGACTGCTTGGTGCCGGGAATCGGTGAGATCATTGGCGGAAGTCAGAGGGAGGACAGTCTGGAGCTGCTGGAGAAGAGAATGGATGAACTGGGATTGAATAAGGAAGATTATCAGTTCTATCTTGACCTCAGGAAGTATGGCTCTGTGCGACATGCAGGATTCGGACTTGGATTCGAGAGATGCGTGATGTATCTGACGGGTATGGGAAATATCAGGGATGTCGTTCCATTTCCGAGAACCGTGAATAACTGTGAACTCTGATAAATCGTTTGAAGAAGTGAAACATAAGGTTAATTAAGCTGAGTCATATTAGGGTGTCAGAGAGTACCAGGTCGTGTCTGGAAGAATGCCATGAATAATAGTAGGTGATGGCATGTATGTGCCAAGGATGATTTAAAGGGGTACCGGAGGATGAAGAGAAGAGGAACGCAGGCGTTCTGTGTTATGATGGCTTTCATATTTTTTTTGATGGCGGCGGAACCGGTATTGGCTACCACGATTTCCGATCTGCAGAATGATATCAGGAACCAACAATCGCAGCTTAACAGCGTAAATCAGCAGATTGCGGGTTATCAGGATGCACAGGAAGGTGTAGAGGAAGAGATCAGTGATTTGGATGCGGAGATGGTGGCGCTTCTGACAGATATCAATCTGATTCAGGAGGCGATTGAGGATAAGGAAGAGGATATTGCCAACACACAGATTGCATATGATGAAGCCGTGGCGGAGAAGGATAAGCAGTATGAGTCCATGAAGGTCCGCATCAAATTCATGTATGAAAAAGGAGATGACTCTTATCTTCAGTTATTTTTAGGCGCCAGGAGCATGAGCGATATGATGAACAAGGCTCATTATATAGAAGAACTGTATGAGTATGATCGGAATCTTTTGGAGCAGTATGAAGCGATAGTACAGCAGGTGGCGGAACTTCAGGACAGACTGGAGGAAGAGAAGTCGGAGCTTGTGACTTCCAAGTCGGAGCTAGAGGAGGAACAGGCTTATGTAAATGAGGTTCTGGAGCAGAAGAAGAAGGAGTATGAAAATTATAACACGATTCTGGCTAAGGCCAAACGTGAAGCAGCGGCCTACACAGCTAAGATAAAGCAGGAGACGGCGCAGATCAGGAAACTGGAGGAGGAAGAACGTAAGCGCAGAGAGGAAGAGGAGCGCAGACGCAGGGAAGAGGAAGAGCGTAAGCGTAAAGAAGAGGAAGAACGAAGAAGGGCTGCAGAGGAAGCGGCGAGTGCGCAGCAGGGCAATACGGAGGGCACGGACAACGCAGACAATTCGAATAACTCGGATACATCTACAACCACGGATAATTCCGGGAACTCTGACAATTCCGGAGGAACAGACAATACACCGACTCAGACTGCCTCTTCCGGTGGCGGAAAAGGGCAGGAAATTGCGAATTTTGCCTGTAAGTATATCGGTTATCCTTATGTAGCGGGTGGCACAAGCCTGACCAATGGTGCAGATTGTTCAGGATTTGTGTTGGCAGTCTATAAGAATTTTGGATATTCACTGCCGAGAAGTTCCTATGCCCAGGCAGGGGCAGGGCGGGCGGTATCTTACTCAGAAGCGCAGCCCGGAGATATTATTTATTATGGAGGACATGTAGGTATCTATATCGGGAACGGACAGATAGTACATGCCAGCACGGAGCGGTCGGGAATCAAGATTACTTCCGCAACGTACAGGAGTATTATTACGGTTAGAAGAATTGTGTAGGAAAAAGAAATATCGTGTAAATTTCGCAACAGTGAAGCCGGAGGCTGAACTATTGCAAAATATTAACGTCAGGATATGTCTGAACAGCAGATGTATCCTGACTTTTTTATTTTAATTATTTTTTAGGGTCATTTTCGGGGATTATAACAAAATTGTTATTTTGCCGTAAGGCTATTGTAAGGTTTAGGTGGTATTCTAGAATAATAATATTTGGAATAATAATGATTCTAATGACAGAATCGATCTCTTCCAGACGCTGCGTGTTGGTCTAACTAAATGACATTGATTTACGGTTGGTATGCCGCAAGATGTTTTGGTTACTATTCACGGCTGATATACCGCGAGGTGTTTTTTGTGAGTGGAGCAAAGCGGAAGTCACAGAAAACCCGAGTTTGGAAGCGCCAAAATGCGACTATGGAGCATTTTGTGTGCATCGTGTTACTATGAACGGCTAGGCCGTGAATAGTAACACGTTTTGGGTAGCATTGAACTGTACGCTTGAAATTATATGGCGTACTGCATATAATTTAACTGATGATACAAAATATGATGGCCTTTAAAAGGCCGAAAGCAAAACGGGCATTCCGGCGGGGGGCGCGAATAAATGAAACGTATCTTTTTTGTGGAGGATGATCTGAGTCTGATCAACGGTCTCACCTTTGCGGTCCGGAAACAAGGGTATGAGGTGGATGTGGCTCGCACGAGTCTTGAAGCGGATCGGTTGTGGGAGGATGGAAAGTACGATTTGGTGATTTTAGATGTGTCGCTTCCTGACGGTTCGGGTTTTGATCTGTGCCAGAAGCTTCGCCGCATTTCGAAAATTCCGATCATGTTTCTCACAGCAGCGGATGAGGAGACTGACATCATCATGGGACTGGATATCGGAGCGGACGATTATATTACAAAGCCGTTCAAATTGGCGGTGTTTTTATCCAGGGTCAATGCCTTGCTGCGCAGGAGTGACAATTTCAGTAAATCGGATGCAGAGCTTAATTCCAACGGTATTACGCTTCTGCTGTTAAAGCGGGAAGGCTATAAAAACGGGAAGCCGCTTGAACTGACGTCGAGTGAGTATAAATTATTGAGCCTGTTTATGGAAAATCCGAATGTGGTACTTTCTCCGGAGCAGATTCTGGGGAGATTGTGGGATTGCAACGAGAATTATATTGACAATAAGACGCTGACTGTGTATATCCGGAGGCTTCGGATGAAGATAGAGGATGATCCCGGAGAGCCGAAGAAGATTGTGACCGTAAGAGGAATGGGATACAGGTGGAATGGGATATAGTTGGAATGGGGAATAATGGATGAAAATATTGGTTAATCATAAAATAAAAAAATTGTTTATTCAGATTATTGTATGGATAGCGGTTTCCTGTGTTTGTTCGGCGGTGTTTGCAGCTCTGGAACTTGAACGGGCGGCGGTTTATACGACAGTGTGTTCTCTTGGGGCGGGAATTGGAATCCTTGTGGCGTGTTACCGATATTTCATGGAGCAGAACCAAATTATGGAGGATGCCGTATCGAAAATCAGGGAATATATCGCCGGGGATGCTGAAGCGAGAATCGAGTGCAATGAAGAAGGGGAATTGTACAGGCTGTTTTATGAAGTGAACTCTCTGGCGGCTATCCTGAATGCGAAGGCGGAGAACGAGGGAAGGGTGAGAGAATTCCTTAAGAATACGATATCGGATATTTCCCACCAGTTGAAGACGCCGATTGCCGCGCTCAATATCTATAACGGGATTATACAGACAGAGGCCGAGGTAAATGATTTAGAGACGGTGAAAGAGTTTTCCGGGCTGTCGGATCAGGAGCTTGACAGGATTGAAACACTGGTGCAGAATCTTCTGAAGATTACGAAGTTCGATGCCGGGACGATTATAATGGAGAAGAAAACAGAAAATCTCTCTGATATGGTGGCGGAGGTTAAGAAGCATTTTTCATTTCGCGCCGGGCAGGAGGGGAAGGAAATTGTCTTGTCGGGCAGTGACTCCCTCTCTTTTTTATGTGATCGGAACTGGATGATGGAGGCACTCAGCAATCTTGTGAAAAATGCGCTTGACCATACGGAGAGAGGGGATCATGTGTGGATCGAATGGGGGCGGTCTGTTTCTGCCGTGCGGATAACGATAAAGGATGACGGCAGCGGTGTCCATCCGGAAGATCTGCACCATATTTTTAAGAGATTTTACCGCAGCAGGTATTCCAAGGACACGCAGGGGATAGGATTGGGGCTGCCGCTGGCGAAGGCGGTGGTGGAGGCACATAATGGGATGATCGAGGTGGACAGCTGGCTGGGGAGCGGAACGACTTTTACGATAACTCTTTTATGCGAGACTGCAGACCAGGGATTGACCGAAACAAGCTGTTGATGAGCAGTTCCATGACCAGTGGCCTGGAGCA
>CAYXKS010000056.1:4048-5221 GCA_964465725.1 uncultured Bacteroides sp. | reverse complement strand
CACTGTTACGGAGGTTCACATCGTATTATGACAAAAATGTAATATGGATGAAGTCTGGATGTAATATTCGGGTGGTATTCTTTCAGAGTAGGATTCAGGTGGGAGAAAAAGCCTGAATCTCTATGAAAAATTTGAAGTAACAGTGAAGCCAAAGGCTGAGCTGTTACAATTTGGAAAGAGGTGTTTACACTATGAATTTACTGGAAGTCAAGAAGATCTGCAAGACATACGGCAGCGGCGAGACGGCTGTGCATGCGCTTAAGAATGTCAGCTTTTCTGTCCCGAAGGGAGAGTATGTGGCGATTGTCGGGGAATCGGGTTCGGGGAAGAGTACCCTGCTTAATATGATCGGGGCGTTGGATACGCCTACGTCGGGAAAGGTGTTGATCGACGGCAAGGATACCTTTTCTATGCCGGAGAGCAAGCTTACTGTTTTTCGGAGAAGGAATATCGGTTTTATTTTTCAGGCATTCAATCTGATTCCGGAACTGACTGTGGAACAGAATATCGTCTTCCCGATGCTACTTGATTATCAGAAGCCGGACCGGAAATATCTGGAGGAGCTGCTCGGCGTGTTGAATCTGAAAGAAAGGCGAAGCCATCTGCCCAGCCAGCTGTCGGGCGGACAACAGCAGAGGGTGGCGATTGGGCGCGCGCTGATCACGAGGCCGTCCCTGATCCTGGCGGATGAGCCTACCGGAAATCTGGATACCCAGAACAGCAGCGATGTGATCGCCCTGCTGAAGAGGACATCGAAGAAATATGAGCAGACCATCATCATGATTACCCATAACCGCACGATCGCGCAGAATGCCGATCGGGTATTGCAGGTGTCAGACGGTGTGCTGACGGATTTGGGGAGGTGTTCGGAATGAAAAAAGATGTCAAGAGAGATTTCTGTATGAAGAGTTATCTCAGTCTGATTCCTGTTTCAGCGAAAGTGCGCAGGAAGCAGAACCGCCTGACGCTGTTGTGTATCATACTGGCTGTGTTTCTTGTAACATCCATATTTTCCATGGCAGAGATCATAGCAAAAGGGGAGGAGGCAGCCACGATCAGAAGACACGGAAATTATCATATTATTTTGAGCGGCATCTCGGAGGAAGACGCGAATGAGATAGCAGGGAGAGAAGACGTTGCCGCTTCGGCGTGGTATTGTGCAGCCGGAGAGGA
>CAYXKS010000056.1:0-3948 GCA_964465725.1 uncultured Bacteroides sp. | reverse complement strand
TACTGCGCCTATATGAGTGTCAATGAGGCCAGGCGTATCTGCGCGGCCAATCAGGAGGAGGAAGAAGCCGGATATTATATTCAGTTCGCGGAGGGGACCAAGCTGAAAAATGCGGTGGATGACTTGAGAGCACAGTATGGACTGGAGGATGGGGATATCAGGGAAAACCTCATGCTTCTTGGAATAAACGGCGTCAGCAATAATCAGAGTGTCAATGCTATGTATCCTCTTGCAGTAGTGATATTTATCATCATCCTGACTGCCGGCGTGCTGATGATCTCAAGCTGCATGAACAGTAATATTTCACAGAGGACGAAGTTTTTCGGAATGATGCGCTGCATCGGCGCAAGCAGGCAGCAGGTGATGCGGTTTGTCCGTTTGGAAGCGCTTAACTGGTGCAAAACATCCATTCCCATCGGTTTGGGGATGGGAATTGCAGTGACGATTGTGCTGTGCCTCTTCCTGAACAATGTGGTAGGCGGGGAGTTTAGCGATTATACATTCCGGTTCAGCGGATTCGGGATCGTGGGCGGTATCCTGGTGGGGCTGGTAACGGTGCTGATGGCCGCCCATGCGCCTGCGAAGCGCGCGGCGAAGGTATCTCCTGTGGCGGCAGTCTCGGGCAATGACGTGAATGAGAAATCCCTTTCCCATGCGGCGAACACCCGTATCTTCAAGGTGGAGAGTGCGCTGGGCGTATATCATGCGGTATCGGCCAGGAAGAATCTGATCCTGATATCCCTGTCATTTGCCTTCACTGTGGTGCTGTTTCTGGCATTCTCAGCATGTCTTACGATCGTGAGGAAGCTGCTCCCGTCTTCGAGCAGCTTTCATCCCGATATTTCCATTGCGAGTGTCAGTAACACGAATTCCATGGACAGAAGTCTGGTGGATGAGATCAGCAGCCTGCCTGGTGTGGAGGCTGTATTCGGCACTGCCCTCACATATGATGTGCCCGCCAAGATCAATGGAAGCGCCGGAAGTATTGACCTTATCTCCTATGAGGATTATCTGTTCGAATGGTCGAAGAAATCCATTATAAGCGGGGAACTGTCAAAGATCACGGAAGGCGGGGAGGATACGAACTACGCGATGAATATTTTCGCCATGAACAGCAGCCTGGATATCGGAGATAAGATAAAAATAGGGGATACGGAACTGGAGATTGCCTGTGTTGCGTCGGAAGGAGTCGGGACGGGTGGAGACCGCCCGGCGGTGGTCCTGCCGGAAGAGACTTACAGGCGTATCACCGGTGAGGAGAAATATATACTGGTGAACGCGCAGTTCACGGAGGAGATCACGGAGGATACGGTAGAGGAGATCAGGATGCTGGCGGGCGAGAATGATTTTGAGGACCGGCGGGAGGAGAACGCAACGCAGTATTCCGGCTTCTGGGTGATCCGGCTCGCGGTTTATGGCTTCCTGGCGATTATTTCAATGATCTCGGTGATCAATATCATCAACAGCATTTCCATGAGTGTGTCGGCGAGGATCAAACAGTACGGCGCGATGCGTGCCGTCGGCATGAGTGTGCGCCAGACGACGAGGATGATAGCCGCAGAGGCCATAACGTATGAGGTGTGCGGACTTCTGATCGGATGCGCGGGAGGATTGTCTCTCCATAAAACGATCTATGATAAGATTATTTCGACGCACTTTGGCGGAAATTGGAAAATTCCTGTGGAGCCGATCACGGTCATTACTGCGATCTTTGTACTGGCCTGTATCGCCGCGGTGTATGCGCCGGCGAGGCGGATTAAGGAGATGGCGATTACGGATACGATCAATGAATTATAGTACCCTTTTTCGATGAAAGTTTGTGTCCGGAGAAACATGAGGTGCAAGTGTGAGCAGAAGAACTAAGAATTACCAGGAGGAAGCATTGTGATACGTAGATGGATTGCGATAATACTGATCCTGGCCCTTCTGACGGAGGGAGTTACGGGATGCAGCAGTATGGATTTAGTCCGCGGTGTGATCAGGGAGTATGAGGATAATAAAGAAGGTATCAAGAGTGAATTGTACGAACTGAAGGAGGCTGCGAAGAGCGAGATTGAAGAATGGGTTAATTCTATGTTACCAGAGTAACGGCATTTGCGCATGAAAAGCCGCCTGCGGTGGGGCGCAAATGCTTCAGAAATCTACGGTACCGGGTCGTAAATGCGCAATGAATGCGCATTTCGACTGGGAATAGTAATGTTTTGTACAAGATAACGATAAAGATGATTGATTTTAGACAGAAGAACGAGTATACTTTATAGCAGGAGAAGGGAGGGGCATCATGGCAAGGACGGTCAGTATCGGCAGGCAGGATTTTGAGAAGATCAGGGTCAATAATAATTTCTATGTGGATAAGACGCATTTTATCAAGGAGTGGTGGGAAGCCGAGGATGATGTGACGCTGATCGCACGTCCGCGGCGCTTCGGGAAGACTTTGAACATGAGTATGCTGGAGAAATTTTTCTCTGTATCGTATGCGGACAGAGGAGATTTGTTTGAGGGACTTTTCATCTGGCAGGAAGAGAAATACCGCAGGCTGCAGGGGACTTATCCGGTGATCTCTGTCAGTTTTGCCAATGTGAAGCAGACTTCCTTCGAGAGCGCCAGGAAGGTGATAGGCCAGATCATAACAAGTCTGTATAATCAATATGATTTTCTCCTGGACAGTGATAAGCTGAATGAGCGTGAGAAAGATTTCTGCAGGAAGATTTCGGCTGATATGGAGGAGTATACTGCGATAGGTGCCCTGAGTGAACTGTCCAGTTATCTGATGAAACATTATGGCAGAAAAGTGATCATTCTTCTGGACGAGTATGATACTCCCATGCAGGAAGCTTATATGTTCGGCTACTGGAAGGAGATGGTTTATTTTATCAGAGGATTGTTCAATTCTACTTTCAAGACGAATCCTTGTCTGGAGCGGGCGGTTCTGACGGGGATCACAAGAGTCAGCAAGGAGTCCATTTTTTCTGATTTGAATAATCTTGAAGTAGTAACAACAACTTCTGATAAGTATGCGGGTTGCTTTGGATTTACGGAAAATGAAGTGTTTTCAGCGTTGGAAGAATATGGATTGTCAGAACAAAAACAGCAGGTAAAGGACTGGTATGATGGCTTTACCTTTGGGCACAGAGCGGATATTTACAATCCATGGTCTATCATAAATTATCTTGATAAAAGAAGAGTGGGCGCTTACTGGGCGAATACCAGTACCAACAGTCTTGCGGGCAAGCTGATCCGGGAGGGAAGCCCGGAAGATAAGAGAATTTTTGAACAGCTGCTGCAGGGAGGATCTATCCGGATGGAGATAGATGAGCAGATCGTCTATGATCAGCTGGCAGTCAAGAAGAATGCGGTCTGGAGCCTGCTATTGGCAAGCGGTTATCTGAAAGTGGTTAATTTCGAACAGTATACCACTGATTTTGGAGAGTGGAAAGAGGAATATGAGTTGGCGCTGACCAATTTTGAGGTCCGTGTCATGTTCCGTAGTATGGTCCGGGGATGGTTTGACAGCAAGTCTTCCAATTACAATGATTTTATTAAGGCTCTGTTACTGAATGACGTAAAAGCAATGAATACTTATATGAACAGAGTGACAATGGAAATGTTCAGTTATTTTGACACAGGAAAGAATCCTTCTGAGGAAGAGCCGGAGCGGTTTTACCACGGGTTTGTATTGGGCCTGATGGTGGAACTGGCGGACAAATATGTGGTCACGTCGAACCGTGAGAGTGGACTTGGGCGCTATGATGTGATGCTGGAGCCGCGGACGGTTCCGATGGCACAGCAGGCAGGAACATCCGGCCATGCCGCCGGATGGGATGCTGTCATCATTGAATTTAAGGTACAGGATGAGGGGGAGAAAGAACTGTCTGATACGGTACAGGAGGCCCTGCGTCAGATAGAGGAGAAGAATTATCAGGCGAACCTTGTGGCTAAGGGAATCCC
>CAYXKS010000055.1:0-14970 GCA_964465725.1 uncultured Bacteroides sp. | reverse complement strand
TCCACAAACAGTCCCGGCGTGGCGGTCCTGTGCATTCCGAAATTGCCGGACCGATAAGCCAGCGGATAGCGCAGCACCTCCACCGCGATCACATTCTCTCCCTCCTGCAGCCAGGGTGCGATATCTGTCTCGTCAAAGTACCATACCCTGCTGTCGCCGCGGGCCGGGCCAAACTCGGCGAAGACGCCGTTTACATACAGCTTGTAACGCGTATCCGCGGAAATTTTCAGCTTCAGGCATTCATATTGAAGAATCTCCTCCCGTGTCATTTTGAAAACCTTACGGAAACGCACCAGGCGCGGTTTGCCGTTAATTTCTTCCTTCCAGGCCGGAACCCAGATCCAATGAGTCTTGCTGTCTCAGCCATTGCTTTTCCCCCTCTTATTTCTGACCGCAACCGATAAACTGTTCCCCGTAACTGACCGCATCCTCATAGGCGGATGTCTGGAAGATCACTGTGAGCAGCCTCTTCACACAGTCCTCTAAATCATTCCTGTCTAACTCACCGCTGTGCAGGGCATTCAGGATACTGTCCCTGTCATCATAGGTTCCCGGCATGATCAGGTCGTTGCCGGCCGCAATACATTTCCAGACACTGCTTCCTCCCCGCTTGGAGGTAGTGGTCCAGTCCGTCATAATGATCCCTTTGAAATCCCATTCCTTCCTGGCAGCCTCTATACACAGATCATGGCTGTTGGCCGTATGTACCCCGTTGATCAGATTGTAGGAAGTCATAATGGCCATCGGCTGCGACGTTTTCACCGCGATCTCAAAGCCGCGAAGGTAAATCTCCCGCAGCGCTCTTTCCGAAACGATACTGTCGGAACCCATACGGTTATCTTCCTGGTTATTGCATGCAAAATGTTTGATCGTGGTGCCCACGCCCGGCATGAACTGTACGCCCAGGGTGATGGCCGCCGCGATCCTGCCGCTGACCACCGGGTCCTCGGAATAGTACTCGAAGTTCCTGCCGCAGAGAGGATTCCTGTGAATATTCATACCGGGTGCAAGCCACCATGACACACCAAATTCCAACATCTCTTCCGCAACGGCCTTCCCCACCTCAGCAACCAGCGATACATCCCATGTCTGCGCCAGCAGGGTGCCGACGGGAATTGCGGTAGCATACTGATAATAGGTGTCCGTATTCTCATGAGGTTCCTTGGAGGCAAAGAATCCTCCCTCCAGGGCGCTTAAGATTCCCTCTGTATAAACCTGCCCGGTCGTGCGGTCTACTTCATATTTCTTCATGAGACGAAGTCCTGCAGGGCCGTCAGCCATAGACACACCGGGAACCCCATACTTCTCTTCCAAGATGCCGTTGGTTTCTCCCGCTGCGCCGGGCACCATAACCCCTGCTGCCCCCAGTACGTTGCCCTGTCCTTTCGTCACTTCGCCGATGCACATGGCAGCCAGCTCTTCCTCCGTCAATTTCTGTACAAGTTCCTCTGCCATAACAGAAGCAGGAGATTCGAAAGGTTTCCCCAAGACAACCGGTTGTGGCACGAATCTGACCGGCTGTATTCCTCTTTCCGCCGCTTCTTTCTTCCAACGCAATTCTCTTTCGCGCATCTCTTCTGCCGGCGGCGCAAGCTCCTGCAGTTCCTCCTGCAGCGGGCAGATTGCGGGCACGGATTCCAATATGGTATCTTCCTCCGCCTCAAGAAGCCCTTCCAGCTTCGCACTCATTAGATCATTTCCAACCCAGATCCCGTAAGTTCCTTTCTCTGCCACCCAGGCAGAGTTCCCGCTGTGGAAGGAGGCCATTGCCTTCACAGGGAATGTGATCACAAGCTCCTGAGCCTGTCCGGCCTGCAGTAAATCTGTCTTTCCAAAACCGCAGAGTCTCCTGAACTCTTTTGCGAGTCCGCCCTGAGGCGCGGAAACATATACCTGTACCACTTCCTTACCGGCTGCGGAACCGATATTTTTCACCTCTATATTGACTTTGACCTCTCTGCCGTCAGTCTCAATCCCTCTCACAGTTATCTCAAAATCCGTGTAGGACAGGCCGAAACCGAAGGGATAAGCCGGTGCAATATGAAAGGTGTCAAAATACCGGTGTCCGACGAAGATTCCCTCCCCGTAATACTCCTTTTCCACATTGCCGTTGTTGTGGCTGAAGGTCTCTGAGTTTGGATAATCGTCATAATGGACGGCCCAGGTATCTGTCAGCCTGCCGCTGGGATTCACTGCACCGGACAACACATCCGCAATGGCATTCCCGCCTTCCATACCGGGCTGCGAAACCATAAGCAGTGCTTTCAGGTTCTTAATACCCTGTATTTCCTTCAGATCTATGGGGCCTCCCACATTCAGTAAAACCACCAGTGACGGTACGTTTTCCGATAAAAAGGCCAGATCCTCTTTCTCCCTCTGCGTTAAATAATAGTCTCCCTCCGCCGCAAAACGGTCGGCGTCTTCCCCTGCTGTCCTGCTGATGACATATACCCCGACTTCAGCGTCTCCTATGTTCTCCTTAGTCAGTTCCTCACCTGCCGGCATACGGAAGATATGTTTGGAATATGCTGCCATCAGCCTGTGTGACGGCTCCCGCTCCATCTCCTCCAAAATGGCCTTCTTCCAGTTCTCCCGCTCTGTCTGGTAAATCCGGATACAGGATTCCAGCCAGGCCCGATTGGTGATGTTCATGCCGGCATTTAAGAAGCCCTGATAAATGCTGACGGTCTCTCTCTCGTTCACATCGCCGGAACCGGTTCCTCCCTTAATGGTCTTCACCGCTCCGCCGCCGCAAAGAGCCACCGGCGTCTGCCCGGAAAGAGGCAGTACCCCGTCGTTTTTCAGCAGAACGATTCCCTCTGCTGCAGCCCTTCTGGCGATTTCACGGTTCTTCAATTCCCTTTCCGATACCTTTCCGTCTGTTGTACCGCTGTAGGTGCGTAGTTTCTTTACCATTTTGACCTCCCTGCTTTTTTTATTTTGAATAAATGTGATTGATAAACTGTCCTCTTGCCAATTATTCCATAGCTAACGGCATTAGAAATTGCTCCTTCAGTCTTGCAAAAGACATTATTTTTTATGCTTTTAAAAAGGGACTGAAGCACTATTTCATTGCAGCAGTCCCTTATAATCAGTTCTGTTTCTTTGCTGAAATCTGTTCCGCCAATACTAACATATCTTCCCTTCCCGGCAAATCTATCATAGTTTTACCTGATACACCCTCTTTCACGACTGTATCCGTCATTTCCCAGGTATCAATTACCCGGATGCGATATTGTTTATCATCAGGCAGGTTAAATTCATCCTTTGCCGGAGTTCTGAAATTGTGATAATGCAGAAAGCATTTATCAGCGATACATCCTTTGTATTCATAGTCCTCCGATGCAAGAAGGATTGCCTCCTCACCAAGTGATCCGAATGAACGCAGGATATTCCTTTGCGCTGCTCTTTCCACATCATCCCCGTTCTGCTTTTCCTGAACGATCTCATCTATCTCTTCCACACTTTTTCCAGCCAGTTCCAGCATCTTATCCTCTACGCCGCACTCTCTGTGAATATGCCCGGGCAGATGTTCAATAATCTCACGGCAAAACCGTATCCTTTCCGTGCTCTCCCCTTTCAGGATGCCGCCTTTTGCCCACCAGATAATATCCTCGGAATCATAAAACGTCTCGCCATGCGTACAGTAACCACCGCTTATGACCGTTCTCCAAAATCTTCTGACCATCTCTCTTCCAGAAATGCACCCCCATAGCTCCTTAAGATTTCCCTCATAGAGACATTCGTCAATGATAACCGGCTTCCGGTATCTTTTTCTCCAGGTGTCTATCCGTGTGAAAAGCTTCGTCTGCGCTGAAATATGAGTGATGTTTTCCCTTGATGGATCATATAAGTTCCCAATATTATGACATGAAAGCAAATGATTCCACGGATCATGTTCCGCTATGTAACTTTCAAGTTCATGCCAATCTTCCAGCGTCTTCGCGCCGGAAACCTCATATTCATTTGCCAGGTTCCACCATATATTCGGATAAGCAGCAAATCTGCGGATCGCATAATATCCGTCTATCATCTTCAGCGTTGTCATAGGAGTCTTTGAGGTATTTTCATAAATTGCCCTCTCAAAATCTTCACCCCAGAAGAAATTACCCAGATAATGATCCGACGGAATCAATGTATCATTTGTCTCCGTTGTCACAGCGGCATCTGCCGCAATATAACCTTTCTGCGCCCATTCATACATTTTCTCTGCATATGCTCTGTATTCCTCGGTTTCAAAAAGATCGGTCACGGTAAGATTATCAAATCCCTTATTGAGCATAATGACGCCGTCCGCCAGGGAACCGCCTATTTTATCGTATTCTACATACCCGTTGTTCGCCGGCTCCGGTGTCATATTGGCAGGGATACAGCAGTAAAAGTTTTCGCCTTCACCGGCCTTGATCACCTCAAAGATCTCATCCAGATCATCCAGTGTATAATACTTGTTTTCATCCACTTTGATATTATATTTATCAAGATACTCTGTTTTTAAAACATATCCATACGCCCTGCCTTTGGATTCAATAGGCGGAATCCCATACAATTCACCATTGTAATATCCCTTCGACAACTCGATACCGTCTGCGACCATATCCTGTCCGTATTTCTCAGCCAGATCTGTAAGCGGGATGATCGAATTGCTGCTTACAAGCGGCCCAATACTGGTAAACGCACTGAGCACGATGTCCAGCTGTTCACCAGAAGTAATCATCAAAAGCGCCTTCTGCTGGGACTCCATCAGTTCCACTGGTTCAAAAGTTACATGGACGCCGATATCTGCTTCCATCTTCTCATTGATCGCATCCTCCACATCCTGAAAACCTACCCCAAGGCTGCCCGGTGATGGATACTGCCACACGATTTCCACTATTTCGCCTGAATCCTCTTCAGTTACACCCTCCTCCGCTGCAGTTTCTCCGCCATCGTCACCAGCCGCTTCTTCCTCCATTCTTCTGCACCAGTGTATAGATCAGATTAAATGTATTCAGAAGAAAATGCGGCCGGATCTGAAGTTGTAAATTCATAAGTTCCAGATTCCGTTTCTCCAGTTCATGCTCATAAGCCTCTATCTTGTACCGATACAAAGAATCAGCCATTTTGTTGAACGACTGAAATACCTGCCTGTATTCTACGGAATTAGCATCTGATGTAATACGGAATTGTGGATTGCCGCCCTGTATTTCCTGATGCGCCCTGCAGATCGTACGCAGTGGCCGGATCAGCATCCGATTTAAGATCAGCCACAGTACAGGCGTCAGCATAATATAAAGTACTGACATCGCCGAAAGCATCTTTTACGTCCAGTCTATACCGGATACCAGTTCACTTTTGCTTACAGACACTTGTGCCCTTATATTTTTAGATACAGAAAAAAAGTGGTAAGCTGTCGCTTCTTCTGCCACTTCTGACAAATCCTGCCCATAAATATCTGCCGCCGTTATCTGCACACTTTCCCAAGGAAGCGCCTCTCTCATTTTTTGCAAATAATCGCTTAGCCAAAACCAGGCACCATAAACAACGCCGCTATTATCTGTCCAGGTTCCATAAAGAATCTGTTGCCCTTCCCAATTCAGAATTCTCCAATTACTCTTACTCGTATCTGCCTGTTTACCCGCATCTACCAATACATAGATAAACCGGTTTGACTGCTCCATTGGATAAGCGATCCAGTCCTTCTTCTGATCCATGAAAAAAAAGCAGCCGTCTACACAATTTAACAATGGAAGGTCATTTTTCATTTCTACCCAGAAAGTGTTCTTGGCATGATCATATCTATAAGTATCCTTAGGCTGCTTGAGCATCGTCATACACGCCTGGTTCTGATATCTGCAGCGGAACAGATACGAAACTGTATTCTCCATTCTGCTCTCCAATGCCTGCATATACAGATCCGTTTGTGCCTTCCCGGATTGTATTTCATTTTGGATGGTCTCTCTCGTAAGATAATTCACACTGACAGCAAACACAATGCTCATTGGCAATACCAACACAACTATAATCAAAATAACCTTCACATCGATCCGCTGTAGCAGTACATGCATACGTACACCCTCTCTTTATCTCTTATTTCCTGTTCGTGAAATATTCCAGATTGAACACTGTTTATTTTTCCCTCAACAAAATTACCCCGTAAAGCCATGCTCTACGGGATACTTCCATCATAATTCCACTGCTCCGGCTCTTTTCTAAAACTATCTTCATACGGTCGCCGATAATCCGCCCAAGAAGCCCGATCAGCCGTCCTATGAACAAGGCGGACAGCACCGTTCCCAGGCCGATTCCGATGATCCTCCCGGCAAATAACAGGGAAATTGCCGCTGTAACCAGAATCATCACACAGTCAAAGATGAGTTTCCCCTGTCCAAATTCTTTATGCATGGCGTATCCGACCGCCCTTGCCATGCCGTCCGCAGGATTGGGAATAAGTTCCATCGTTACCATGACATATGCCCCTATTGCGGTCATAACAATCGCAGCTGCCAGAACCGCCAGTTTTAAAACAAAGTTCTCAACCGTAAAATCCAGCAGTCCATCATAGAAATCAATGATCAGTCCCATCACATAAGAAAATGGTATCTGAAGCAGTATCTTAATATCCATTTTCCTGTAAATGAACATCTGCGCAATGACAAATACAAAATACAGCAGGGTAGTTGACATTCCAAGCGTCAATGGTGTAATCTCGCTGACAGCATACGGAAAAGTATTGATAGAACCTACTCCCAGACCTGCTTTTGTATTCAAAACAATTCCGAAACCCAATAGGAAAACAGCCGTTCCATATAATCCAAATCTTTTACTCATTTTAATCTCTCGCGTCCTATCTCCAATCTCAGCAATTCTTTCTTGTTATAGGCCAACTTCAAACGCCTCCGACAATTCAATATGGATGAGATAATCAGGGATGCTCTCTTCTTCCTACAGCAGTTTAAGCAGACCGGTATTCATTGACAATCATTGTGTCCTAAATGAGATTACCCCGTAAAGCCAAACTCTACGGGGCCCATATTACTCCTCCAACTCAAGACCATTGGCAACAATAACAAACATCCTGCACCTGAATATACTGCTACATTACCAATATCGTTCCGTTAAGCCAGCCGCACATGTCATTGCGTGTTGGCCTGATGAAATGACATTGACTACATTACTGCACCTCAGGCACCGTTTCCTTCAGCACATCGTAAATGCGGATCTCCACACCCCAGTCCCGGCCCTGCACCTCAGAGCGGAAACGCTGCTGGCTCAGATAAGGTCCGAGAACAGGTGAATCCGTCATAAAACGAGGATACGCATGGAAGAAAGGATCGTTTCTCATTATCTCAGCCAGGTAGCCGTTGTTCTCAACGAAAAGGTGACATTCGTTTCCCTCGCTGTCCGTACCTTTAAACATATATTTTGCACACATATTCCGGCTTCCCGCAGGATTCTCCACCTGCACGTCGCAGGCGCCTGGAAGAGTTTTTCCACAAAACAGTTCCGACTCAACTGTGGCGGTAAAGGGAATGAAGGACACCCCGCCGTAGGGGCACCTCATATCCGAACATTCCGCCGGATCGGCATATACTTTAAAAATCATGATTGGTTCTGTCATCTTGCACCTCTTTCTTATTCAGTCATGTTCTTCCCGGCAGCCTCGTTCTTATTCAGTCACGCTCTTCTCGGCGGCCGCTTTCTTATTCAGTCATGCTCCTCTCTGTAGCCTCGTTCTTATTCAATCATACTCTTCTCTGTAGCCTCGTTCTTCTTGATGATCCCGGGAAGCTTTTCCTCGAAATCATACCGGAACAGAAGCAGGAAGATCACGATAAACATAGCCAGCGGGATATAGGAGTTGATCGCAAAAACGGAGTTCTTCAGCGCGCTGGTCAGTTCCGTACCGCCCTCGGCCAAAAAAGCGTCATAGCCGCCTGCAGCCAAAATCCAGCCGATCAAAGAACCGCCCACGCCTCCGCCGAGCTTGCCCACAAAGGAATTGGATGCGTTGGTCATGCCGGTGATGCGAACGCCGTGACTTGCCATGTTCTGTTCCGCAGTGTTCAGGGTCATGGCCGGAAGTACGGAAATCAGAGGGATGGTCGCATACATCATAAGGCAGCCGCCCGCCAGGAACACCACAGAATTCATCGGAGCAGACATGCGGATGATGCATCCGACCACGCCGATAACGGAAGCCCATTTCGCCGTACCGGTCAGGCCGAACCTCTTGATCCAGAAGCCAACAGTCAGGAAACCGACAACGGAGGGGAAGATATTAACAGTATTCACCGTGCTGTAAAAGCCGGGATTGCCCATGATGATAGAACCATAAAACATGGGAGCCACCAGGATAATCCCGTACATAACGTTCATGGCAACGCCCACAAGGGTGATGATGATCCAATACTTATTGGAAAGGAGCATCTTGAGTCCCTGAAGAATTGAAATCTTTGCCTCCTTTTCCGCCATCGCGCCTTCGTCATGATAGATCTCACGGGAGAACTTATAGGTGATGAACAGGCAGATCGCGGAGAGAATGCCCAGGATGACCGCAAATTTGATCCAGGCCATCTGATCGTCGCCCAGTGCGACTGTGATAGGGATCAGGCCGATGCCGCAGGCCACGCCAATGGCATAACCGACAGCCGCACGCCAGGTGCCCATCTTACCCTTTTCCTCCGAGCTTCTTGTCTTATACGACATCATGGTGTAATAAGGCACCGCAATGGCAGTATAGACGATGGCGGAAGCGAAGGCGCTGGTGATCAGCGCATATACGTAACGGAAAGCGCCCATCGAAGACGGAACCGTGAAAAGGAGCACCATGGCCAGAAGTACCGGAATGACCATGCGCAGCAGCCAGGGTCTTGCCTTGCCGTCCTTCGTGTTGGTCTTGTCTACGAGTTTGCCCATAAACAGGTCGGAAACCGCATCAAAAATCTTGGAGATCAGCAGCACAGTAGCAACTGTACTTGATGCCATTCCAACCTTCGTCGTGTAGAAATATGTCAGCTGTCCTGTCAGCTGGTTCAGGGAATTTAAGGAAAACTGGCCCAGCGAATCTGTCAGATAGTCCACCGGACGCATATGTTTTTGCTGGCCGTCTTTGTCAAAGCCGAGTTCTTTATTCATAACCGTTCCTCCTGTTGATTTTTAAATGATATTTATGTTTTTACCTAAGTGGCCCTCGCACTCATTGCACACTAACCACCATGATTCCGCTCTGCGGAATCTCAGAATCCAAAGACAAGCGGGTTTTCTCACGCTGTTTCAGGCGGATCAAAACGATACTGACATCGCTAATCCGCGCCGTTACCTGAGCATGGACAATCCTACATCTCATAGAATCTCATGTCTCCCCAGATCTGCATCAGATGGCGGCGGTCAAGAATCTCCGTCCTCGTTGTGCGGTCGAAAATACGTACCGGAGACTGTGCGCCTTCGAAGCGCTGCCAGTCAGGATTCGGCTCCCCGGTCCTGGCAAAGCGCACCCAGTCGCCATGCATCTCTTCCGACATTTTTCTGAAAAGTTCTTCCGGTTCCCCGTCATAGATGAAATGGCTGAACTCGTGATCCTGCACGGCAAACACCGCCGGCAGTTCCGCTGCATGGGTTGCCTTCCAGCCGGTATCGATCCCACTCTTGGTGATCAGTTCGTAGCGGTACATCCAGACATCGCTGGTATACTGCTTTTGCGCCGCCGCAACCTTGATTGCCGGCATCTCAAAAGCGTAGTCTGTTGCAAAACGGATGAAAGGATCGCCGCCTATCTGCCGTTTATCCCCCTTAGAAATGCTGAACTTATCCATATCAGGCGCCGGATCTGCCTTGAACAGCACGAAGACGTCGGCGGCGGACGGATGATAGAAACCTATCACCTCCGGAAGCGCATTGGCATGGCGGTTTTTCTCGAACATATCGGCGATCATCGCCCAGCTGTTGGGAAATCCGGTGTTCTCCGGATGCACGAACATCGTGCCCTCATGCATATTGGTTCCGATGATCAGCTTCACCCCGTCCGCAGAGCCGCCGCGGATGGCGTCGATGGGACGCACCGGCAGCAGATCATCCTGCACAGGCCCCGGAAGGAACATGCCGGGATTCTTATACTGATGCTTCCTGGCAACATAGTCTGTACCCTTCGAGAACGTGTGCGGGTCGTCATTGCGAAGCCGCTTTGCAACCTCGTCTTCTGACCATCCCATACCTTCGATAAACAGATCCATATTCTGCCGTGAGGTCTGATGGGTCATCACACAGTTTGGAAGACCGCTCTGTGCGATCGCCTGCTGGAAAAGTCCTTTGACATCAGGACAGGCCAGCAGATTGACAACGGACGCCCCTCCGGCGGACTCGCCGCAGATCGTCACACGGTCCGGATCTCCGCCAAAGGCGGCAATGTTGACATGGATCCACTGCATTGCCAGGATCTGGTCGGAAAGACCACAGTTTGAATCAAAATCCTCACAGCCGGGATAAGTGGTAAAATCATAGAATCCCAGAACGTTCAGCCTGTACTGGAACGAAACATAGACAAGTCCGTCTCTGGCAAATGCCTCGCCTGTATACATCCCGTCGCTGGTACTGCCGGTGTGATAACCGCCGCCATAGATATACACGAAAACCGGTAAATTCTCCCCACTGGCAGGGCGCTTGACATTGACTGTCAGACAGTCTTCCTCGCCCATGTCTGTGCCCTTATCCTTCTGAACCGGCACCGGACCATATTCCTTAGCTTCATAGACATCCAGCCAGGGCTTTACCGGAACGGCTCTCTTGAACCGCAGCGGCCCGACAGGCGGCTCCGCATAAGGAATCCCAAGATACTCGACCAGACCGTCCCGTTCCTGTCCCCTGACTCTGCCGCTGGTCGTCTGCACGATATACTCCGTCATTTTCTCCTCCATTCCAAGCGCTCTGCGCTATAGTAAGATTCTATATTCCGCGATAGACCTTCTGTAGTTCCCTGGCTTTCTCACGATATTCATAGTTATGCTGTGCCTCCCGCACGATACCGAACTTTCCCTCCGACTCGTTGGTAAAGACGCCATTGTCCGCAGCCTTGGTTCCCTCATCCTCAAGCAGCCGGAAGAAATGGCAGGTCTTGACGTAGGGCATCTGGCGGAGCAGTTCGAAACAGCGTGGAATCAAGGCCGCCTGCTGCCGTTCCCGCTCCTCGTTCCAACAATCAGAAAAGCCGAATTCGGTGATCAGAACCTTCTTATGTCCGTCGCCGTGACGCGCCATGATATGATAGGCCATATCGTTGTAGCTTTTCCAAAGTGCGTCCGGCATGTCATCCGTCAGATACATCTCCGCTGCCGGGTAAGTCGTATCATAAGGTTCATAACCCATCTGCGTGGAAAGATAGGGATGCCAGGCAACCATATCAAAGTAATCGTCCGAATTGGTCGAAAAGGACTTTCCCTCCTCGATCGTGCGGTACAGGATTTCCAGGCAGACCGGAATCCCATAGGCAATCGGGACGCCGACCGGCAGATAATGATGCATCGAATCGGGCGTCGGAGCGAAACAGACAACTCTGGCCTCCGGGTTTCCTCTGCGAATCCCTCTTGCGGAAACATACATCAGATCGCAGGCGATCTCCATCATTTCCTCGATCGAATACGCCGGCTCCCCGGCCTTCCATCCGATCGGATGAAGAAACAGCGGGAAATTCCATTCATTTCCAACCTCCCACTGGCGGATGGAGGGAAAACGCCTGGTAATCCGCTCCCAGTTGGCCTCGGTCTGCCTGAGCATCTCGGAATAGGGACTGTTCTCACTAAGATCACGGACCGGCACCTCCAGAAATTCCTCCTTGTCATATACACCGGGCATGGTTGGCGTTCCCATACCGGTGACTTCAATGTCGTATTCCTCACAAAGGGTCAGCGTTTTATCGAACGCCCTGCAGATTTCCTCGTAGTTAAGAACCTCCGGATACATGGCCGGCGTCATCCATTCCCGCAGGGCGGTTACGCCAAGATCATTCAATATGCCGACAGCGATCTCGGACGTGATCCTGCCCTGAAGAACATCTCTGGTAATCGGCTCCCCGATACCGTATAGTCGGTTGCGTTCCATGATTTTCCTCCTGTGACAGATTCTGATTTGTTTTTTTACAAACCTTTTTTACTGCAAATTTTTTACTCTCTTAATTCTATAAAATAGAAAATGAGGAATATATCATTTTTTCAACCTTCTTGTCCTTAATTCAAACAAACAGGCTTTTCTTTTATTCACCGGACTGCTATATTATTTTTATAAGAAACTTCCGAAAAAGACGAAAAGATTTTTTAGGACTTGTGCCGTACTTTTCATGGAAATTTGTATCAGGATAGACATGAATGTGCAGGTATGCATAAACACAATTCCTAAAGGAGAATAAAGAAATGAACAGAAGTGCATTACACCGTTTTTCCGACCTGGTCAAAGTGGATATCGTCTATGAAGATGCCGATGGCCAGCCGACAGCATATTTTGACAGCGTGGAGGACAGCCCTTTGATGAAAGATGTACACCTCCGTACTCTGCTTCGTGAGAGCGCTGTGGATCACAGTTCGCCATTTCTTTACCGCGATTCCTTCGGCGTGTGGTTCGCCGCCTTTGTCCATGGGGAAGGTCAGCTGTATCTGGGCCCGATGTGCAGCAGCAGGCTGGATCCAAAACAGCGCAGGGCCTTTTTTCTCTCTTATCAAATCCAACCCGAAGATGCGAGACCTTTACGCACCTTTACGCTCCGGCAGATTGAAGACATCTCCCTCCTTGCGGCTACGCTTCTGAAGGGAACAGAAGTGGAAGAACCGGGACTTTATGCACTCACCAAGCCTTTTGTCAGCAGTGAACAGGCGCTTCGTCTGGAGCAGCATGCCGCATTCAGCGAAGAAGAGACGGCGCGGGACGAAGGCGAATACCGCCATACCTACCATGAGGAGCAGCAAGTCATCATGGCCGTCCGTGAGGGGCGCACACAGGATGCCATCCGCATATCGGAACAGATGGATGCCGGCACAGGCCGTCTCGCCAGTTCCGATCTGATCCATTGGCGGACCCTGGCAATTGTCGGAATCACACTCGTCGCACGGGCTGCCATTTCCGTTGGTGTTCCTCCGGCGACAGCTTATCATGCCAGCGGCTATTATATCACCAAGATCAATACCGCGGCGAATCCGGAAGCAGCTCTGTACTATCGCAACTGCGGAATTGAAGACTTTTGCGCAAGAGTGAGGGACGCAAAGTCTGTTCCCGGCTCCTCGGAATACACAAAAAGAAGCAAAGATTACATCCAAAAGCATTGCCGCGAGAAGATCTACATTGAAGATATTGCGGCGCCGCTTGGGATCAGCGCCGGATATCTGGCCAGACTGTTCAAAAAAGAAACCGGGATGCTGATCCAGGACTATATCAATCTGGAACGGGTGGAGCGGGCCGCTAACCTTCTGACCTACTCTGACTATTCCCTCTCTGCAATCGCCAATTATGTTCATTTTCCGACGCAGAGTTACTTTGGCAAGATCTTCAAGCAGATCAAAGGCGTGACACCCAACACCTACCGGAAGCAGCACCGGATAAGCGAGTTCTGGCAGCGTTAATACTCTGTCCTGAAAACCCTTGTATAAATATTATGGTCTATTTTTTCCAAACTTTTTGGGAAGTTTTTGCACGAGTCCAGAATACTCAGCGTAAACGTAGCCCGCTACGCCTTCGTTTCTGAACCCACGCACTCGAAAAAAACCTCAAAAATTTACACAGAAGCTTCAAGGTCAAAGTACTGGGAGCAGCACTGCCCTGTAGATCATCCCACAGTGATAATCACCTGCTGATAGTGCACCAACCTGTGGTGTCCCTTCGCCTGGGCCTTTACAATGACATGAAGCTGATCCCCCGTGGCAGCCGTTGTGGGAATTCTGAGGACAGCGGTATTATCCTGTGCTTCCAGCGAGACATCCGCCGCCCACGCCGCGCTGGCATCCGCATAGACACGGAAAGTGGTCTGAACCGTCGCACCGTCCGGCGACGAAGCTTTCGCATGGATCTCAATTTCCTGTCCTGCCTGCGCAGGCAGATTCAGGCCCTCCTCGACGCTGACAGTCGGAGCATGCTCGCCCTCTTCATAGGATTCTGCTGATGCCCACGCCACTCTGGCTGCGAAATCCCGTTGGATATCCGCCACATAAGGCCACATGGATTCCTGAAGTCTAACCTCTCCGTTCCGGTCGGTAAACAGATCTTTGGACACATCCCATAGATTCAATGGCTCACCTTTGGAATTTATTTCCCCCGTAACTTTGTGGTACCGTCCGGCGATACCGCCGTAGGAGAAATCCTCCAGTGTGCGGAAACCCCATTGAAAGAGTGCAAAGAATGTTGGAGAATCTCCTTCTGAGAGGAAATCATATTTTTCCGGCATTGGCAGGCCCATTTTCGCACCGAACCACTCCTTTGTAATATTAGGATTAGTGCCAAACTGTCCCGGTGCGCCTTCCCCCTCATAATAGTTGCCATCAAGCCAGGTACAGTAGCCGTCCGCGAGCGCACTTTTGCCATTCATGATTTCACGCTTCATAAACTCTGCGCGCAAGGTATCTTTACTCTCGCACTCCGGATTCGCAAACCAGGTGTAAGCATAGCTTTGCATCTGCAATGTCTTTACAAAGAGTATTCCCGGCCACTCTTCGGCTATGTAGGTACGATACGTTTCATCCTGTTCACCGCAGGCCGTAATAACAATTTTTTCAGTAAGCTTTTCATGCAGGGCAGGCCACTGAGCAGTATTTTCATACTCAGCCTGAATATCCATCAGCGCACGGGCGATCGTGTTGCATCCACCCCAGACCTGGAGATAAAGTGTGCGCTCATCGGCATCGAGAATAGCCTTGCGGATCAGCTCAGAGCCTTCTGTTGGAGCTTCAACCTCGCCTTTATACCCAACGTTGCCAATCTTCGTAATGCTGCGCAGATAATCCGGGGCAGGATAACCATCGG
>CAYXKS010000054.1:11332-15012 GCA_964465725.1 uncultured Bacteroides sp. | reverse complement strand
TTTAAAGAGCATCAATATAGCATATCGAGTCCGTATCGCGGGATATACTATATTGATGGAAGAGTATTGTTTCCGACGCAGATTATTGTTACAAGGGAATTGGATGATACATCTCATATCTGGCTTGGCGCTCTGTCGGAGAAGATGAAAAAAGAGAAAATGGTCAGGCTGATAGAGTGCGTTGATAATCTGACGGAAAAAACGGAAAAAGAGTTCGCAGATTCTGTTTTGGAAGTGAGCATCGGGGCAAATAAACAGGTCGTAGAAGAATTGATGGGAGATGAGAGAATGTGCCAGGCATTGATGGAAATTATGGAACCGCAGTTACTGAGCAGAGAAAAAGAGGGAATGGAAAAAGGACGAAAAGAAGGAATCAAAGAAGGAATTAAAGAAGGAATTAAAGAAGGCATCAAACGCGGTATCAGTGGAACAGTGGACACTTTGAGAGCATTTGGACATGGGGATTCAGAAATAAAAAATGCGATAATGCAAAAATATGTTCTTTCTGAGGAAGAGGCAGAAGGATATTTAAAGTAAAAGGTATTAATGAGTGAGCGTATCAGTGTGCCATGCGCATAGAACAGTGTATATTCTTTTGAACAATAATAATTGACAGAACGCCAGGGTTTGCTTTAATATAACCATAAAAGGCGCTGCCCATAAAGCAACAAAGAAGCAACCAAACTACTTTGGAGAGCGACGGTTGCTTTTTTTATTTATGTGTTTCCGGGCGTAGGGAGGAAAGCAAAATTTGTTTGAAAAGATAAGAAAATTATTTTATAAGAATACAGAAACGCAGGAGGGCGACATGTACGTTATTGTGGGACTCGGAAATCCGGACAGACAGTATCAGAATACGAGGCATAATATCGGATTTGACGTGATAGATGCGATCGCGGAAAAGAATCATATTACGGTGGGTGAGAAGAAACATAAGGCGATCATCGGCAAGGGTTATGTGGGAGGACAGAAGGTTGTTCTGGTCAAGCCGCAGACTTACATGAATTTGAGTGGTGAAAGTGTGCGGCAGGTCATAGACTTTTATAAGGTGGATGAAAAGAGTGAACTGATCGTGATCTCGGATGACGTCAGCCTGGATGTGGGGCAGATCCGTATCCGCAAGAAGGGAAGTGCGGGCGGACATAACGGCCTCAAGAATATCATACTGCATCTGGGCCATGATGAATTCAAACGTGTGAAGATGGGCGTGGGAGAGAAGCCGGAAGGACGTGATCTGGCGGATTATGTGCTCGGGCATTTCACGAAGGAAGAGCGGGAGATCATGGACGAGAGCGCGCAGCGCGCAGCCGATGCCGTGGAAGTGATGATTACGGAGGGCGCGGATGCGGCGATGAATCTGTATAATAAGAAGGTACAGAATTAGCCGGATTTTGCATGGTTTTCTGAAAGCCGAAAACAGAAAATTGTTATGTCGTTTACTATATGACATTGATTGTGAATATTGGGTAACAGTTCAGCCCAGGACTTTGTACTTGCTGCAAAGTCCGCGAGAACATGTAAATTTAGACAATATTGGATAATTTGTGTAACGAAAAAGTTGGACTGTTAATAATTGCTGATAATGAATGAACTTTGGCATTGACAAAGCGGAGGTAAGATGTGAGGGCTTTACTGGCTCCCCTGGAAGAACTGGGAGAATATGAGGAGATTAAGAAGCTGCTTGTGAAGGAGCAGGCTTCGGTAGCGCTCAGCGGATGTGTGGATTCGCAGAAACTGCATATGATCTATGGATTGGGCGATGGTTTCAGAAATAAAATCATCGTTACTTTCAGTGACCTTCGGGCGAAGGAACTGTATGAAGACTATAAATTCTATGACAGAAATGTCATGCTGTATCCGGCCAAAGATCTTATTTTCTTTCAGGCAGATATTCACGGTAATCAGCTGACTCTGGAGAGGATAAGATGCCTGCGCAGACTGATGGAGGGGCGGCCAACCACAGTGATCACGACTTATGACGCGCTGATGGCTCCGCAGGCGCCTGTCGATGCGTGGCAGAGGCATATCATTCATATTGACAGGCAGAGCAGTGTGGCGGAAGAGGAACTCGCCATGCGGCTTGTGGAACTTGGCTATGAGAAGAACTATCAGGTGGAGGCGCCGGGACAGTTCAGTGTCCGCGGGGGCATCATAGATATTTTTGACCTGACAGAGGAGAACCCTTATCGGATCGAGCTGTGGGGAGAAGATGTGGATTCGATCAGAAGTTTTGATATCTTAAGCCAGCGCTCTATCGAGAAACTGGAGTCCGTCACGATCTATCCTGCGACGGAGCTGATTCTGACGGACGATGAACTGAAAAGCGGCCTGAAGAAGATAGAAGAGGAATGTAAAATCTATGCCGGCAGGCTGCGGAAGGAGATGAAAACCGAGGAAGCACATCGGATCGAAACCCAGATCCGGGAGCTGGAAGAGCAGCTGCTGGAACTTGGCCTGTCACGAAACGTGGTCAATCTGGAAAGCTATATACGTTATTTCTATCCGGAGCTGTCTACGTTCCTGGACTGTCTGGATTATGCTTCAGGACAGCGCGTCGGACAGGGTGGAAGCTGTATTTTCATTGAGGAGCCACTTCGTGTCAGGGAACATGCTTCGGCGGTGGAGCTGGAATTTCGGGAAAGCATGATGCACCGTGTGGAAAAGGGATATATTCTGCCGGGACAGATGAATATTCTGTACAGCGCGGAGGAGACCGCCGCCAGAATTGCCAGGGGGAGAGTGGTGACGCTTTCCATGATGGATGGTAAAAATCCGCTTTTCAAGTCAGACAGGAAGTTTGATATTCAGACGAGAAGTTTGTCTTCCTATAATAATAGTTTTGAGGCGCTGGTGAAGGACCTGAGCAATTATAAGAAACGGGGATATCGGATTCTGCTGCTCTCCGGTTCCAGAACCAGAGCGAAACGTCTTGCGGAGGATCTTCAGGAACAGGAGATCAGCGCTTTCTATACAGAAGACCCTATGCGGGAGGTGCAGCCCGGGGAGGTCATGACGTATTATGGCAGGGTGCTGAAAGGATTCGAGTATCCGCTGCTTAAGTTTATTGTCATCTCGGAGAGCGATATTTTCGGTGCGGAGAAGAAGAAAAAGAAGAAGAAAAAACTCTACCAGGGGCAGAAGATCAATGATTTCAACGAGCTTAAGGTAGGTGATTATGTAGTCCATGAGAGCCATGGCCTTGGCGTCTACCAGGGAATTGAGAAGGTAGAGGTAGACAAAATCGTAAAGGATTATATGAAGATATCCTATCGGGATGGTGGAATTCTCTACGTGCTTGCCACGGGTCTTGACGTAATTCAGAAGTATGCTTCCGCCGAATCGGGCACGAAGCCGAAGCTGAATAAGCTGGGGACTCAGGAGTGGAATAAGACCAAGTCCAAGGTGCGCACCGCAGTGGATGAGATCGCCCAGGATCTGGTAGAGCTTTATGCGGTCAGACAACAGAGCCAGGGCTATCAGTATGGTAAGGATACTGTCTGGCAGAAAGAGTTCGAGGAGATGTTTCCCTTCGAGGAGACGGAGGATCAGATCAGTGCTATCGCCGCGACCAAAGAAGATATGGAGAGCAGCAAGATCATGGATCGGCTGATCTGCGGCGATGTGGGTTACGGCAAGACGGAGATTGCTATCCGGGCGGCTTTCAAGGCGGTGCAGGAGAA
>CAYXKS010000054.1:0-11232 GCA_964465725.1 uncultured Bacteroides sp. | reverse complement strand
ACGCCGATTCCGCGGACGCTTCATATGAGTCTGATCGGAATAAGGGATATGAGCGTGTTGGAGGAGGCGCCGGGAGACAGGCAGCCGATTCAGACATTTGTTTGTGAGTATAATGAGGAGCTGGTGAGAGAGGCCATTGTCAGGGAACTCTCCCGGGAGGGACAGGTTTATTATGTCTATAACAGAGTTAACAATATCGCGGATGTGACGGCGGCAATCCAGAAGCTTGTGCCGGAAGCCAATGTGGCTTTTGCCCACGGACAGATGAAAGAAAGCGAACTGGAACGGATCATGTATGACTTTATCGACGGTGAGATTGATGTGTTGGTATCCACGACAATCATCGAGACAGGGCTGGATATTTCCAATGTCAATACGATGATTATTCATGATTCGGATCAGATGGGACTGTCGCAGCTGTACCAGCTGCGCGGCCGCGTGGGGCGTTCCAACAGGACGGCTTATGCCTTTCTGATGTACAAGAGGAACAAGATGCTTAAGGAGATCGCCGAGAAGAGGCTGGGAGCGATCAAAGAGTTTACCGAGTTGGGAAGCGGATTCAAGATTGCCATGCGCGACCTGGAAATCCGTGGGGCGGGCAATCTGCTGGGTGCGAAACAGCACGGACATATGCAGGCAGTAGGATATGATCTGTACTGTAAGATGCTGAATGAGGCAGTGAAGAATCTGAAAGGAATTCCTACAATTGAGGACTTTAATACGAGTATTGACCTGGAGGCGGACGCTTATATACCGGCTTCTTATATTGTCAATGAGGTGCAGAAGCTGGATATTTACAAGAGAATTGCCGGGATAGAAAATGAAAGAGAATGTGAGGATATGCGGGAGGAACTGCTAGACCGTTTCGGAGAAATACCCAAGTCGGCGGAGAATCTGCTTCGGATTGCACTGATTCGTTCCCGTGCCCATAAGCTGTATATGCCGGAGGTCAAGGGGAAGGACGAGACAATACGTTTTCTGCTTCGAACGGACGCACGGATCAAGGTAGAGAATATTCCGCAGCTGCTTAGGGCCTATGAAGGCAGAATGACGTTCGAGCCTAAGGGGACGCCGATGTTTCGGATGAGATATAAGAAATGTGGCGTGATTGAGAAGGATGAGGAGCTCCTGCTGTCGTTGACGGAGGCTGTGCTTAAAGATATGGAAGAGCTTTTGCTGTAAATTGTGTCGGAGATGCTGCCGGTATCGCTGTATTTAGCCGCCTTACACATGGAAATTTATTCTGTGTGAAAGGCTGCAAGAATGCTGTGGATTTGGGATTCTGTAAAGAGGAAGCACGGCAGCTGATGTAGGTTAATACCAAATACATCTAATAGCGGGATATCTGAGGTTTTACGATGTATATGACAGTGATTGAGGAAGGATACCGGTATGATATACTTGGATAATGCGGCGACCACGAGAACTGCTCCGGAGGTGGTGGAGGCCATGATGCCGTATTTTACGGAATATTATGGCAATGCAGGGAGCATTTATAAGCTGGGAAATGAGAGTAAGAGAGCGCTTATGAGGGCAAGAGAGACGATTGCGTCTACTCTGGGAGCCGAGACGAATGAGATCTTCTTCACGTCGGGAGGATCGGAGTCGGATAACTGGGCAATCAAGGCGGTGTACGAGGCGTACTGCGGGAAAGGAAAGCATATTATTACTTCCAGGATAGAGCACCATGCGGTGCTGCATACATGTGAGTATTTAGAGAAAATGGGAGCAGAAGTTACTTACCTGGATGTGGATGCTGACGGGCTGGTTGATCTGGAGCAGCTTGAGCGGGCGATACGACCGGATACCATATTGATTTCCGTGATGTACGCCAATAACGAGATCGGCACGATAGAACCGATAAAGGAGATCGGTGAGATCGCGACGAAACACGGTATTCTGTTTCATACCGATGCGGTGCAGGCGTATGGGCATCTGCCGATTCATGTTGAGGAGTGCCATATTGACTTGCTTTCGGCCAGCGGCCATAAGTTTAACGGGCCGAAAGGAGTGGGATTTCTCTATGTGAGCAACAGGGCCAGAATCCGTTCCTTTATTCATGGTGGGCAGCAGGAGAGGGGGCGCCGCGCAGGGACGGAAAATGTGCCCGGGATTGTAGGGCTTGCTGCAGCAGCACAAAGAGCCTGCCGTATGATGGAAGAGAAGATGACAAGAGAAGTGGATCTGAGGGACTATCTGATCGAAAAGATTGAAAAGAAGATTCCCGGCGCCGTTCTCAACGGGCACCGCACAAAGCGGCTTTCCAATAATGTGAATTTCAGTTTCGAGGGCATGGAGGGAGAGACGATACTGATCATGCTGGACATGGCGGATATCTGTGCTTCGGCGGGGTCAGCCTGCACATCCGGGTCCGTTGATCCTTCTCATGTACTGCTGGCTTTGGGAATGTCCCTTGAAAAGGCAAGGGGGTCGGTGCGGCTGACGCTCAATGAGGAAAATACGAGGGAGGAGATGGATGTTGTGGTGGAAGAACTGGCCAGGATTGTGGGAAAGGTCAGAGGATTGATGGGGCGATGCACCGATTGATGTGATTCCTGAATTTAAGAAATTGATATAAAAAGAATCAAAAAATATGGATTGATTAGACGGAGTCCGGTTTAACGGACTCCATTTTTTGTATCCTTATACCAGAAGCGAACAAAAGTTCGTGTTTAAGAAGAAAACAGGGAAAGCAACCGATTGCTTTGGAAAGTGAGGTAAGGATATGAAAGGATATGCGGTGGAAAGCGGTTATATGGGCTATGTGAATGGAGAGTATATGTTGTTTGCCAGTGAGACGGACTATATGGATTATGTGGAGAACTGACAGAAGTGTTCCTGTTTGGTCCGGTTGCGGCTGGCAATCGTGATGTGACACAATGCTTCTATCTGCGAAGAGACTTGAACAAAGTGGTGTTTTATGATTGCGTTTTGTCAGTTAATTGATTATTCTGTGAAAAATGGTTAGCAGACGCCGGCATTTCGAAAAAATGAATTTCAAAAGGGGCAGTTACAATGGATAAGAAAGTTGATATAATAAAAGACGTTGACGGCAAAAGCATTGTGGTTATTAATGACCTGCGTTTCAAGGGAAGAAGAAGTGTGGACTGGAATATTGTTGAGGATTGCCTCAAAGAATATATCGGTCAGTGCGCGGAGATTACTGAAACATCAGATGTAGTATATATAGGTACGGATTTCCCGGACGAGTTTGCACATTCTAAGGACACAAAGGAACTAAGGGGCGCAAATATGTATGCGAAGGCAAATTCTTCAGGAATTATCAAAGAGATGATCGAAATTGCCACGAATAAAATATTTGCAGAGAATTACGCACAAAAGCATAATACAGATGCAAAATTTGGCTGGTACAGGTATGACACACGTTTTGCGATACCTGTTTATGATGATGCGTGCGAACTGGTCAGGTACAATGTTTTTAAATCAAGGATACTGGTGCGCCATGCAAAAGACGGAAAACTATATCTATATGATATTTTGAGAACAAAAAAAGAAACGAGCAAGCCGCTTGAGCAATAGCTGTACGGTCGAAAAACTCATTTCTTCTTTACAAATTTCATTCTAAAGGCAGACGGTAGTTTTGTCAAGAGTAACGGCATTTTTTGCACACCAGCTGGCAAAAACATGATTGCCAAATAATGGGCGAAGGTATATGATAAATCATAGCGCGTTGGGTAAAATATTAGTATGCTGACAGGTTGCAATGGAACCGTAGCGTGCATAGATTAAATATGGCGGAAGCAGAAATTTGTCAGGTCGTTTACGATAAGCGCATTTGGAGAGAGCCGTGGTTAAGAAGATTGATTCAATAGCAGTGAATTATATAGACGAAGGGGAGGGCGAGATCGTCCTGCTCTTACATGGATGGGGCGCCAACGTTACTTTATACGCAGGCATTATCGGGGTGTTGGCACGCAGTCACAGGGTGATCGCGCTGGATATGCCCGGATTCGGGAAGACACCGGAACCGCCGGAGGCGTGGTGTGTGGATGACTATGTGGATTTTGTGGTGCGGTTTGTTGCGTCTTTCAGGGTGTCGAAGCTGAGCGTTGTGGTGCATTCTTTCGGAGGCAGGGTCTTCTTTAAGATGAATGCCAGAGAGAAACTTCCCTTTGTGATAGAGAGGGCGGTGCTGATCGACAGTGCGGGAATTCTTCCGAAGAAGAACTTCAGGCAGAAGATGAGCCTGCGGTGTTATAAGATTGGGCGTGCGGTCATGAGCACGAAGGTACTGCATTTCCTGTATCCGGATGTGGTGGATGATATGAGACGTAAGAGAGGTTCTGCCGATTATAACAATGCGACACCCATCATGCGCGCTACGCTTGTCAAGGTGGTCAATGAGGATCTGGAGCCGCTTATGCATCTGGTCAAATGTCCAACGCTTCTGATCTGGGGAGACCAGGATACGGCGACGCCGCTGTCTGATGCGAAACGGATGGAAGAGCTGATTCCGGATGTCGGCCTGGTGGTGTGCGAGGGCGCCGGGCATTTCTCCTTTGCGGAACAGGCGCCGAAGGTGCATGGAGCGCTGGCAGCATTTTTTGCGGAGTGAAGCTGATCCGGAATTTTCCTGCTTTGCCTGAGATGCTTTATGCATCGTATTTTTGATGAGTGATATGAGAGAAATTGATAATGTCGTTGACGACAGGATGGGACAGGAATCATCATGGATGTTATTTGGATGCTTATATGGTCTGTCACTTATTTGGTGGGAGCCGTTTTATATGAAATCTATATTGTACACATGTTCCAGCAGAATTCTTATAAGCCGAGAGAATACAGGGAGTGGATGCAGGTGCACAGCAATGTGGGAAGGCTGCTTGGCAAGTGCCTTTATGCTGTGATATCGGTTCCCTTGGTGCTGGCCGGCAATGTGGGATGTATGATCGCCGCATGTGTGATGAATGCAATGACAATACTGGTCAATAAACCACGCCAGGCGAAGAAGCCGCTTGTGTATACCATGCGGGTGAGACGTATGCTGGTTACGACGGTAATTCTGTATGGATTATGTGTATTACTGTCTCTTCTGTCGGGGGAATACTGGCCGCGCGCGTGTGGTTGTGTATTGTTGCTTCTGTTTATTCTGCAGCCTTTTTTGATCCTGCTGGTAAACCTGATCAACAGGCCGTTGGAACAGGCAATTGACAGGCATTATGTGAAGGATGCCGCCCGTATTTTGCAAGAGATGCCGAATCTGACAGTGATCGGTGTGACGGGAAGTTATGGCAAGACCAGTGTGAAATATTTTCTGAATACACTGCTGTCGAGCCAGTTTAACGTCCTGCAGACACCGGGGAACTATAACACGACACTCGGAGTCGTGAGGACGATTCGGGAGCAGATGAAGCCGTTTCATGAGATTTTCATCTGTGAAATGGGTGCAAGGGAAGTAGGGGATATCAAGGAGATCTGTGATCTGGTACATCCGGATTACGGGATCATTACTTCAATTGGACCACAGCATTTACAGAGTTTCCATACAATAGAGAATATTATCGGGACAAAGTTTGAACTGGCGGATGCAGTGCCTGCGGAAGGGAAGGTCTTTCTGAATTATGATAATGCGTATATCCGCGGGCATAAGATTGATAAGAAGGTTGTAAGCTATGGGACGGCGGGGGATGATATTGCGTACAGGGCTTATGATATAGCGGTTTCGCCGAATGGCTCTGTTTTTAAGATGAAAGATGAGCGCGGTGAGGAATTTGAATTTCATACTCGCCTGGTGGGAAATCATAATGTACAGAATATTGCCGGAGCCATTGCGGTTGCCCATACGCTGGGAATTCCCATGGAGAAGCTTCGGTATCCGGTGAAGCAGTTGGAGAGTGTACCCCACAGACTGCAGTTGCTGAAGCAAGGAGGACGTATTCTGTTGGATGACAGCTATAATTCCAATAAGAATGGATTCGAGGCGGCGCTTGATACGTTGGCCATGTTCAAGGAACTCCGGATTCTTATGACTCCGGGAATGGTGGAGTTGGGCGAGAAGCAGTATTCCGAAAATAAGGAAGTCGGTGTATATGCGGCGAGCAGATGTGATTATGCAGTACTGGTAGGGAAAGAACAGACTCGGCCGATTCAGGACGGCTTGCTGGAAGCGGGTTTCCCGAAGAGCAAAATGATTGTGGTTGATACTCTGCAGGAGGCTTTTCAGATGGTGAATGCGATTCCGGATGAACGGCAGAAAGTGGTGCTGATCGAGAATGATCTGCCGGATAATTACGCATAAGGATAAAAATAACATCCATCTAATACTTGCACCGTAATTTTCACAGAATGTTTGTGTCTGGAAAGACATGAGGTGTAAGTATAAAAATGACACAGAATGATCTGTTATATAGATTATAAGTTAAATCATAGGAAAGGCATGGTTAAAGCATGAAAATTCGAGTAGGCGTATTTTTTGGTGGTAAAAGTGTAGAACATGAAGTGTCTGTGATTTCCGGATTACAGGCATATAATTCCTTCGACAGGGATAAATATGAGCCGATTCCGATCTATATCACCAAGGATAACGAACTCTATACGGGAGAAGCGGTTGCCGACATAGCAAACTACAGAAATATTCCGACACTGCTGCAGAAAAGCATTCGTGTTTTCCTCATGTGTGAGAAGGGACAAGTGCAGTTGATCCGTTATCCGGTAAAGAAAATGGGAAATTCTGTGGTAGCGCAGATCGATGTGGCTTTTCCGGTAGTTCACGGCGCCAATGTGGAGGATGGTTCGCTGCAGGGATTTTTGAGGCATTACAATGTGCCTTTTGTCGGGTGTGATGTGGCGGCTTCGGCAGTGACGATGGACAAATATGTGATGAAGACTGTGCTCAAAGACAATGACATTCCAGTTCTGGATTGTGTAACCCTGAATGTGAAGGAATATGAGCGCGATGAGGAGGCGGCTTACGGTAAAGTGGAAGGCCGAATTAGCTATCCAGTTATCGTTAAGCCGGTTAACTTGGGGTCAAGCGTAGGAATCAAGGTAGCGAAGGATCATGAAGAACTGAGAGAAGCGTTGGAATATGCTTTCACTTTCGGTCCGAGGGTTTTGATCGAGCGGGCAATCACAAATCTGAGGGAGATCAACTGTGCGGTACTGGGAGATTATGAGGAGGCTGAGGCTTCTGAGTGTGAAGAGCCGATATCAAGTGACGAGATCTTAAGCTATGAAGACAAATATGTGGCTGGCGGTAAAGGCGGTTCAGAAGGGATGCGCACGGCGAGACGTGAGCTTCCGGCCAATCTCGAACCCCAGAAACGGGAAGAAATTCGTCAGATGGCTGTGAAGACATTCCAGGTGCTGAATTGCAGCGGCGTGTCCAGAATTGACTTTATGATCGATAAAGATACGGATCAGGTATATGTCAACGAGATCAATCCAATTCCGGGATCTCTGGCCTTTTATCTGTGGGAAGCCGTGGGAAAACCATACTCTAAACTTCTGGATGATATGGTTGGACTCGCACTGAAGAGGGAGAGGGAAGAGAAGACCATGCTTACTTCCTTTGACAGTAATATTCTTCAGAATGCGAATCTGTCAGGAAGTAAAGGGGTTAAGAAATAGGAAAATGCATAGAGTAAATGTTTTGGCCGGATATCAGGGCATGTCGGTATGGCATGCTCTGTTTTTGCTCTGTTTTTGAATTAATATGGTTATCTTATGGCTTGCACTTTATAAAATCATATGCTATTATCATAGCGGACGGTATCTGAAAGAGCTGTACCAGTGCATACAGTAAGTAAACATATATTATATGGGAATAATACTTTTAGACGATGGCTGTACCGATGGACAGCACATACTTGGATAAAAGTTTTTGTTGTATGTCTGGGCAGTAGAATGTCCGGATTTTTTTTGTTTATTTTGTTTATTTTGTTTAAGTTCCTAAAAACAGGGCACGGCAGATTGTCATGCAGAAACGGAGGATTGTTATGGAGATTACAGGGGAGGTTGCTGAAGTAAGAAAACAGGTAAAAGAGTGGAGGCGGCAGGGACTGACGGTAGGGCTTGTTCCAACTATGGGCTATTTACATGAAGGGCATAAGAGTCTGATTGACAGGGCGGTAGCCGAAAATGATAGGGTAGTGGTCAGCGATTTTGTCAATCCGATTCAGTTTGGGGTAAATGAGGACCTGGCTACTTATCCAAGAGATATCGAGGCGGATAAGAGGGTTTGCGAGCAGGCAGGGGCAGACTTGATCTTCCATCCGGAGGTTGAAGAAATGTACGCACCGGACTTTTCCACTTATGTGGAGATGCAGAAAGTCAGCGAGGGCCTGTGCGGAAAGACCAGACCCACTCATTTCAGGGGAGTCTGCACGGTCGTCTGTAAGCTTTTTCACATTGTGATGCCTGACAAGGCGTATTTTGGGCAGAAAGATGCGCAACAGCTGGCAGTGATTAGGCGGATGGTACGCGATCTGAATATGGATATTGAAATTATAGGCTGTCCCATTATAAGGGAGGAAGACGGTCTTGCGAAGAGCTCAAGAAACACCTATTTAAATGCGGAGGAGAGAAAAGCGGCGCTGGTGCTTTCAAGAGCGGTTTTTCACGGTGAGGATATGATGAAAAACGGAGAGCGGGATGCGAATACTATTATAATGGCAATGCGGAAGCTGATAGAAGAGGAGCCTTTGGCCAAAATTGATTACGTAGAAATGGTTAATGCAGACAGCATAGAATCCATCACGAGAGCGGAGGGCAGAGTCCTTGTGGCCATGGCGGTTTACATTGGAACTACCCGTTTGATTGATAATTTTATTATGGAAGTGTAAGGGGTTAATGTCATTTAGTTAAGCCGGACGCACCTGACATTGTGTATTGGCACAATTTTCTTAACTTAATGACATTGTGTAAGGAGTTGTTGCTATAAATTATGAAAGCATTTGCGTTTCGCCGAAGGCGGCATGGTATGCGAAATGCCCGAGAAAGTTGTAACCGGAAAGGCGAAGGCCGGTTTGTTACAGGAAGGTGGAAATATGATTTTGGAAATGTTAAAAAGCAAAATTCATCGCGCTACAGTGACCCAGGCGGAATTAAATTATGTTGGAAGTATTACCGTCGATGAAAGCCTGATGGAGGCGGCAGGAATATACGAATACGAGAAGGTGCAGATTGCGGATGTGGACAATGGAGCGAGGTTCGAGACTTATGTGATCGCGGGGGAAGCCGGAAGCGGGACAATCTGCCTGAACGGAGCTGCAGCACGCATGGTTTCCACCGGAGACAAGGTTATCATTATGTGCTATGCAGGGATGACGCCGGAGGAGAGAGAGGCAAATCCTCCCAAGGTGGTCTTCGTGGATGATAAGAATAACATCACGTCTGTTGCACGTTATGAAAGACATGGGATGCTTGGGGACATTGAAAAAGAAATGAAGAGGAGTTTGTGATGAGTCGGATTAAAAAAATATGTAATTTTCTGTCATCCAATATTGCGGTACTGATTATTATATTTTCGGTTATTGCATTTTTCTGGCCGAATGGTTTTTCGTGGGCGACGAATTATACGACATGGTTTCTGGGAGTTGCTATGTTTGGTATGGGTCTTACAATCAAGACGGAGGACTTCAGAGTTGTCTTCACCAGACCAAAGGATTTATGTATCGGTTTTGTACTTCAATATACCATTATGCCGATCACTGCTTTTGCATTGGCGAAAATATTTGGGCTGCCGGTGGATCTGGCGCTGGGAGTTATTTTGGTCGGCTGTTGTCCGGGAGGTACGGCGAGCAATGTCATTACTTATGTGGCAGGGGGCGATGTGCCATTGTCTGTGGGTATGACGATTGTGTCCACCATATTGGCACCTGTATGCACGCCGGTGCTGGTCTATTTATTGGCGGGATCCTGGGTGGAGGTGTCGTTAGCTACGATGATGATGTCCGTGGTAAAAGTGGTACTGATTCCGGTCCTTTTGGGAATATTGATTTACCGGATTTTTCCGAAACAGATAAATGCCGTTCGGGATTTGCTTCCGCTCGTATCGGTCGTAGCAATCGTGATGATTATTTCGGGAATTGTGGGAAGCAATGCGGAAAAGATTGTATCCTGCGGAGCGCTTGTCATGGTGGTGGTAGCGATTCACAATGTGGTCGGTCTTTGTCTGGGAACAGGAGTGGCGAAACTGTTGAAATTCGAGGAGAAAAAGGTGACTGCCATAGGGATTGAAGTCGGTATGCAAAACAGCGGACTGGCAATCTCCCTTGCCACGGCCAACTTTGCGGCAAATCCGCTCGCTACACTGCCGGGGGCGATTTTTTCTGTGTGGCATAATATTTCCGGCACTATTTATGCAGAAATCCGTCGAAAAATGTCTGAAGATGGAAAAGGAAAGGACCCGTCGGTGACGAGGCTTTTTCCTGGATGAGGGTGAGACACTGATCATGCCAAAAGATATTTCACATTAATTTTTCAAAACTTCAATGCATATAATTTCCTTCATTACAAATAATAGTAAAAATGCCAGTAATAGTGAAATGAATGGCAGTTTCGATAGAATTAGTGGCAGTGACCTTTTCCCATTATTGGTGAAAACGGAAGAAAAATAACTATGATTTATATATGGAGGGATAAATATGAAAGCAACAGGAATTGTAAGACGAATAGATGATCTCGGACGGATTGTGATCCCGAAGGAAATCCGCAGGACACTGCGGATTAGGGAAGCGGACCCGTTGGAAATATTTACCGACAGAGAAGGGGAGATAATCTTGAAGAAATATTCTCCTATCGGCGAAATGGGTACCTTCGCCAAGCAGTATGCGGAGAGCATGGCACAGGTATCCGGCCATATCGCAATGATTTCTGACAGAGATCAGTTTATTGCGGTGGCAGGCGGTATGAAGAACATGCTGGGAAAGTCCATTAGCAGGGAGTTGGAAGAAAAGATCGATAACAGAGAGAGCGTGGTAGCGGCGAAAGGCGATCGGAACTTTATTGAAGTTGGTAATGACTTGGAGGAAGTTCATCATGAAGCAATCAGTCCAATCATCTGTGAGGGTGATGTGATCGGATCGGTAGTTCTGTTGGAGACGGATCATAAATCCAAGATGGGCGAAGTGGAGCAGAAGCTGATTCAGTCTGCGGCTGGGTTTCTGGGAAGGCAGATGGAGCAGTAGTGAGGAAGAGAAAAGGTGCAAATGGCACAGTGCGTAAATGCCTTGTGCCATTTGTGTTCTCTTTAGATTTCTGCCAAATAAT
>CAYXKS010000053.1:7645-15080 GCA_964465725.1 uncultured Bacteroides sp. | reverse complement strand
CAGCAGAAAAGGTTTGTAAGGGGCATTGTGGGAAATGCGTACGAGTACCAATACAAATTTCTATTGCAGACAAGGCTTAGGACAGGGGAACTTGTAGGATTGAGATGGGCGGATGTTGATTTTGATAACCGTACTCTAACGATTAGCCGTTCTATGGAATACCGTCATTCGACAGGTGAATGGAGAGTGGGAGAACCTAAGAGTAAATCGGGGTATCGTTCCATTCCGTTGACAGAGGAAGCAATAGATATGCTTCGCAAACAAAGGCAGAAGAATCTTGAAGTCAAAGTGATTCCGATGGAATGGTCAGAATATGTTTTCCTATGCCGTAAGGGAACGCCGGTTAAGAACAGCACATATGACACCATGTTATTCAAACAGTGTGACAAGATTGGGATTCCGAGATTTTCCATGCACGTATTGCGACATACATTCGCTACCAGATGTATCGAGGGCGGTATGAAGCCAAAGACGTTGCAGTCGATACTTGGACATTTTAACATTGGTATCACAATGAATCTGTATGTTCACACGACAGAAGATGAAAAGCATAAAGAAATCGAAAAAATTGCGGCGTTTCTCAAGGTGGTTTAGAAAAATTGGTACGTAAATTGGTACATAACCAAAACCTTGAAAGGCGAGAACCCTATAAAATATAAGAAAAACCAAAGGAGATTAAGATAAAATGAAACTAGGAATCGTAGGACTTCCCAATGTAGGCAAGAGCACACTCTTTAATTCACTGACCAAAGCAGGAGCGGAGTCGGCCAATTATCCGTTCTGTACGATCGACCCGAATATTGGTATCGTCGCGGTGCCGGATGAGAGGCTGAAGCTTCTGGGAGACATGTACCAGTCTAAGAAGGTGACTCCGGCGACTATAGAGTTTGTGGATATTGCCGGATTGGTAAAGGGAGCGTCCAAGGGAGAGGGACTTGGGAATCAGTTCCTGAGTAACATCCGCGAGGTGGATGCCGTGGTGCACGTGGTGAGATGTTTCGAGGACAGCAATATTGTTCATGTGGACGGAACCATTGATCCGATGCGGGATATTGAGACGATCAATCTTGAATTGATATTTTCTGATCTGGAGATACTGGAGAGAAGGATCGCTAAGACCGGCAAGGCGGCCAGGATGGATAAATCCCTTGCAAAGGAAGCGGAACTGTTGGAGAAGCTGAAAGCGCATCTGGAGGACGGGAAGCTGGCTAAATGTTTCGAGCCTGAGGATGAAGATGAGGCGGAGCTGCTTGCGTCCTATAATTTGCTGACTTATAAGCCGGTGATCTTCGCAGCCAATGTGGCGGAGGATGATTTGGCGGACGACGGGGCATCCAATGAGGGTGTTGCCAGAGTGAAACAGTTCGCTGCGGAGAACGACAGTGAGGTGTTTGTGATCTGTGCCCAGATCGAGCAGGAGATCGCGGAACTGGATGAAGAGGAGACCGCAATGTTCCTGGAGGATCTCGGCTTGAAGGAGTCCGGCCTGCAGAAGCTGATCAAGGCCAGCTATCATATATTAGGACTGATGAGCTTCCTCACGGCAGGGGAAGATGAGACCAGGGCATGGACGATCAAAATCGGCACGAAGGCTCCTCAGGCCGCAGGTAAGATACATACCGATTTTGAGAGAGGCTTTATTAAGGCCGAGGTGGTCAACTATAAGGATCTGCTGGAACAGGGATCTCTTGCCGCCGCCAGAGAGAAAGGGCTGGTCGGCATGGAGGGAAAAGACTATGTTGTACAGGATGGAGATGTGATCCTGTTTAGGTTTAATGTCTGACTTCGGAGGAGACGAAAGGAGTTAATTATCGTGCAGGATATCATGGATGTGACGGATATCGCGTTTCCGCATTTGGGTATTTATTTGAGAAATGTGCCGCGTAATTTCAATATTTTCGGGTTTCAGATTGCTTTCTATGGCGTGATTATCGGGATCGGCATTTTGTGCGGTATCTTGTTGGCAGCGCATATAGCGAAGAAGGAAGGTCTGAATCCGGATCTGATCTGGGATTTTGCTATTTATGCCATTGTCTTTTCCATTATAGGGGCGAGAATTTATTATGTGATCTTCGAGTGGGATATTTATAAGAATGATCTGCCCAGTATTTTTAATATAAGGAAAGGCGGCCTGGCAATTTATGGAGGCGTGATTGCGGCTTTTACTACATTGTGGGTGTATTGCAGAATCAAGAAACAGAGCTTCCTGCAGATTGCGGATATTTGTGTTCCGGCGCTGGTGCTGGGGCAGATCATAGGTCGCTGGGGCAACTTTACGAACCGGGAAGTGTTCGGAGAGTACACGGATAGTCTGCTGGCCATGCGGCTGCCGGTGGATGCGGTCAGAAGCAGCGATATCTCAGAGAGTATTGCGAATCATATGATAGAGGGTACCAATTACATTCAGGTGCACCCAACGTTTTTGTATGAAGGGTTGTGGAATCTGGGGCTGCTTCTTATTATGCTGTTGTATCGGCAGCACAAGAAATTCCGCGGAGAGATGTGGCTTCTCTATCTGGGAGGCTATGGCTTGGGCAGGGCGTGGATTGAGGGGATCCGTACAGACACGCTGTTTATTCCGCACACGACGCTGGCCGTGTCGCAGGTGCTGGCGATTATACTTTTGGTGGTGGCTGTGATTGCGGATGTTGTCATACGTATCCATCTTAAGAAAGGAGCACTGACAACGGAGTCGGTTGGAGAAAAGGAATAAAATCAGAAAACAAGATTATAAAGAACGTTGCAGAACACAGAAACTGCAAGGTTCTTTTTTTATGTTTGTTTTTATACCGGCGATTGTAGCTTCAGTATATTGATTATAGCTTTAGCACATGATTTCTGCCCAGAGGTTAGTGATATTGCGTGAAAACAGTAACCCACATTTTATTTCTATCAAACAATTTCCGGATAATTTTCTTGCAATATACATCTCTATGGTATAAAATGGGTATCAAAGTGGTGGAAAGTGGTGCGAAGTGGATTGAAGTGGTTGATTCAGACCATTTTTATCTGAACACTGGATTTCCGTGGCAGACCACTTGTATAGCGGAAAGTGTATGGATAGCGACAGTCCGAGCGTTGCTGTGGCAGACACTCAGGGCAGGTGATTGATGATGTTTATGGGCGAATACAATCACACAATCGATGCGAAAGGCAGGCTGATTGTCCCCTCGAAATTCCGGGAAGCGCTGGGAGATACATTCGTGGTGACAAAGGGACTCGACGGCTGTCTGTTTGTGTATGACAATGAAGAGTGGAACGCCTTTGAGGAGAAGCTGAAATCACTTCCGATTACTAATAAGGAGGCCAGGCAGTTTGCAAGATTCTTCCTGGCGGGAGCAGCAGAAGTAGAAGTAGATAAACAGGGCAGAATCCTGGTTCCAAACATTTTAAGAGAATTTGCACAGATCAGTAAGGATGTGGTACTGATTGGTGTAGCCAGCAGAATAGAGATCTGGAGTAAGGAACGATTCGAAGGCATGGCGACCTTTGAAGATATGGATGAGATAGCGGAGCACATGGCAGAACTGGGATTAGGAATTTAATATGCATGGAGTGTTTGTGTCGAGGAAGACATGGGACACAGGTTTGTAGAAAATGGAATTTGAACATACATCAGTACTTTTGAAAGAGACAATAGATAATCTGCAGATCAGGCCGGACGGTATCTATGTGGACGGTACGTTGGGTGGTGGAGGCCATTCTTACCAGATTGCCAGCGCATTGACTGATGGCGGCCGTCTGATCGGCATTGATCAGGATGAAGCGGCTATAGAGGCGGCCGGATCGCGGCTCGCTCCATATGGAGACCGGGTGACGTTGATTCGGGATAATTACTGCAACACCGCTCAGGTACTGAGGCAGATCGGCATAGAGAAGGTAGATGGTATTGTGCTGGACTTAGGAGTATCTTCTTTCCAACTGGACAATTCTGAGAGGGGATTTTCCTATCGGTATGATACGGCGCTGGATATGCGGATGGATTTACGGCAGTCCTTGACTGCAAAAGATATTGTTAATAAATATACGGAGACGGAACTGTACCGTGTTATTAAAGATTACGGGGAGGAACAGTTTGCGAAGAACATAGCGAAACACATCGTCAGGGCCAGACAGGAAAAACCGGTAGAGACTACAGGGGAACTGAATGAGATTATTAAGGAAGCCATTCCGGCCAGAATGCGGGCAACAGGAGGACATCCCTCCAAACGGACGTTTCAAGCGATTCGGATCGAGTGTAACAGGGAGTTGGAAGTGCTGAAGGATTCGTTGGATAGTCTGATTGATTTGCTAAATCCGGGAGGAAGGATCTGCGTTATTACCTTCCATTCTCTGGAAGACAGGATTGTGAAGACAGCTTTCCGCAGAAATGAGAATCCCTGTACCTGTCCTCCGGATTTTCCGGTGTGCGTGTGTGGACAAGTCTCCAAAGGAAAAGTGATCTCCAGGAAGCCCATTATACCTTCCGGGGAGGAACTGGCAGTCAACAACAGGGCCAAGAGCGCGAAATTACGCGTGTTTTGCAGGGCTTAGTACTTGCACTTTTCATGGGAAATTGTGTCTGGAAAGACATGAGGTGCAAGTATGACAGAAGGGACAAGGAAAGGAAACAGATGGCAGCAGGACAGAGAACAAACGGCAGGTATCGTACAACAGATAGCAGGGGCAGATATTATGTTCAGGGGAATACTGTCAGAAAAGTTGATGTAACCAGAGAAATCGAGAGAAAACCACAGCCCAAAGTCAGCAACAGGACGCGGAAAAACAGAGACAGGGCGAAACATATGAGCGCAGGTTATGTTCTATTCCTGAGTTTGGCGTTGGTGGTAACGGGCATCATTCTGGTCAACTATATCAGACTGCAGTCTGATATTACTAACAGTGTGAAGCATATATCCAAACTGGAGAAGGAGTTAAACGATCTGAAGCTGGCCAACGATGAGGAATACAGCAGAATTAGCAGCAACGTAGATCTGGAAGAGATCAAGAGGATAGCGATCCAGGAGTTGGGAATGCAGTACGCTGAGGAGGGGCAGATCGTCACTTTTGCCAGCGAGAGCAATGACTATGTGAAGCAGATTGCGGATATTCCGAATTGAATATCGTTTTGACAGAGATTTCTCATGGATTATATTATGCAAGTGCGAAATGAGATTCAGAGAAAACTTTGCAGTGGAAGAATAGAACAAAGTTCGGATGAAATTTTCGGATAAGAGCTCAAGGAAGGGATTGGAGAACCTTCCGAGTGATTCGGATTCAACAGGAAAAGAAATACGGAGAAGTATATTGAGTAATCGTGGAAGAGGAAGAGATTCCGGTAACAAATTTACAATTAAAATGCAGAAAAAGCTGGTAGTGCTGTTTTTGATGGTGCTGCTCATTTTTGCGGGACTGAGTGCGCAGTTGTACCTGATTACGAGGGACAACGGTGAAGAGTATAAGCAGAAGGTATTGTCGCAGCAGGAATACGACTCAACGACAATACCTTTTAAGCGTGGGAATATCGTGGATTCCAACGGGACGATCCTTGCGGTCAGCAATAAGGTGTATAATGTCATCCTGGACACGAAGATACTGATGAGAAACGAAGAAAATCTTGAGCCTACACTGGAAGCACTGAGGAAGTGTTTTGGCATCGATACGGCAACGGTGAGGCAGTATATCGCAGAGCATCCGAACTCTTCTTATTATGTGATGGCCAGACGCATGGAATATGAGAAGATGAATGCTTTCCTGGAGATGACCAGAGATCCTGAGACGGGAGCTGACGTAAGAGGCGTCTGGTTCGAGGATGAGTACAAAAGGGAATATCCCAACGGTTCGCTTGCCTGTGATGTGGTCGGTTTTACCACCAATGACAATGTGGGAACTTATGGGCTGGAGGAGTTTTATAATGATGTGCTTTCCGGAACAAATGGCAGAGAGTATGGCTATTTGAATGAGGATTCCAATTTGGAGAGGACTACCATACCGGCAAAAGACGGCAATAATATTCATATCGCTATGGACAGCAATATCCAGAGCATTGTGGAGAAGTACCTGAAAGAATTCAATGAAGAAAATAAGGATCAGTTTCGGCAGGGGAATGGAGCAGAACATGTGGGCTGTATCATTATGGAAGTGAATACCGGCCGGGTTCTTGCAATGGCGGATTATCCCAGCTACGATCTGAATGATCCCCGGAATAAAGAGAATCTGTTGGGAATGCCTTTGGTGGATGATAAGGGGAACAGAACCGACGAGTATGTGACACAGGAGGTTTTGGACGGACTAGACGATGCGGCGATGTATCAGCAGCTTAACGCACTGTGGAGAAATTTCTGTATTTCAGATTCTTACGAGCCGGGATCGGTATCGAAACCATTTACGGTTGCAGCGGCATTGGAGAATGGAGCGATTACCGGAAATGAATCCTTTAATTGTGAGGGAGTTCTGGAAGTGGGCGACCATAAGATCAAATGCCATCAGACCAATGGAGATGGTTATATTACGGTACAGCAGGGAATCGAGAGGTCCTGTAACGTTGTGTTGATGAACGTGGCTTTTAAGCTTGGCAAGGAGGCTTTTGTTGACTATCAGCGGCTGTTTGGAATCGGATTGAAGACGAATATTGACCTAGCCGGGGAGGCGAGAACGATCTCCACGGTTTATTCAAAGGAGACAATCGGCCCGACGGATTTGGCTACAAATTCATTCGGACAGAGTTTCAATGCAACTATGATAGAGATGATCACGGGCTTTTGCTCGCTGATCAATGGCGGCTATTATTATGAGCCTCATATTGTGGACAAGATCACAACGGCTGACGGTGCGACTATAGAGAATATTGAGCCGAGAGTGTTGAAGAGGACGATTTCCCAGTCTACCAGCGATACGATTAAGGAATTCTGTAACACCGTTGTTACAGGAGAGAAGGGTACTGGCAAGACGGCAAGACCGGCAGGATATATGATTGGGGGCAAGACCGGAACTGCGGAGACGCTGCCCCGTGGCAACCACCAGTATGTTGTGTCGTTTATGGGATATGCGCCGGCGGACGATCCGCAGATCGCTATCTACGTGGTGGTAGACAGACCAAATTATATAGTTCAGGATGACGCGAAGTTCGCAACAAGAATTGTCAAAAAAATACTGACGGAGGTGCTGCCTTATCTGAATATCTTCATGACGGAAGAACTCAGCGATAAGGAGAGGGAAGAGCTGGAAGAACTGAAGATTCAGATCAGGATGGCCGATGGCATTACGGAGGAAGAACCGGAGACGGACGAAGAAGGCAATCCGATCGATCCGGAAGGAGAAGAAGCAGGCGAGGGCGAAGGTGAAGGTGACACACCGGAAGAAACTCAGGTTAATGATACATGGAAGAGTTTTCCTGTAGATCCGGAGAGCGGCTATCTCAAGGATCCTGATACTGGCTATCTGTATGATCCGGAGA
>CAYXKS010000053.1:4325-7545 GCA_964465725.1 uncultured Bacteroides sp. | reverse complement strand
AAATGCAGTATCTGCAACGGAGAGCAGGTGGCAGGCTTTAAGGATATTCAAACCGGTAAATTTGAGGAAGTTGCTTTGATCCGAAACGAAAAGGAACTGGAAGAGTTTATGAAGAGTTATGGGATCAAAGAAATTTCGAAAGAGTATTAAGCATAAGAATAACCTTGCAGAAACGGTAATAAATTATATTAATACCTTTTTGTGAGGTTTTTGCATGATGGATGAGACGCCTTATCAGCATAAAACATATCACAGAAGCAAGACTGTGACGGCGGTGTTTCTGTGTGTTCTTGCGTTTATTGGATTGATGGGCCGGCTGGCATATCTGATGATCTTTCAGTCGGAATATTATACGATGAAAGCGAAGGAGCTTCATGAACGGGAGCGCAGCATAAAGGCGGCCAGAGGAAGGATCGTGGATGCGAACGGCAAGATACTGGCAGATAACAAGACGGTGTGTACGATTTCGGTAATCCATAACCAGATCAAGGATCAGGAAGAAGTGATTGCCGTGTTGTGCAAAGAGTTGGGACTTTCGGAGGAGTATGTCAGGAAGAGAGTGGAGAAGTATTCTTCCATTGAAAAGATCAGAAGCAATGTAGATAAAAGTATAGGGGATACCATTCGGGCATATGGTCTGGATGGAGTGAAGGTAGACGAAGATTATAAACGGTATTATCCGTATGACTCTCTAGCGTCAAAAGTTCTGGGATTTACCGGAGGAGATAATCAGGGAATTATCGGACTGGAAGTCATTTATGAGGAATATTTGCAGGGAGAGCCGGGAACAATCCTGACAGTGACGGATGCCAAGGGAGTCGAGGTGGCGGAAGAGGGAGAAGAGAGGATAGAGCCGGTTGACGGGCAGGATCTGTATATCAGCCTGGATATGAATATTCAGAGCTACGCCACGCAGTTGGCGATGCAGACACTGGAGACGAAGGAGGCGGACAGTGTATCCATTCTTGTAATGAACCCTCAGAATGGGGAGATGCTGGCTATGGTTAATGTGCCGGAATTTGACCTGAATGATCCTTATGCATTGCCGGATACAGTGGATGCCGATACGGTCAGCGAGGAGGAAAAGCAGAATCTGCTTAATGGTATATGGCGAAATGGATGTATCAATGATACCTACGAGCCGGGTTCCACCTTTAAAATTATCACGGCTGCCGCCGGGCTGGAATCGGGAGCGGTCAAGACCACAGATACCTTTAATTGTCCGGGATATATCATGGTGGAGGACCGCAGGATCAGGTGCCATAAGGTGGGTGGCCACGGGGCGGAGGATTTCGTGCAGGGCACTATGAATTCCTGCAATCCGGTATTTATCACGGTGGGACTCAGAATCGGTGTGGAACGGTTTTATTCCTACTTTAAACAGTTTGGTCTGTTGGACAGAACGGGAATCGATCTGCCGGGAGAAGCGGGTACGATCATGCATAATGTGGATAATATCGGACCGGTGGAGTTAGCCACGATCTCTTTCGGACAGTCGTTTCAGATCACGCCAATCCAACTGGCAGTGACGGCCTCGTCCATTATCAATGGAGGCCGGAGAGTGACGCCTCATTTCGCGGTAAGGGCAGCTGACAGCGATGGAAATAACAGCCATGTATTCACTTATCCAGAGCGAAGCAATGTGGTATCCGCGGAGACCTCCGAGACGATGCGATATATCCTGGAACAGGTGGTGGCCGAGGGAAGCGGCAGGAATGGCGCGGTGGAAGGATACCGTGTGGGAGGAAAGACGGCGACAAGTCAGACGCTGCCGCGCGGGAGCGGTAAGTATATCTCTTCCTTCCTGGGATTTGCACCCGCAGATGATCCGCAGGTACTTGCCATAGCCATTATCAATAATCCGCAGGGAACTTATTACGGTGGACAGATTGCGGCGCCGGTGGTGCGGCAGCTTTTTGAAAACATTCTTCCATATTTGGAGGAGATGGACTATAATAGGACATGAAGTTGTACTAAGGCTGCAAAGAACGCAGCCTAAGAACAACTAAGTCATGTCCGGAAGAATGCAAAAAGCATGCATTCTTCCCAAGGCGAGGAGAGACAGGGCAGCCTAAGGACAACTAAGTCATGTCCATACCCACACAAAAGAATCTGATAAGTTATGAACGAAGGATGAGGAAAATGATTCGGATTGTGTGGAGGCGTTATGAATAGTACGGTTTTGATGTCGGTGGTCATATCGTTTGCGGTGAGTGTGGTTCTGATACCGGTGGCGATTCCTTTTCTGCGCAGGCTTAAGGTGGGACAGACGGTCCGGGATGAAGGTCCGGAAAGCCATCTAAAGAAGAACGGTACGCCGACGATGGGCGGTCTTGTGGTATTGATCAGTGTATCGGTTACTTCCATTTTTTTTGTAAGAGATTATCCGAAGATCATGCCGATTCTGTTTCTAACGCTGGGATTTGGCTTGATCGGTTTTCTGGATGACTATATTAAGGTCGTGCTGAAGCGTTCTATGGGACTTCATGCATGGCAGAAGTTTTTACTGCAGATTGTAGTGACGGGCGTTTTTGTATTCTATATCAGACGGTATACGGAACTGACGCTTGTTATGAAAGTTCCCTTTGTGCGGGATCTGTATCTGGATTTTGGATGGATGAATATCCCGATCTTATTCTTTATTGTGATTGGAACCGCCAATGGCACGAACTTTACGGACGGATTAGACGGGCTGGCAAGTTCTGTCACTGTGCTGGTGGCGACTTTCTTCAGCGTGGTGGCAATCGGGACCGGAAGTGAGATCGAGCCTATCACCTGTGCGATGGCAGGAGCGTTGTTGGGCTTCCTCTTGTTTAATGTTCATCCGGCCAGCGTGTTTATGGGAGATACCGGCTCTCTTGCATTGGGCGGCTTTGTGGCGGCTTCGGCCTATATGATGCAGATGCCGTTATTTATTGTGCTGGTAGGATTTGTCTACATGGTGGAAGTGTTATCTGTTATCGTACAGGTAACTTATTTTAAAATTACAGGCGGGAAGCGTATTTTTAAGATGGCGCCGATTCATCATCATTTTGAACTGTGTGGCTGGTCGGAGACGAGGGTGGTTGCCATATTTTCCATTGTGACCGCACTGCTCAGTCTGACAGCGTTATTGGGTGTCTGGTGAAAACGGTTCAGAAAAACAGTAAGCTCGCAAATGCCGTTACTATGAGCAGCGTAAGCTGTGAATAATAATGATAGATTGATATTTCAGAATAAA
>CAYXKS010000053.1:0-4225 GCA_964465725.1 uncultured Bacteroides sp. | reverse complement strand
AGAGATGGATAGGCTGGAATTACAGGATAAAAAGATATTGGTGACAGATTCCAGAATAAAATGACAGGAGAGGAATCAGGAGAAATGGATAGATTGGAATTACAGGGCAAAAAAGTATTGGTAGTAGGTTCCGGAATAAGCGGAACCGGCGCGGTCCGTGCGCTGTGCCATGTGAAGGCGGAGCCGGTCTTGTTTGACGCCAACGAGAAGTTAAAAAGGGAAGAAGTGGAAGCGAAGCTTCCTCCGAACAGTAGAGTGGAGATCATACTTGGGACATTGCCGGAAGAGATACTTACGGTTCTGGAACTGGTGGTCTTAAGTCCGGGTGTACCGACAGACACGGAGTTTGTGGATAAATTCAGACAAAAAGGCATTCCTGTCTGGGGAGAGATCGAGCTGGCGTACCGGATCGGGAAGGGAAAAGTGATCGGAATCACAGGTACCAACGGCAAGACGACCACTACCTCTTTGGTAGGTGAGATCATGGCGGCACATTGCAGTGATGTAGATGTGGTGGGAAATATCGGTAATCCGTATACGCTGACGGCTCTTGACTCCACGGAGGATACGGTGACGGTGGCGGAGATCAGCAGTTTTCAGCTTGAGACGGTGGAGAAATTCCGTCCTGATGTCTCGGCGGTTCTGAATATTACGCCGGATCATCTGAACAGGCACCATACGATGGAGAATTATGTGGAAGTCAAGACGTCCATTGCGAAGAACCAGTTGAAAGATCAGGTTTGCGTGCTGAATTATGAGAACAGCTATACGAGAGATTATGGCAGCCGATGTCCGGCGCGGGTCGTGTGGTTCTCCTCTAAACGTAAGCTGAAGGATGGTTTCTATCAGGAAGGGGAAGGCATTTATCAGGCGGCAGATGGTCAGGCAGCATATATCATGAATATCCACGACATGAATTTGGTAGGAGAGTGCAATGTGGAGAACGTGATGGCGGCGATTGCCATTACACAGGCCATGGGGGTTCCGATGGAGACGATCCTTGCGGCAGTCAGGCAGTTTAAGGCGGTGGAACACAGAATAGAGTTCGTGGCGACGAAGAATGGTGTGGACTATTATAACGATTCCAAAGGTACGAATCCTGATGCGGCCATACAGGGAATCAAGGCGATGAGTAAGCCCACGGTGCTGATTGGCGGCGGTTATGATAAGCAGAGTGAGTACGATGAATGGATAGAGGCTTTTGAGAATAAGGTAAAGTGCCTGGTGCTGATCGGGGAGACGAGAGAAAAGATTGCGGATTGTGCTAGAGCGCACGGCGTAAAGAATATTGTCCTGGCAGACAGTTTCGAGGAGGCCTTTGCAGTCTGTGTGAGGGAGGCAAAGTGCGGGGATGCAGTGTTGTTGTCACCCGCCTGCGCGAGCTGGGGAATGTTCCCGAATTATGAAGTCAGGGGAAATCTTTTTAAGGAACTCGTAAATAAATTGGAGGAATCAAAATAGGTGGCGCAGAGAAATTCATCCCGCAGAGGAAAATCAAATAGTGAGAATTTCATGGATTACAGCCTGCTTTTTATTGTACTGTTTCTTCTGGCATTCGGGCTGCTCATGGTGTACTCCACCAGCTATTATGAGGCGAATCTGGAACATGGAGATGCCGCCTATTACCTGAAGAAACAGCTTTTTGCCACGATATTGGGGCTGATAGCCATGATCTTTGTGGCAAACATTCCCTATCATTTCTGGGAGCGGTTTGCAGTGATCGGCTATATTGTATCGGTAGTGTTGATACTGCTGATCATTCCCTTCGGGCATGAGGCCAATGGAGCCAAGCGTTGGTTGTACATAGGACCGATCTCTCTGCAACCTGCGGAGGTCGCCAAGCTGTGTATGATCCTGTTCCTGGCCAGTATGATCTGCACGATGGGAAAGCAAATACGATACCGAAAGGGGTTCTGGATGGTAGTTCTTGTGCCCATGCCGATCGCACTGATGTTGTGGAAGATCACGCAGAATATGAGTTCTGCCATTATCGTGGTGGGAATTGCGGTATTGATGCTGTTCGTGGCATGTCCCGACTATAAGCGTTTTATCCTGCTGGGTCTGGGAGCGGTGGCAGGTGCGGCGCTGATCATCTTCGTCATCGTTCAGATGGGAGAATCCCAGACAGATTCGCTTGATTTCAGAGGAGCGCGTATTCTGGCCTGGCTGGATCCGGAGGCTTATGCGGACGGTAAAGGCTTCCAGACGCTGCAGGCCCTCTATGCCATCGGTTCCGGCGGAGTGCTTGGCAAGGGACTGGGCGCCAGTATGCAGAAGCTGGGGTTCTTACCCGAGGCGCAGAACGATATGATATTCTCCATTATCTGTGAGGAACTGGGGTTGTTTGGCGGCTATGCGGTCATCATCATGTTTATTCTGCTGATCTGGCGTTTCATGGTGATTGCCAACAATGCACCGGACCTTTTCGGCGCGCTGCTTGTTGTGGGTGTGCTTGGACATATTGCGATTCAGGTGATCCTGAATATTGCGGTTGTAACCAATACCATTCCGAATACGGGGATTTCATTGCCGTTTATCAGTTACGGAGGTTCTTCGGTCATGTTCCTTCTGATCGAGATCGGGCTGGTCTTGAGTGTGGCCAGAGGGATACGGCTCAAGGACCTATAGAAGGATACATAGTACATTTTTCATCTGCCGGGTTGAATAGTTGTGATATAGCGCATCATCGACGGAAATTTGTGCGCAGAGCGCCGAAAATGCTTTTTTTTGTCGGAAGTTTTACGGACAAGATAACTTTTGTGCGAAAAGCCATATAGATAGAATAGGTCATATTTTTTGGATTTGAGGTAGGTAAAAATGGACGCTATTCGTATCTATGGCGGTAACTGTCTGCGTGGACAGACCACGATACAAGGGTCAAAGAATGCGTCTCTGCCGGTTCTTGCGGCGACGCTGTTGATAAAAGGTACCTGTGAGATAGAAAATTGTCCTGATATTTCCGATGTCTACCATATGCAAAGACTTTTGGAGAGTCTGGGATGCAAAGTCGAGAGAGAAGGCCCGATAGTGCGGGTGAATACGATCGGACTGTCGGAGTGTGACATGCCTGCCGACTCTGTGGGCGTCATGCGTTCTTCCATTATGCTTCTTGGCGCTCTGCTTGCCAGAACCGGCAGTGTTACTATGGAATATCCGGGAGGATGTGTGATAGGTGCAAGACCAATCGATCTGCATCTGCAGTCACTGCGCAGAATGGGTGTTGTGATAGAACAGCGGGCGGGAGGATTTTCCGCTGAGGTTGCAAGGCTGAGAGGTACAGTATTTCATCTGCCGTTTGTCAGCGTGGGCGTGACTGAGAATCTGCTCCTGGCGGCTGTGCTGGCGGAGGGAGTGACCGTGATTGAACCTGCGGCGAGAGAGCCGGAGATACAGGCATTGTGTGATTTCTTGAATCTGGCGGGAGCAAGGATTGAAGGAAAAGGCAGCAACCGCCTGATCGTATACGGTGTGGAGGAGCTTCACCCTGTCAGATACCGTATTCCGGCAGACAGGATCGTTGCAGGCACCTATCTGTGTGCATGTATGTGTACCGGCGGCAAGGTTTTTCTGCGGGATGCACCGGTACAGGATATGGAGAGCGTGCTTGCCTGTGCCAGGCGTATGGGGGCGTCTGTAGAGTATGAGAAAGACGGTATTCTGGTGGTCGGCGGTGCATGTGAGAATGCATCTGGTGTTTTGCGGACCGGATGTTATCCTGACTTTCCGACGGATATGCAGTCTCCCTTTATGGTAGTGATGGCTTTGGCAAAAGGACAGGGACAGATTGAGGAGACCGTGTTTGAGAATCGGTTTCGCATTGTTCCGGAACTTATTAAAATGGGAGCAGATATCAGTGTCCAGGGGAGCACCGCTTATATCAACGGAGGAAGGAAGCTACACGGTGCGATTGTACAGGCGCAGGAACTGCGCGGTGGCGCATCTCTTGTGGTAGCGGCTTTAGCCGCGGAAGGTACCAGCATTGTGACCAATCGTCATTATATAGACAGAGGATATGAGGATATTGTGTTTCGTCTGCGCGAGCTTGGAGCGGAGATCGAACTGGCATAAATACTAGTATAATCCACAATAATTATCCGTTCCTTTCACTTGTCTAAATTTCCATCTGCCGCGTCAGCTTCAATCGACGATGCGGTAGAAATCGCCTCATTTAGCTTCCTTGCACATGAAAATTTATCCTGCGTGTAAGGGAGCGGTAATTATCGTG
>CAYXKS010000052.1:0-15104 GCA_964465725.1 uncultured Bacteroides sp. | reverse complement strand
TTTTTAAGAAAAATGGACAGGTTTGTTATATTAAGAATCATCTCCATCCTTTATAATAGTTATGCTGACGGTATTTTACTTCTGTCCCAGAAGCACAGTCCCAAGTGCACTGTACGGGTTCGTGAAGAAATCATTCAGTTCTAAGAAACCAGACACAGACCATTGTTCACCACATAATGGATAAAACCAAAAAAACAGCCGGAGGAAATCCTATGAAATATTTGCAAAAATACATCCATCCACACTCACTGCGTTTCCGAATTTTTATGCTGCTCGTACTGACGATCTTCCTCTTCAGCACACTTGTGGCATACAACAACTTTTCCGCCTTTTCTCTTATGCGCAAAAATGTTTACCGCAACACGGAAGATACCCTTGTCCTGTATCAGCAGCATCTGGACGATACGCTGGACCGGACGGAGACCTGGCTGTATACATTATCCATAAATAACTCTTCCATTTTTACCCTGAAAAATACCGCCAGCAATACAACTGCCTGGTTCGGGGCATTGTACCAACTGCAGAACGAATTCAGAAATGCAATGAACATCTATACCGCCAACGGATTCTTCTGCTATCTTCCCTCACAGGAACGGCTCATCACCCGTGACGATCAATCCAATTCCCTGCCTTTCCGACAGGTTATTCTTGATTCGGTTTCCCGGGAAAAACCGGAACTCCTTTCCTGGCAGATATTTCAGACCGGAGATTCTTACTATCTTCTCCGCACTTTATACATAGACCAGGTATATATAGGCGCCTGGGTCAGCCTGGATACGCTGCTGGATTCCCTGATCGAGGAAGGGGATGACTCCCGGCTGGTGTTTTCAGGAGAAGACGGCAGCCTGTACCGCAGTCATCAGACGCCGCTCTCCATCACTCCTCCCCGGCTGCAGAAGAAGGTTCCCTATGCAGCAGAACAGATAGACGGCAAAAAAATGTTAGCCGTATCCCACAAACTGGAAAGCGGCGATTTTTATCTCACTCTGCTTCTCCCCTACTCGGATATAACCAACGCCAATGCCTCTCTGTACACAGTACTCACGATCGTTCTGTTCAGTTTCTTTGTCATCTGGGTACTGCTGTTTCTTATGCTCAATCAATGGATCTTAAGGCCGGTAGCTGATCTGACCGCCGGTATCAGCCGCCTGCGTGCCGGAAACCTGGAAACCCGCGTCGCGGAAAGCGGGCAGTTGGATGAATTCCAGAATATGACCACCACCTTCAATACCATGGTGTCTGAGATAAAAGACCTGAAAATAGACGTCTATGAAAGAAAGCTGCGTGAGCAGAATCTGGAGGCACAGTTTCTGAAACAGCAGATCACGCCCCACTTTCTGATCAATTGTCTGAATACTACCTATCAGCTCACGGAAACCGATCACCCCGAGCTTGCCCGGCAAATGCTCCGGGATTTAAGCCAGCATCTTCGTTACACACTTTCTTCCGGACAGACAGTTGCTCTTGGCGATGAATTAGAACTGGTGCGGAATTATATTGAATTGTCAGGCATACGGTATCCCCACTGCCTTTCCCTCTTTCTGAATTGTCCTGACGGGCTGCTTCATGCCGCCGTTGTTCCTCTTCTGATCCTGAACTTTATAGAAAACACAATTAAATATGAGGTTGTTATGGGACAGATCCTGGAGATTCATATAGAAATAGCTCATTACCAGCGTGAAGACCAGAAACGACTCAAAATCCGAATCTGGGATTCCGGAAATGGATTTTCTCCAAGCATTCTGGAAGAGCTTCAGAACATAGACTCCTATCTGGAGACAGAAAATTATCATATTGGTATTTCAAACGTGCTCCTGCGCTCAAGACATGTTTTTAAAGATCCTTCCATCACTTTCTCCAACCGTCCGGAAGCAGGTGCACAAATCGACATTGACCTGCCGTTCCAGTCTTTCCAGAATAGTAAAGAGATAGATTCTTAAGAAATCAGCCATGAGACAGATTTGTATAAAACCCGGGTAGCCAGTAAGCGGATACCCGGGTTTACAATTATCCTTTGACGCCGCCCAGGGTAATACCTTTGACGAAGTTCTTCTGAATAAAAGGATAAATAATAATGATCGGAATAATACCCATAGCGGCCATCGCCATACGTACTGTAGCGGATGGAATCTGTGCCAGGCCTTCTCCTGTATTTCCCAGATTCGAAGCATTCTGGGTCAGTGCCTGAATATTCTGCATCAGGCGGTTCAGCAGATTCTGAATGCTGAACAGATCTGTCCTTTTCACCAGATAGATATAACCGTTGTTCCAGTCATTCCAGTATGCAATGCCCGAGAACATGGCAATCGTCGTGATGATTGGCTTGGAAAGCGGTACCGCGATCTTCCACATCGTAGTAATCTCACTGGCGCCATCGATATAGGCTGCCTCCAGTATTTCCTCCGGCACTCCTGTCATGAAGTAACTCTTCATCAGAAGTACGTTGAATGCGTTCATCAGAAGCGATGGAATCAGAAGTCCCCAGAACGTTTCCTTGATATGGAACACAGTCGTATAGTTGATATAGGTAGGCACCAGTCCTCCGTTAAACAGCATCGTAAAGAAAACCAGAAATGTAAGCACCTGCCGTCCGGGAAGATCCCTCTTGGATAATCCGTAGGCAAGACACATTGTGATCAGGACACTGCAAGTCGTTCCAACCGTCGTCAGTACAATGGAGACACCATAAGCCCTCAGGATCGTAGAACTGTTCGAATTGAATACCCACTCATATGCATAGGCACTCCATTTTTCCGGAAGGAAAGAATAACCATTCTGAATCAGGGCCGCATTATCCGTAAAGGAGGAAATAAACATCAGGATAATCGGAATAAGCGCCATAGCTGACAGAAGTACCATCACAATATGTCCAAAAAAGTTAAATATCTTATCTTCACGCGTCTTCATAATCCCCTCCTATATTAATGCGCTGTCCTTGTCAATCCGTCTCACGACCAGATTTGCCGCCAGCACAAGGATAAATCCTACCACAGACTGATAAACGCCCGCAGCAGCAGACATGGAAATATTGCCCATCTGAAGCAGTCCTCTGTATACATATGTATCAATAGTATTCGTAGTCGAATACAAAGCTCCCTGGTTCATCGGCACCTGATAGAACAAGCCGAAATCAGAATAGAAGATCCGTCCAATGGCCATCAGAGTCAGCATGATGATCGTAGGCTTCAAAAGTGGTAGTGTAATATATTTGATCTGCTGCCATTTGGTAGCCCCGTCAATCTGCGCCGATTCGTAGAATGAGCGGTCAAATCCCATTAATGTGGCAAGATAAATGATACAGTTATACCCAACCGACTTCCACGCGCTCACAAAGATCAGGATAAAAGGCCAGTATTTTGCTTCCGAATACCAGCTTACCGCCTCCTTGCCAAACAATTTCAGAATACTGTTATTCACGAAACCGTTCTCCACGCTGAAGAATGCGAACACCAGATAACCGATAATAACCGACGAAATCAGGTTTGGCAATAGAATCGCGCTCTGATAGAACTTCTTGACCTTGCCTGTAAGTTCACTGAGGATAATAGCTACCAAAATCGCCATTACCGTATTAACCACAATGAAGGCCAGATTGTAACCGATCGTATTTCTTGTGATCACCCAGGCGTCATCCGTCGTAAACAGATAGGTAAAATTCTGAAAACCGATCCACGGACTTTTATAGATTCCCTGTGCCGCATTATATTTCTTGAAAGCAACAGACAGGCCCGGAAGTGGCATATAATTATTGACAAACAGATAGATCAGGCCCGGAAGCATCAAAAGGTAAATCGGTATATACCGTTTAAATCTTTTTAACGTCAGCTTTTTTGCTCCCCCACGGGTAGCAGGCGCTGTTTTCGTTCTTGACATATCCCTGAAATCTCCCTTCTATATTTCATCAGGCCGCCACTTATCGGCGGCCCTGCGATTACGGGAAATCATAACCCGCCGTTTAACTTATTATTTTGCAGCCGCCCACGCATCAAGCTGTGCCTGTTTCTCATCGATAATCTTCTGCAGGCCTGCGGACATCATCTTCTCATTCATCTCCGCTATGCCTGTTTCCGGGTCCACGAAACCATACTCTACACTCGCCTGATATTCATTGTACACATTCTGTACCGCCGTCATCTCATTCGCCACATTCGTACTGTCAAAAGTGAAACCGCTGGCTGCGGATACGATCGCGGAGTCATTGAATTCTTTCATCTCATCCCATAGATCAGGTGAATTTCCTACCCATATATGTGTGATAAACTGATTCGGCATCAACCATCCCATGGAATGATTCCAACCGGAACTGGAGGCATCCACTCCTTCCGGGAAATCCGCCAAGCCGTCATCGCCTACCTGATAATGCTCTCCTTCAATTCCCCATGCCAGAATATTGGCCAGATCCGCATTCGTATATAACTCATTTAAATACCTCATGGATGCTTCCGGATTCGACGCCGTGATCGGAATAGTCCATGGGAAGCTTGCTACTGACGTAGAAGATACATAATTATCCATTGTCTGGAAGATCGTCATATCGCGTCCGCACAGATTCGTCTCCTGTGCCTTGATGCCCGGCTTTCCTCCTGTTGTATAACTCATCAGTGCCCCGGCCTTTACGATCTCAGTTGCCGCTGTAGTATCCGTGGCAGCGTCCTGGCTGATATACCCCTTCTGATTATAGTCATACATACGTTTACAATAATCCATATAGAAATCACTGGTAAACAGATTCTCTACCTTCAGTTCCTTTCCGTTGTTCAAAAGAACTCCGAAGACACTGCCTCCAAGGGAATCCACATTCGAGAACTGGGACATGGAACCTGTAGACGGACGGTAAACTTCTTTATCCGGATACTGCTCATGAAGTCTGGCATAAATATCATTCAGTTCATCCAGGGATATTCTCTCAATTTCTGCATCACCGCTCGGCTCATATCCGATTCCCTCCAGATATTCCGTGGCAATCGCAGCACATCCACGTCCCTGTGCCATATCTCTGTTATTCGGGACTCCGTACAGCACGCCGGCCACACGGCAGGCATCAATATTCGCCTGGCCCATCGCCTCCACGATACCGGAACCATAAGTAGACAACAGGTCATTTTCTTCCAAATCCTTCAAATACCCCTGCTGTACCGCATTGGCATAAGGGAATCCCAATGTTGACAGGATATCTACCTGCTCGCCGCCGGACAAAGCCAGCGTCATACTCTGATTATAGGAGCCGTAATCCGTGATCTGAAGCTCGATCTCGATTCCCAGCTTATCCCTGGTAATATCATTCATGGCTTCCTGAACCTTCTGGGTATCCGCAGGAGCGCCTGTCCATGTAGGGAACGCCACGATCAGCTTTGTAATCTCGCCTGTTCCACCGCCGCTCTCTGCCGATGCGCTGTCCCCACCGGACTGTTCCGTACTTTCGCCTCCGTCTGGTTGTACCGCATCCCCACCGTCTCCGCTTCCGCCGCAGGCGCATAATGTGAATGCCATAACAGAAGCCATCAGCATTGCTACAATCTTCTTTTTCATATTCCGCTTCCTCCAGTTTAATTTTCTCTTAAATAAAAGTCGTGGCCGCAACTTATTTATATGTGATTATTATATCCTGACCTTCTCACAGAAAAAATAACTATCCTGCGTCAAAATGACACATTCCTGTCTTTTGGCATAAACTCTGTTTCCAACAGGATCGCCATGCTCAACAGACATAACTTCTTATTTTAAATACATATCCCTAAATTTCCTTCTTTCCTGCATTGTCCTGTAATTTTTGGAATGAGCTAAAGGACATGGATACAAAACGACCGATATAGCAAGGATAAAGAAATCCGGAGATTTGCAGCCAGATTGTACAAATACACAGCCGGATAATTATATTTTTCTCTTTCTATATCTATTATAATAAAGAAACGAGCACAGCTCGTTTGCGAGATTCACTTGCTCCGCTGCGTGAAATCCGCTCTTCAAATTCGGAAATCTGAAACATTCTTCAAAACGTGTTTGCCTGCAGTGCAACACACAGGACAATAGGAGGTATTTGATTTATGAGCAGACATTACAAAACAATCACAGAAGTATTTGACTTCGGTCCACACATCAGTAAAATCATTCTTGACACCGGCTGTGAGCTGACTGGGGCCGTGCTGTCTCCCTCACAATTCGAGGTGGAAGTCACCAGAACTGCCGTGCAGGGCGCCGATTTCGTCTGGCCACAGTTCATGGGCGCCAAGCCTGATGACTCCATGCATGGAACACGCACCATAACCGGGCTGTATGTGTCAAATGCCGACGGTGCTCCCACCGAATCCGGCACCCATCTGACTCTGGAAATGTACTGTCATCCGATGCAGGGACTGGGCTCCACCATCCGCTTTGATGGCCATTATAACGTATCTGTAAATGTGAACTGTCATATCACCCAGAAAGAGCCGATCCGGACAGATGCCGTTATCCTGAAAGACATGGTTTTCGACGAAAACGACGGTAATCAGGTCATCTATGGAGATTTGCTACAGGAGGGTATCTTCTCACTCCCGGATACGCCTCTTTCCTATGTATATTACGAACCGCAGACATCCGGCAGCAGCACTTATCCCCTGATCATCTGGCTCCACGGCGCGGGAGAGGGCGGCCACGAGCCTGCCATCGCCGCCACCGGAAACAAAGTGGTCAATCTGATCTCTCCAAAAATACAGGATTACTTCGGCGGTGCATTCCTTCTGGCTCCCCAGTCTCCCACCTATTGGATGGATGACGGAAGCGGTGAGATTTCCCTGAGCGGTAATTCTGTTTATGTGGATGCTTTGGATGCCCTGATCACTGATTTCGCAGATTCCCACCCGGCAGTTGACAAGAACAGAATCTATCTCGGCGGCTGCTCCAACGGCGGTTTCATGACCATGAAGATGATCCTGCACACCCCCGATCGTTTCGCAGCTGCCTTTCCGGTATGCGAAGCCCTTCTGGATGCAGTCATTTCCGATGAAGAAATCCGCAGCATTGCCCACCTTCCGATCTGGTTTACCCAGGCCAAAACAGACACTCTGGTAATACCGGACAATTTCGCTGTTCCAACCTGGAAACGGCTTGTGGCCGCAGGCAATACCAATGCACATCTCACACTCTGGGATAAAGTGACAGATTCCACCGGCCTCTATCAGGCAGAAGACGGATCGCCTTTCGAGTATATGGGACACTGGTCATGGATTCCCATGTTAAATAATGAATGCAGACTGGATTATGACGGGATTCCCGTGACAATAGACGGTAGGCCGGTAACTATCCTGGAATGGCTGGCTGCGCAACGGAAAAGAAGGTAAAAAAACGAGCATAGCTCGTTTACGAGATTCGCTTGCTCTGCTGCGCGAACTCGGATAAGCAGAGGAATTTCCTATAACATAAAAAGACATAACCGCCTTTCCCCCAACAAACAGGAAAAGGCGGTTATCTATACTATTCAAGACCTCTCGCGGCTGCCATTGATACTGCCCGTTCTACAAGACTGTCTCTGTCCTCCTGAAGGACATATCCTGCCGCCACAGCCCTGTCCGTGCTCTCTTCCGCCAATCTGCGGTAATTCTGCAGATTGCCGTAAAGGGCAGTCAGCTGCTTTGGTGTGAAAGGCTGCACATTACCAAACATCTCCTGCACCGTACCATCCTTCCTCCTGCTGAAGGAGCAGTAAGTCCCGGTCGCGCAGTCTACGGCAGGATGCCGGATTCCTCCTATCGCATTTCCCAACGCATCCGTAAGATTTTCCGCATAATTGCCAAAGAATCCCCCGGCTGCCTCCGTTTTCCTTACAATTCTGGTCGCAATCTTAGGGGCGTGCGGCGCAGGTATCCCATGAACCGCCCAATTGTACAGATGATAAAATGCCGCGTGGAAAATCGGTTCATAGGGACAATCCATCGGCTCACCTTCACAGCCTTCCCACACATTGGTAAATCCCAGCCGCTCAAGATCCTCTCTCTGGTATCCTTCATAATACTCCATCAGATTATAGGCCGTATCATGGCTGGAAGCAGGAATCTGCCATGTGCGGAATTTAAACTCCGGCTCGTCAAAATCTCCGTACCAGAATGCGTACTTATTCTCACTTTCCGTATTCACCGCTATCACCGGTTCTTTTCCTCCCAGAATGCTTCCCTGCGGAATCCCCCTCTGCCCGAATCGGAATGCAGAGCTGTAGGCATTCATCGGTGCATCCGACACACCGCAGCCTGCCATCAGATAACCGTCAAACAACGGCCCATCTTTCTCTGTTTCCGGCTGATAGGCAAAAGAGTGAAGTATCCTGGCAATATATCCGCCGGACTGCGACCATCCCGTCAGAAACAGATTCGCCCTGCCATAATCTGCCAGCGGATTCCGCTCTCCTTCCGTCCTAAGGAGCCTGGCCAGATCGATCAACATATCCCAGAACAGCCCGCTCTCATATTCCTCCATAAAGAGCATGGGATTGTCTTTCAATTCTTCCAGCGGTTTCCTGCTCTTATCAGGATTCGCCCAGTTAATCTCCGCATACCTGTCCTTATTGAATCGCTTCAGCGCATCCACCACCTGCCCCTTGCTGGTGATTCCGATATAGATATCCCCGTTCCGGGTAAAAAATCTCCAGGTGTTAACCCACATCCTGTCAATATCAAACATGGCCGTAGCATTCAGAACCTCGATTACGATATTTCCACTGAATTTCTCACGGTTCGCGGGACGGCGCACCAACAATCTGGTAGTATAGGGCGCATCTGGGATGGACACACGCGGATTCTGCAATTCGTCCTCCTCATAGACATTGGCTGTACCGCTCATGAAATACTCGTCTTCCACATAACCGATCTCATCAAAGCGACACTTCTTAGCCGCTGACGCAAAAGGGTGTTCCCCCTCTCTGACCGGAATCAAACGCATCTCTGTAATCATACTTGCACCTCCATAAAAAGTGTTATGCTCTTCTTACTCACACTTGCACCGCATGTCTTTCCAGACTCAAACGATCTATGAAAAGTACGGTGCAAATATTAGCGCATACATGCGCATAGGCACGCGCAGACAAGCTGCGTGGCGCGTATACGTTCAGCGCAGCGAGTGCGCAGAGCTGTTGCGTAGGTATTCTTTATACTTCTTTATCTACATCCATTATAGCCATGCGAAATTTGCTTGTCAATTATGTTAGGTTAATATTTATCAATTATTAGCCTAACGCAATTGACATTGCACTCCTCCAGGATTATAATTTTGATAAAAACAGAGTACATTAGCAAATTGATTTTTAATACTATGAAAAAGGAGGACAAACCATGGCCACTACACTCACAACTCCCACCTGGAGACAGATTATTCTTCCCTTCGAAATATCCTGCGATTATCCCAATCCTTTCCTGGATGTAAGCATCAAGGCGGAATTTACCGGTCCGGAGGGCCGTAGAATCATCCGTGAAGCCTACTGGGACGGCGGCCGCAGTTACAAAATTGCTTTCACTCCCACTGCAGTTGGAATCTGGCGCTGGTGCATCCATGCACTGGAAGAAACGGGACTGAATGGTATCACCGGACAGCTGGACTGCGTCCCCTACGAAGGGGATCTGGCAATCTACCGCCACGGCTTCTTAAAGATATCCCCTTCCCGCTCCCACATTACCTACCAGGACGGTACACCATTCTTCTGGCTGGGAGACACCCATTGGGCTTTTGCCTACGGCGAGCGATGGGAGGAATCCAACCATCCGGATATGGACAGTATGTTCCGTGGTATAGCAGACCGGCGTGTACAACAGGGGTTCACAGTCTATCAGACAAATCTGCGCGCAGACTCCGACCGCAACGGCATCCCTTCTCCTTATTGGGTTGAAAACCAGGAAGGTATTCTCCCCAATGTGGAGTTTTATCAGAACGAGCTGGACCGACGCATGTATTATCTGGCAGACTGCGGCCTGGTCAATGCGCTGGGATTTGCCTGGTTTATGGCAATCCTCGACAAGATCCCCATCTGGAAAAACCTGGCGCGATATATTGTGGCCAGATACGGAGCTCTTCCTGTAGTATGGACGCTTGCGGGAGAAGTGGCGGGTTACGCGCCGGACCCCATGCGCTCACGGCTGATCGACGATTGGATGCAGGTTGCCCTTTATCTGGAAGAAATCGACAGCTATCACACGCTACAGACAGCGCATTATGATAATCATCGTCCTTTCTCAGACTATTATTATACGGAAGACTGGTATGATTTTACCCTGAATCAGGCCGGACACGGAGATTTTCCCGTAAGCGTGAAGTATTACCAGGAATATCGGCGCACCCACCCGGACAAGCCATTCGTGGAAGGAGAGAGTCTGTATGAGTTCTGCTCCACCCTTGAAGAGAACGGTTCCAGGACCTGCACAGCCGACATGGTACGCCGGGTTGCCTACACTGCCATACAGTCAGGAGCCTGCGGCTATACATATGGAGCGCAGGGTATCTGGGACAATGTCTGGGAGAAACCGGAAATACCCAATCCCTTCGATCCCTTTAACCGCTTCGGCATTCCCTGGTATGAATCCGTAGACGGGATCGGCGCCGTACAGATGGGATATCTGCGGCGTTTCTATGAAGAAGAGCATTTTGAGGCGCTATTTCCTGTTCCTGTCGCTGCCGTGTCACCCTTTGGTATCCTGACGGAGGTTGACATGTTCAGCCCACTGGCTACCGCCGATGTTGACCGGAGGCATATTATAATTTATTATAATGAACATACACGCGGCGGATGTCAGATCGAGATTCCGCATTCCGACAGTTTCCATGCCTGCTGGTTCGATCCCAGAACCGGACAACGCAAAGCCCTTGAGACGCCTCTACAGCCTGCAGACGGCCGTCTTGACTGCCCGGGCAGAATCACAGGCGGAGACTGGATTCTTATTTTACAAGCATAAAGGAGAAATAGCATATGGCGGGAATATCCATGCGGGAACTTGCCGATCTGCTGTCCGTGAGCACTGCCTCCGTATCGGTAGCGCTTCGCGGCAAGCCCGGTATTTCTGAAGAGACAAGGCGGCGAATTCTGGAAGAGGCTCACAAGCATGGCTACGATATGGGCCGGCTCAGTACGCCGGAATCCAACGGACTGATTGAAATCATTGACTTCACATACCGGGGCAATATGAATGCCCCGGAAGATGCGCTCTACTATAATCAGTTTCTGGAATACGCTTCCAGGGAACTTACCGAACAGGGATATCAGGTTTCCGGCCCTTTTGCCCCTTCCGAGCCGGGGTTTCTCCACCGTCCTCCGGCAGACGGAGGTATTGTGCTGGGCGCCTGCGCTTCTGTCGAACAGCTGACACAGTATAAATCCCTGGAGATTCCTTTCGTCGTTACCGGTATCTCCCCGGAAGTTTTCCCGGCTAATACAGTTGCTCATGACAACCATTCCGGTATCCGTACCGCCATCCTTCACCTCAAGGAACTTGGGCATTCCTGTATCGGCTATCTGCGCTCCCTGCAGATGTCCCCCGGTCAGGAACGGGAACTGGCATGGCGGTATGAGATCAGCCGGCAGGGACTGGTACCCGGAGAATATCTGGATCTCAGTGAAGAAACAAATCTGAATGACCCAAAATCCACGTTGGAATACTTTCATGCCTGGCTGGATCATGATTTTCCCAGATCCACCGCATTTCTCTGTGACAGCGATTCCCTGGCTGCCGCTTTTATGCGCGCGCTCAGGGACAAGGGCCGTATCCCCGGCAATGATATTTCCGTAATAGGATTCGACGACATGCCCTTTTCCGCTCTGCTGGAGCCTCCGCTCACGACGATTCATACCAGTGAACCGGAACTGGCTTTTGCTTCCGTACAGCTTCTTCTGCATTGCATGAAACATCCCGGACAGCCCCACTGGCATGTCAGAATCGAGACATCCCTTGTGAAAAGAGAAACCTGCCGGAAGCAAACAGTCACCTGATCTGTCGCTCACGGAAACAGGACAACAAACTTGACTTAAATTAACACGATTCGGACATCATAGACAAATTCGCTTGACAATAAAAACCAAATTATGGTGAAATGCATTTCAGGATGCAGTAGTCTGTGCTTTATTGCCTCCGGAAAGGAACCCGAGATGAATTTATTGATCGTGGATGATGAATATTACAGTGCGGAGAGCACCAGAATGAAGATTGCCAGAAGCGATCTTATCTTTGATCAAATTTTCTGTGCCTATAGTATGGCACAGGCGCTGGAATACTTTGCCAATCATACGATCGCCATCATGATTCTGGATATTGAAATGCCCGGTGGAAGCGGTCTGGAGCTCTTGGACCATATCCGTCAGAACGGTCTGGATACAATATGCATCTTCTTAACTGCCTATGCCAAATTCGAATATGTCTCCAAAGCCATGCGCCTGACCAGCATCGACTATCTGTTGAAACCGGTAGACGAGAAAGATCTTCTGGCTGCCGTCTCCAAGGCAGTGGAACAATACCGCCGCCAGGCTAATATTAAACTCTCTACCCTGCAGGCAGGCTATTGGAAAGAAAGTGAATTATATCTCTGGGAATTATTCTGGATGGATCTCTCTGCGGATGCCGTCTCCAGCCAGAGAGAAGACATTATAAGTGAATTGAATCTGCGCAAATTAAATCCCGCAGTTGCCGATCTGTCTTATCTGCCGCTTTTGATTCAATGCAATGGCATGGATAAGGTTCCGTTGAAAAAGGATCTCTATGAATTTTTGCTGAAGAATATCGTTCGGGAATATTTCTATAAACAGGAAGAAATCCCTGTCGTAGTACGTATGAACAGCCAGTTCTATTTTCTCCCGCTGCCGGAGGCAGGACGGAGCCGTGAAGAACTGCTGTCATTGTGCAGCAGTACGTTTGCTGATTTCGTCCCGAGATTTCCCAATACCTTTAATTTCTATATTCCTGCCCACAGCTGTAAAATCACGGACCTGCGGGCAACACTGATGGAACTTACCGCCGCTGCAGAGCGCAATGTCTCCCTGGAGAACCATGTCTTTGACCTGGCACAGCTTTCCCCGGCGGAAAATAATACTGCGGATATCTCTTTTTCTTTCAAAGACTGGAGTGACCTACTGCTTCAGCGCAAGACGAAACGCCTTCTGTCCGAAACGTCCTCATTCCTGAATTCCCTGCAGTACTCCCGCCATGCAACCAAGGATACTCTGACCCATTTTTACTATAGTTTTCTGCAGATCCTGTTCAGCTGCGTGGAAACCACCAATGCCGAAGTACTCCCTATATTCCGGGAGCGCATTGCTCAGCTTTCTGTGGAACATGCCTGCTCCTCCATCCAGAATCTACAGGAATGGATCTCCGCCTCCTTAAATCTATACGAGGAATGTATCATCAATTCCGCCGATCGGGATGCCGCCGTCATAACCATTAAAGACTATATCCAGTCCCATCTGGACGAAAATCTGACCAGGGAATCGCTGGCCGCACTTGTATATCTTACACCGGACTATCTGTCTCACCTTTTTAAACGCGAGACAGGTTTTTCACTGACCAATTATATTATCTACGAGCGGATCGAGGAGGCCAAGCGGCTGCTGGCCGGTACCGGACTGAACATCAGCGATATTGCTACCAGATGTGGATTTCAGAATATCTCTTATTTCTCCAAGCAATTCAAGCGGTTCACAGGAGTGACACCGCGGGAGTTTCGGGGATAGAATACTCTGTATTCCAAACAAAGAATTATTGCTGGAATTCCAGAAAGTATTAAAAGATGATGATTTTGCAGTCATAAATTACTGAAATGCCCCGTCCTTTCCATTGTTTTACAGGGTTGGACGGGGCTATATTTTGTCAGGAACAACATGCAATTTAATTTTAGGATGTAAATAATTTTACTACGAAAAGAAATCCCATTTAATCCCTAAATGTTGTTTGCCTTGTATAGCTTTTCCCGATATTCACAATCATTGAGGACAAGCCGCGCTTCGCGCTCTTTTCCGTCATTCATAAGCTTTCGTAACAATCTGGAAAGCCGATCTTCGCCCTCTTTCCTACCTTCTTTAACTCCTTCTTTCCAACCTATATTCCGCCACTCTTCCCGCTCACTTTGCAAATGTTTCTCTTCATCATATTCTAAAATACTCACCGCTATCGCCTCCGCACGATTCTTCAGAAGAAAATCTGCAAGAATTCTATTTTCAATACAGTAATCAACCGCACGCTCAACTGCCTCTGGAAAAGGCATCGTCTTTGCAAAGATTCTAACCTGTTCCACATATTGCGCATACTCATTCAACTGCCAACATGCTTCCAAAAGCTCTGTATTATGTCCCAGATTAATATTATAAACTAATACAGTCAATTCCAGCTCCGGCTGCTCCTGTCTCTTCTCAAACGCATCTGATAATCTCAAAATCTGACGTTCAGGCTGAAAATCTACCCCATTATAAAAAACAATAAACTTTGGAGCAGGAATCCTGACCAGCATTTTACTGTATATATTTTCATTTCTGATTCTTCCCTGCAATACTTTCGTTACATAAATCAAATCACGTAGCGGCATATTCGGATTCAGGGTAGCCTGATGTTCATAAATCATTAATCTAAAATCAAATACAAAGGAAATATCATTCTTGTAATTCATGTATACTGCATTTTCCAATGTTGTGATCTCCAGGTCAGCTACATCAGTATATGTTGTACCATTAACCGCATTATACAGACTCAGCAAGTTCTTCTTATCATTGAACAACATACGAAATACTGTGTCCTTATAGTTTCGCTGTACATTCTGTTCATTTGTCCCGTTCATCTAATGTCCTCCTTAGTCGATGTCGCGCAGTTCATTTTAGCCGGGAACAATCCCTTCATAGAAACACTGCCGCTGCAGGAGAACCGTTTCAGCATCTCCCGCTTTTTAATATAAATAGGAATCAAAGCATGGATTTTCTGAAACTTAGAATATAGAAATTACCTGATCTGTTATAAAAGAAAATATGCTTTCTATTATCATAGCACAGTACAGATAAGATTGTAAACACGCAAATTTGTAAATTTCTATTGAAGGGCAATAGCAAACATAATGATGATATGATAGAATAAGTTCAATAGGAAAGTACGGAGGTGATCAGAACATGGCAATCT
>CAYXKS010000051.1:0-15248 GCA_964465725.1 uncultured Bacteroides sp. | reverse complement strand
GGAGATTTTATCTGAGACTGAGAAGCAGCATGGACCAAAACTTATAGCCCTTTATTGGTATGCAGTTCGAGTGGGGGGGGGTAGAATACATTTTTCAAACTGATTCCGATGGACAGACTAATGCAGCGGAATTTGAAACATTCTGGAAACTGCGGAAGCAGTACGATGCCGTTCTCGGGAACCGCAGCAGGCGAGGAGACGGTATAGCGCGTTTGTTGGTGGAGAAAGTTTTATGTATGATTCTTCATACTATTTTTGGCATTAAAGTTCCTGATGCCAATGCACCGTTCAGGCTAATGAAAACATCTCTGGTCAGTGAGTATCTTGCTAAAATGCCGGCAGATTATAATCTGCCGAATGTCATGCTGACTGTTTATTTCAAGTATTATTCAGAAAATATCCGCTTTATGCAGATTACCTTTAAACCAAGGCAAGGCGGAAAAAATTCTATAAATTTACCCAGAATCATTAAAATTGGATGGAAGGCTCTTCGTGATTTCTATGAACTGAAAGAAAAAATGTAGGAATATCAGGAATAAATAGAAGGAATGACGGAGGAAGCTATGAAATCTTTTATAACAAAATATTGCGAACAGATCGCTGCAGTTACAGCATTTGTCTTTTTTACGTTGGTGACTTGCTATCAGTTGACCGGCTCGGCTTTGTGGTATGATGAGGCGATTGAATATTGGTATTCAAAAATACTGGTTGGGGAATTACCGATGGCGGGTGTCGCAGATGGTACAGTCAATATGTACCAACGCATTCTGTTGACATATCAGCCGCCTTTGTACAATATTCTCATGTATTTTTGGCTGAAGGTGTCCGATACGGAATTATGGTTTCGACTTTTTGGTGTGCTTATGGGGTTGGTCGGGATGGCCGGTATATATAAATCTGTAAAAAAGGTGATAAACGGATGGACGGCATCAGTAACAGTTATCTGTGCTTCGACTACTTATCAACTATATTCCTATTGGCAGGAATGCGCAGAATATTGTTTGTTGTTAGGATGTCTGTGCTGGGTGGTCTATTTCTGGATCTGTCTGATACAGGAGATCAACATCAGAAATATGATTTGCTTTACGGTGGTTGGTATTCTGGCGGTCTACAGTCAGTATGGAGCTGCTTTTCCGGTTGGCGCGATGGCAATTACGGCATATTTTTATATTATATGGCGGAAGAATAAGAAAAATACGATCGCTATTAATATCGTATATATTGGCGCGCTTACATCGGCGGCACTTCCGCTGTATACCTTTTTTATTCGAAAACAGATGGTTCATCAGCAGATGGAGAGAAATTCCTTTCTGATTCCGGAATTTCCAGGGGGAATTTTATATGATCTGTTTGAAAGCCTGTATGCTACGTTTTATTGGAACTTTTTTTCTTATATATATAGTCAGACAGTAGTGAGGAATATTATGATCCTTGTACTGTTTTTGTGTCTGATGGCGCTTATTTTTGGCAGGCACATGATAACAAAAATGATGATTATAGCGAATATATTATGTTGGCTTGTCTACTATATTGCAGTTAAGTTCGGAGCTTACTCTTATGGAAATTTTGGAAGACGGTATAACTTATTTTTTATTCCACTTTGGATTATTTTGATAGTGGCTGTGTGCGCGGAGATTTATTCAATATTGCCGGATTTTTCGAGGATGCGTTTGGGCGGGGTACCATTGCTGAGAAGGGTGTTCACAGTGGTTTGTCTTGGGTGGTTAGGCTGCTACACCGTTTATAATTGGACGGGAAAGCTAAAGTATCATTCTTATAAATCGGACATTCGCGGAGTTGTTCAGGAGTGGTATGCGCGAAAAGGTTATGAAGACGCAACTATCGTATATTATGCTGCTGATCCTGGATTTGCCTACTATATTAGGCAACATGGGGATTATGATGAGAATAAGGAGGAGCATGTAACTTACATGGAATGGTCCAGGGATCTAAGTATTGATGCGTATTCATCATTTATTGACAGGATTTATGGCAGGGAATGGCCGGAGGAGATATATATTGCGGCTGCAAATTATGTAGATGATCTGAATACGTTGACGGATTGTTTTCTGCAAAAAGGGTATGCACGTGAAGATGTGTATGATAAAAATGCAGGGAAATTAGTCTATCTTTTTCAGATGGACTAAGACAGACCGCAGTTGGCGGAGACCTATATGCGATTTTCATTTCAATTGAATGAAAACAGGTTTTGTATAGAAATAAAAAGAGGAAAAGATAAATGTTGATTTTTGATAAGAAACAAATCCTTATGGCATCTTTAGGCTATATTTATATTCCCATTGTAATCTTTCTGTTTGGCTGGACAAAGCCGTGTATTGCGGTGGTCTGTTGTAGTGCACTTCTTTTTGGTATCGTCGCACTATATCGAGATTATACCAAAGGACAGAGTGACAATCTTTCTATAAAGAAAGGCAGTTTATTTGTGGTATTATTTTTTTTCTTGCTGGTTGGTTATTATGCTGGATGGGGAAGATTTACGGAACAATCGTCTGACTGGTGGAAACATAATGCGATCCTATCTGATTTGGTCAACCGATCCTGGCCTGTATATTATGCGAATGAAGATGAGCATTCTATGCTCACTTATTACTTAGGACAGTATATGATACCGGCGTTGTTTGGTAAAGTATGTCATTCATACAGGGTTGCCGAGATAGTAACATTTATATGGGCAGAGTTGGGATTACTACTGGTATATTTGAACCTGGTCCGGATATTGCGGATCAGGAAAAAGTATATGCAGTGGATATCGGCAGGATTATTATGTTTTTTTAATGAGCCACTGGTACTGGCACAGAGAGTGGCAGGGTGGATATATCCTGAATTGAAGGGCATGCTGTCAGACTGTCAGTGGTTTGTATGGCAGAACGATATACAACTGCAATATTCAAACCATTTTGTTATGTTGAGGTGGGTATTCCCACAAGTTCTGGTCATATGGCTTTGTCTGCTTTTTTTCTATGAACATAAAAATCTGGTACGACATTATATCGCGTTGCTGATGCCATGTGCATTTTTTGGTATTCTGCCCTTTGCAGGGATATTACCGTTTGCGGTTGGGTATGCCTTCCTGTTGTTATATCGGGAAAAATGTATGAAAAAATGGATACAGCAAGTTCTCAGTTTGCAGAATTTTCTGATATTTTCGACATTTGGTATTGTGCTTATATTGTACTATTATGGGAATGTTCTGTCGGAAAAACCCGCTGCGATAGGATTCAGGAGGGCAGATTTTGAAGGAAAAGCCGGAATTTATATTGTATTTATAGTTTGCATGGTGTTGTTGTATTGCGGGTGTATTTTTGGGGAGAACAGGAAAAATGCCTGCTTTTATATTGCGGTGCTGAGTTTGACGATTATACCGGTTTTTCGCATGGGAAGATTTAATGATTGGGTAATGCGGTGCAGTATACCAGCTCTGTTTGTTCTTTATATATTGATCATAAAGTTCCTGAATAATCATCTGACGGACAATATGTTTCATTGGCAAAGAAAAGAGGACAGGATGAGCAATTTGTCAGTAACGATGCTGGTTATTTTTTTGGCTGTGGGATTATATTCTCCTTTGCAGGAGTTATCGGAAATCATTTTTTCAGATCATCTGATGGTGTTGGGAAGCGAGATGACGGGAACAATGGAAATCTATGCAAATCGAGAATTGCCTCAACTGCAGGGACAGGAGGATCTGGTATATAATTATTTTAGTTATGATACGGAAAATAATATTTTTTGCCAGTTTATTGCACGAGACCGGGACTGAGAGGAGATGTTTTATGCCAAATAGCTAAATCTGCCGTTTATGTAAAACAACTAAATCTTGAAGGATTGATGGTAATATATTAGAATAGATACAGTTCCCGTTTAAGGAAAATTTGTATTTGAATCTTTTGTGTACTGGCCGGGAATGCACAGGCGATAGCCGGGGCGATTGAAGATTTCTACCTGAAAGACCAGGATGTGGATTGGGAGAGTAATATCCGAAACCAGGCAGCAGCGTTCTCCTGGGAGACGATGGTGGAGCGGATTGAGAAGTGTTTTGGGAAGATTAAGTAGGAGAATTAGTAGTATGTCAAAGATCAGTTTATTGGACTGTACCCTGCGTGACGGCGGGTACCTGAACGATTGGGAGTTCGGACATGATAATATTGTGAATATATTTGAGAGGCTTGTCAGTGCACAGATCGATATCATCGAAGTCGGTTTCCTGAATGAATCAAGACAATACGACACGAACCGCACGATTTTTCCGGACGCGGTGTCTGTTGACAAGACCTTCACAGGGCTGCCGAAGGGGAGGTCTATGATTGTCGGGATGATTGATTACGGGACATGCGGTATTGATAAGCTGATTCCGGTGGCAGAAAACTTCATGGACGGCATCCGTGTTATTTTCAAGAAAGAGAAGAAAGCGGGCGCCATCGAATTCTGTAGGAAAGTAAAGGAACTGGGCTATAAGGTTTTCGCACAGGCGGTATCCATTACCAGTTATAATGATGAAGAACTGATGGATCTGATCCGTCTGGTGAATGAACTGGAGCCGTATGCTTTCTCACTGGTGGATACATATGGACTTTTTCACAAGAACCGTCTGATGCACTACTTTGAATTTGTAAATGAGCATATGAAAACGACGATTGGCCTGGGGTATCATTCCCACAATAACTTCCAGCTTGCCTATGCAAACTGTATCGAAGTTATGGAACTGCCCCGTCTGGAGCGGGAGGTGGTCATTGACGGGACGCTGTACGGGATGGGAAAAAGTGCCGGAAACGCGCCGCTCGAACTGCTTGCGACTTATATGAACGATAATCTGGGGAAGCAATACCATTGCAGCCAGCTGCTGGAGGCAATCGATGTGACCATGCTGGAGCTGTATAAACAGATCCCGTGGGGATACTCGTTCAAGTTTTTCCTGTCGGCATCGAAAGATTGTCATCCGAACTATGTGACATATCTAATGGATAAGAAAAAGTTGTCCATCAAATCGATCAATGAAATACTGGATAAGTTGGAAGATTCCAGGAAGCTTCTGTACGATAGGGAGTATGCAGAACAGTTATATGTGGAGTACCAGAAGACAGAGTGTGATGACGGAAAGGACAGGATACATCTGAAAAACTGGCTTCATGGGAGGAACATTCTACTGTTTGCTCCGGGCAAGAACGTGATTGAACAGAGAAACAGAATAGAGGCTTATCTGGAGGAGAAAGGTGCGGAGAATCTTGTTAAGATTGCGATCAACTTTGTGCCGGCGGGACTTCCGGTAGATGCTGTCTTTATCAGCAATGCGAAAAGATATGTGCCGCTGTCAACGAAACTCAGCCAGAGCCGGGAGAAGCTGATCACGCTTGCTACATCCAATGTGACGAAGGCTTCCGGGGCGTTTGACTATGTATTCAACTACAGTGCGCTTCTCGATGAGCAGGCACTGATCGTGGATAACCCGATGATTATGCTGTTTAAATTGCTGCGCGAGGCAGGAGCAGTGAGTGTGGCGCTTGCGGGATTCGATGGATACGTGAAAGCAGATGCACCCAACTATGTGAATCCGAATATGGATCATTCCTTTAGCCGGGAGAAAGCGCAGGAGATTAATCAGGACGTGGCAGAGAGCATCGGGCGGCTCGGAGAACTTGGGTTTACGTTGGAGTATATCACGGATACTTTGTATAAATAGAGATGCGCACATCTTGGACTGTGGCAAGCGGAAACTTCGTGGGATGCTTGCTCAAATCGGGGCTGGTATCGATACTTATAACGTTCTTTTCACAGAACGTTTGTGTCTGGAAAGATATGAGGTGCAAATGTGACAGAGTATGGGAACAGACAATAATTGATGTGTAACGAAAGTATACAGAGAAAGGCACGGATATGGATATGAAAGTAAAGGTCTCAAATTATGTAGCACAGTTTCTGGCAGACCATGGGGTCAGAGATGTGTTCACCATCACAGGCGGCGGGGCGATGCACCTGAACGATGCGATAGGGCACCATGAGGCGCTGCATTGCACCTATAATCATCATGAGCAGGCGTGTGCTATCGCGGCGGAAGGGTATGCGCGTCTGACGGGAAGGGTGGCGGCAGTCTGTGTGACTTCCGGTCCCGGAGGGACCAATGCAATCACGGGAGTTGTAGGTGGCTGGCAGGATTCCATTCCGATGTTTGTGATTTCGGGTCAGGTGAAAAGGGAAACGACCACATGGTCTACTTCCGTGCCTTTGCGGCAGCTAGGGGACCAGGAGTTTCAGATTGTGGACTGCGTAAAGGGCATGACGAAATATGCTTATATGATAACGGAGCCGACAGAGATCAGATATCATATGGAAAAGGCATGGTATCTGTGCAACAGCGGCAGAAAAGGTCCTGTATGGCTGGATATTCCGTTGGATGTACAGGCGGCGGTTGTAGAAGAGCAAGATCTGAAGAGATTTGTGCCAGAAGAAGAGACTGTGGATTCCATGAGCGGAATGGAGATGATGAACATTCATGAGGAGCCTTCTTATGATGTACGCCTGACGGGCTGGATTGCAGAGAAAATCAGAGATGCGGAGCGGCCGGTGGTGTTGGCAGGAACCGGTGTGCGTCTGTCGGGGGCATATGAGGATTTCCTCAGATGCATTGATGTGTTACAGATCCCGGTAGTGACTGCGTGGAATGCGCATGATCTGTTGTGGGACGAGCACCCGCTTTACTGTGGCAGACCAGGAAGTGTGGGCACGCGGGGAGGCAATTTTGTTGTTCAGAATAGTGATCTGCTGCTGGTGCTTGGGTGCCGCATGAATATCCGGCAGATTGGCTATAATTTTAAAGAATTCGCGAAGAATGCCTACAAGATTGTGGTGGACATAGACGAGGCGGAACTACATAAGCCGACGGTCAATGTTGACATGAGGATACATGCCGATGTGGCCGATGTGATGAGAGATATTGCCGATAAGGTTCCGGAGACCGGCAATCACCAGGACTGGATCCGGTGGTGCAGGAATGTGAATGCAAAGTATCCGGCTGCACGGCCGGCTTATTTCGGCAGGCAGAAACCGTTGAACCCCTATGCCTTTATTCACAGATTCTCTGCATGTCTGGAGGAGGGAGATAAGGTGGTCTGTGGCAACGGAAGCGCCTGTGTGATCACTTTTCAGGCCATGCAGATGAAGAAGAATCAGCGTCTGTTTACCAATTCGGGCTGCGCTGCCATGGGATATGGATTTCCGGCAGCGATTGGTTGTGCGGTAGCGGAACATGGCGGCAGGGTGATCTGCATGGATGGCGATGGCAGTTTCCAGATGAATCTTCAGGAACTGCAGACGGTTGTATACAATCAGTTGAATCTGAAGATCTTTATTCTGAATAATAACGGGTATCATTCCATAAGGCAGACACAGAGAAACCTGTTTGAGCCGCCGCTTGTTGGTGTGTGTGACGGGAACGGGCTGAGTTTTCCGGATATGGAGAAAATCGCGTATGCATATGGGATACCCTATGAGAAGATAGACGCGTTGGCAGACATTCCTGGCAGGATGCGCAAAGTTCTGGAAACAGATGGCCCCGTCCTGTGTGAAGTGGTCGTTGATCCGGAGCAGAATTTTGAACCGAAGGTATCGTCGAAAGTACTGCCGGACGGCAGGATTGTGTCGCCGGAAATTGATGATATGTATCCGTTTCTTCCGCGGGAAGAGTATTTACAGAATAAATTATAGGAAACAGAGTATAGCATTTATAAGCAAACAGCAGTAAAATGGATCATATGAGGTGATGGAATGAAAGTAGTAATCCTGGCAGGCGGCCAGAGAAGTACGATCAGTAACGAGCAGGAAGGAATCCCGAAACCGATGGCGGAAATCGGCGGGAAGCCCATGCTGTGGCATATCATGAAGAGTTTTTCTGCATATGGCCTGAATGAATTTATCATTTGCGGCGGCTATAAAGTGGATATGATTAAAGAATACTTTATGGATTATTATATCTATCAGTCCGATATTACGGTAGACTTGCAGACCAATACCATCCAGATTCACAAGAATCGCACGGAGGACTGGAAAGTCACGGTAGTGGATACTGGGTTGTATTCCGCTACTGGACAGCGTGTTGCGCGGATACGGGAATATATCGATGAAGACATGTTCCTTGTGGTATCGGGAGATTGCCTTTTCGATATTGATGTGGGCAGGATGATTGAATACCACCAAGAGCAGGGAAAAGTTGCGACAATGGCGGTGGCCAGGCCGACCGGGCGTAATGAGGCGCTGGATATCGACGGCATGGGGCTGATCAGGAAGATACAGAGGAATGAACCGGTGAATGAGGCATGGACCAATGCCTGCCTGTATGTGCTGGACAGGAAGGTGTTTGATGTCCTGCAGGGCGATTACAGTCTGGAGAAATTGCTGACTGACAATCTTGCGGAGAAGGAACAACTGACAACATACAAGCACAAGGGATTCTGGACACCGGTGGAGACATACCGCGACCGGGTGAATATGGAGAATCTGTGGAATGCGGGAATTGCGCCCTGGGCGAAGTGAAGGCATTCCTGATATCCGGCAGCAGGTGACAATGATTGTAGCAGGACGTTATTTGCTGGTAATGGTTCAGCCCAGGACTTTGCGCTTGCTACAAAGTCCGTACCAGTGAAGCTGAAGGTTGAACTGATATATTTGCCGGATGAGAAATCAAGTTGACGGATAACAGGATGCTGCAAGATACAGGAAAAGGAAAATAGTAAATTTATGAAAGTAGTAATTTTGGCGGGCGGAAAAGGCAGCAGGATCAGCGAAGAGTCGGTATTAAAGCCCAAGCCCATGGTGGAGATCGGGGACAAGCCGATTCTGTGGCATATCATGAAGATTTATTCCGCATACGGGTACCATGATTTCATAGTGTGCTGCGGTTACAAGGGACATATCATCAAGGATTATTTTGTCCATTATTATATGTACCAGTCGGATGCCACTTTTCATCTGAAAGACAAACGGAGAGAGTATCACAATTCCACCGCGGAGCCCTGGCGGATCACGCTGGCGAATACCGGGCTGGAAACCCTGACAGCCGGACGGATTCTGCGGATTAAGGATTATATCGGTGACGACGGGACGTTTATGCTGACTTATGGAGACGGGGTAGCGGATGTGGATATTCCTGCGCTTCTTGCGTTTCACAGGGAGCATGGCAGAATCGCGACGATCACGACGACGCAGCCGGCGGGACGGTTCGGTGCGATCAAGATCGACGACCACGGCAATATAGAGAGCTTTAAGGAAAAGGCGCGGAAAGACCAGTCGTGGGTCAATGCCGGATTCATGGTCCTGAACCGGGAGATCTTTGATTATCTGGGAGACGGTTCGGAGATGCTGGAAGCGTCGCCTTTCGAAAGGCTGGCGGCGGATCAGCAGATGGCAGCATACAGGCATCCGGGGTTCTGGTCACCGATGGATACCGTGCATGACAGAGCATATCTGGAGGGATTGTGGAGCAGCGGACGGGCTGCCTGGAAAATATGGGAGTCATGAATTATGGTAAATGACATAACAAATTTCTGTTTTACGGCTTCTGCAGGAGCCATATACGAAGAATTCTGCAAGGCTGAAAACGAAATTTCCAATGTTGTTAACTATAGTTATCAGAGATATCATAAACGACAACTATCATAAACTGCATAACAAATTATGACGTAGTATCATATTAAGAGACAGGAGAAAACCATGAGTCAACAAAATGAGCAGCAGGCAAAAGAACAGATCCTGAATTTAGTCAGAGAATATTGCGAGACATATCATAATGTCAGAAAACCTTTCGAGGAGGGACAGCGGATTCCCTACGCATCCAGGGTATATGACAGTGCGGAGATGGTCAATCTGGTAGACAGTGCACTGGAGTTTTGGCTGACGGCGGGGAGGTATACGGACCGGTTCGAAAAGCAGATGGCGGAATATCTGGGAGTTCGCTATTGTTCGCTGGTGAACTCGGGATCTTCTGCGAATCTGATCGCCTTCATGGCACTGACGTCTCCACTTCTGGGGGAGCGTGCTGTGAGGAGAGGCGATGAAGTCATCACGGTGGCGGCGGGTTTCCCGACGACGGTGGCGCCTGTCATTCAGTACGGAGCGGTTCCGGTATTCGTGGATGTGACGATACCGCAGTACAATATTGATGTGAGCAGGCTGGAGGAAGCGCTGTCAGACAAGACTAAAGCGGTTATGATCGCGCACACGCTGGGTAATCCCTTCGACCTGAAAGCGGTCAGTGACTTTTGTAAGAAGCATGATCTGTGGCTGGTGGAGGATAACTGCGATGCGCTGGGATCGGAGTACACGATTGATGGCAAGACAAGGTTGACGGGGACGGTTGGGGATATCGGAACTTCCAGTTTCTACCCGCCACATCATATGACGATGGGGGAGGGCGGCGCCGTCTATACGGATGATCCGGTTTTAAATAAATGTATCCGTTCCTTCCGCGATTGGGGGAGGGACTGTGTGTGCCCGTCCGGCCATGACAATCTGTGCGGCCACCGTTTTGACAGGCAGTATGGGGAATTGCCGCTGGGGTACGACCATAAATATGTATATTCTCATTTCGGGTATAACCTGAAGGCAACCGATATGCAGGCGGCGATTGGTTGTGCACAGCTTGAGAAATTTCCTTCTTTTGTGGAGAAGAGAAGACATAATTTTGACCGTCTGAAGGCAAATCTGATGGCTGCAGACGAGAAAGATTATATTTTGGATAAGCTGATTCTTCCTGTTGCGTGTGAGAACTCCAATCCCAGTTGGTTTGGTTTTCTGATTACCTGCAAAGAGGGGGTCAGCCGCAATCATGTCGTACAGTATATGGAGGATCACGGTATCCAGACAAGAATGTTGTTTGCGGGCAATCTGACGAAACATCCGTGCTTCGACGAGATGCGGGTGGCAGGGGAAGGCTATCGTGTGGTCGGCGAACTGACCAATACAGACCGGATTATGGAAGATACTTTCTGGATCGGTGTATATCCGGGCATGACAGATGAAATGATCGATTATATGGCAAGGACATTGATTGAGGCCGTGAGTGAATCCGACCATCTTGAATCACTTTAACATATATTTTAAGAAAAGAGAGAACATTATGTTTGATTTCGGATTGGAATTTTATCAGGGGAAGCGTGTTCTTGTGACCGGGCATACCGGCTTCAAGGGGACCTGGATGTGTGCCATGTTGCTGCAGGTGGGGGCGCAGGTGACCGGATATGCGTTGGAGCCGCCGACGGAACCAAGCATCTATGTATTAAGTGGTATAGATGCAAAAATTCATTCTGTGACAGGCGATATCAGAGATTTGGGACATTTGCAGAAGGTTTTTGACGATGTTCAACCGGAAATTGTTATTCATATGGCAGCACAGCCTATTGTACGGGAGTCTTATAAGAATCCCGTATATACTTATGAAGTGAATGTGATAGGGACAGTTAATGTTCTGGAATGTGTCCGTACACATTCCTGTGTCCGTTCCTTTGTGAATGTCACAACGGATAAGGTGTATCTCAACCGGGAGTGGGAGTGGGGATACCGTGAAAACGAAGAATTAAACGGGTATGATCCATACTCGAATTCGAAGTCCTGCTCGGAGTTGGTGACAAGCAGTTATAGAAATTCTTTTTTTAAGAAAGCTGTGGTTCGCAAAGAAAGATCGCTGGATGCTGTTGGCGGTAAAGGCTGCAGTGCGATGGAACAGGATATTTCCTGTGAGGGATGCGATGATAAAAAAGAAAAGAACATGTGTTTGACTGCAATTTCTACGGCGAGAGCGGGCAATGTGATCGGCGGCGGAGATTTTGCGGTGGACAGGATCATTCCGGACTGTATCAGGGCAGCGATAAATGGACAGGATATCATTGTAAGAAACCCATACTCTATAAGACCATATCAACATGTATTGGAGCCGATAGCGGTTTATCTGATGATTGCGGCAAAGCAGTATGAAGATTTGGCCTATGAAGGAAGTTACAATGTGGGGCCGGATGAAACCGACTGCTATACGACGGGAGAGCTGGTGACATTGTTCTGCGATAAGTGGCAGCAGACAACGGGCCAACAGATCACATGGAAAAATGAGTATGACGGCGGGCCGCATGAAGCTAATTTCCTGAAGTTGGATTGCTCTAAGCTGAAGAAGACATTTGGGTGGAAGCCGGTCTGGAATGTGGAGAAAGCGATGGAGATGATTGTGGAGTGGAGCGCTGCATGGCAGGATGGAAAGTCTGTGGAACAGATTATGGAGAAGCAGATGCGAGAGTTTCTGTCGGTTGGGTAGCGTCCGGCTTAAATTAATGGCATTGAAGGCTGAACTGTTACCAGATAAGGATAATAAGTCATGAAAAGTATAGTCATCTCCGGTCCGACCGGCGCAATCGGTATGGCACTGATTCAGAAATGTATACAGGAGAACATAAGAGTTCTCGCAGTCTGCCATAAGGGATCCGCAAGAATCAAATATATTCCGGATTCTGCTCTTGTGCAGGTTATCGAGGCCGATTTGTGTGATTATAGACAATTGTTCCAGTCAGTTCATTTAGTGGAACCGTACGATGTTTTTTATCATTTCGCATGGAGCGGCACTGTGGGGGAGGCCAGAAATGATATGCGTTTGCAGACTGACAACATTGCGTATACCTTGGATGCAGTGGAGCTGGCCGAACGATTGGGATGCCATACTTTTATCGGGGCGGGATCGCAGGCAGAGTACGGCCGGGTGACAGGCAAGCTGACACCTGATGTACCTGCAAATCCGGAGAATGGGTATGGCATGGCGAAGTTGTGTGCGGGACAGATGAGCCGTGTTGTCTGCAGGCAGAAAAAGATGAGGCATATCTGGACGAGGATTCTAAGCGTCTATGGACCTTACGACGGTTCAGGGAGCATGGTTATGAGCGCCGTAAGGAAGATTTGGAACGGAGAACCGACAGCATTTACACCGGGGGAACAGATGTGGGATTATCTTTACAGTGGAGATGCAGCGGAAATATTTTATGCTCTTGGAGAAAAAGGTGCAGACGGTGCGGTTTATTGTGTTGGCAGCGGACAGGCCAGGGAATTGAAAAGTTATATTGAGGATATCGATTATGTGATACAGGAATGCCGTGGGAAGATCTTCATGGAAACGGAAGATGAGAAGAAAGAGCGGTTGGGTATTGGTCGGCTTTCCTATGGAGACAAGCAGGTTATGTACCTGTGCGCAGACACAACGCTGCTGGAGCAGCATATCGGGCGGATGCAGCATACGGGTTTCAGGCAGGGAATTAAGAATATTCTGAACTATTCACAGTCTGATTAAAGTATAAAATCCAATTATTATAGAGAACCTCAACCTTGGTGTTTATCTATGGTTTGCGGTTCTCTTTGGTTTATCAGGCGAGTATTTTTGTAAGGATGTTGGTATTGTGCCTAGGATAAACGCATCAATCTAAAACCTAAACTAAAGAAAATCTGTTACAGTTCACGGCCTAACCGTCCGCGAACTGTAACGCATCCAGCCCATGAAAAGTCGCCTTCGGCGAGGGGCTGGATGCCTAAAACCGTAACTTTATCGGCCGGATGCCTTGCAGCAGGGTGCAAGGCACCGTGAATAGTAACGGAGCTGTAAAAGCATCCATATTCTTTCAGCTAAAATCTTGTCTCTAAATTGTGGTCATAGTATAATACATATAGCTGTTATAGTTAACGACATTAAAAATTTCGTTTTCGGCCTTGTAGAAGCTTCCGTATATGGCTTCGACAAGAGACGGAAACAGAAGTTTGTTATGTCGTTTACTATAACTCAAAACAGTCAGGGGGCTGCTGGATGAATACTTTACCAATAGAAGACATGGGTAAAACTTACCTTGAGCATTCAATGGTAATCCATAATTTTGTCATAAAAATTGGCAGCCAGATTAAGGACAGCCTGTGCCGTGTGTTTGGAGATAGCGTTCAGTATCAGTGGCGTGAAAATGATGATAAAGTTGTTATACCTGATGCCTCTATCATCTGTAATATGCGCGACAGAAAAAATGTATCATTTACTGGCATTCCCCGTTTTGTCATGGAAGTATTATCTGACTCGACAGAGGAATGTGACCGCAATGAAAAAATGCAGACATATTGTAAGGTGGGTGTTTCTGAATACTGGATTGTGGATTGGCGTAAAAAACAAGTTGAAATTTATATGTTTGACTGGAAAGAAGATGATACGGCCTATCCATATCTTTATAAAACCATTATAGAACAGAATAAGGATGAATTGCAAGTTGTTATGTTCCCCAATTTCATGATCACGTTTGACGAACTTTTTGATCTTGAATAAAAACCATAACCAAAAAGTCATTACACAGTCCAGGACATGTAACGCAGGGAGTTACTATTCACGCCGCCTTACACTCTGCAGCAAGGCATCCGGCCAATAAAGCTACGGTTTTAACCGCAGGGATGAGGCACGCGAAATGATTGATAAATATTGAATTGTGGAAGATAAAGACGTAAAGCATAATGAACACAGAAAAGCGGTGTGTCAGAAACCGAAGGAAGGTATTGGGCAAAAGATGAGATTTATTATAACGGACAAGAGCTTTTATCTGGAAGAAGGAGGCGTGCTTTCAAGTGAACTGCAGGCGTGGCAGGAAGAATTTAAGAGAGATAAAGAGTATGCATGGTATTTGCTCGGCTTAAAAGGATGCCCGTCAGACGCGGATATTTCTATGCGTTTTCTGTGTAAGGTAGCGGAAAGCTATTTCCGGTGTCTGACGTCATTGCCGGAGCTGGAACTTTCCAGGGAAAAGACAGAAGTGGTTTTGGACACAGATACCGCAGCGAAGCTGGAGGCAGCAGTTCCCTTCATGATCGGCGCCGAGTATCTGGATGATAAATGGATCGGCAGGGCGTTTGCCGTACTGCATGATATTTTCCGAAGAGAGATTGCGGCATATCAGGGTACAGTCGCCATGTATCTGGCGGAGCAGAGCCAGCAGCTGCGTGTGCCGGAGCGCATTTTCTTCCATCTTGTGGAGAATGGCAGGGAAGAAGAATTCCCCTTTGCCTTTCTAGCAACCTATGCAACGAAAGATGACAGCGGCAGGATTAACCATATGCCCCTGCAGTATGCGCTGGTGGAGTATCAGGCAGACCGGGAAAAACTTTTAAAGCTTTTGGCTTGCTTAAACAAGGCATCGGAAAAGTCAGCTTTTGTTCGGGAGGCGGTGGAGAGCGGAGAAATGTTC